>CANCOY010000005.1 GCA_947379865.1 Acetobacteraceae bacterium
ACGCCCAGCATCTCCAGTTCCTTTTGTTCTACCAGGGTGACCACGGCCCGGGCGCCCCACGCCCGCACCGCGTCAAGGTCGATGGCAAGGCTGCGTTCCCACTGCCCCGTCATGGCGTGACTGTCACGCTTGCCCGGGCAGAAGGTGACGCCCACGCGCCCAAGTGCGGGGTGGGCGGCAACAGAGGCGATCTGCAGTGGATGGGTAAGGGATGTGCGTTTTGTCATGCGTGCCAGTCTTGGCCATATCCCGTTAAGGTAGAGTGAACGGTAGAGATTCGCCGGGGCGCCGCCGCCGCCAAGGGCTTTAAAAGCCGGCGAGACTCTCCATATGAAGAGCGAACAGGCATGGGATCGACTCTGATGATGGCGACTAAGACTAAATGGTCACGGCGCCTGGGCAGCCTTGCCTGCGCAGTGCTGCTGGGTTTCAGCCTGTCGCTGGTGGCGACGGCGGCCGACGCGCGTGCCGGGCGCAGCGGCAGCTTTGGCAGCCGGGGTACCCGCACCTGGTCTGCCCCGCCCAGCACCTCGGTGGCACCGGGTGTTGCCGCGCCGCTCACCCGTTCGATCACCCCGGCCCCTGCCTATGCGGCACCGGCAGCCCCCGGGCTTGCCGCGCCGGCCATGGGCGGTTTTTCCCGTCCCGGCTTTGGCGGTGGTGGGTTCATGTCGGGCCTGTTTGGCGGATTTGTGGGGGCGGGCCTCGCAGGCATGCTGTTTGGCCATGGCTTCTCGGGTGGCATGGGTGGCTATGGTCCGGGCGGGGGCATGGGCTCAATTCTGGGGCTGCTCCTGCAACTGGGCCTCGTCTTCCTGCTGGTTCGCTGGGGCATGAACTGGTTTCGCAACCGCTCACCCCAAACTGCGCCCCGCTTCGGTGGAAATGCCTATCAGCCTGATCAAACCGCCAATGCGGCGCAGCAGGCCCCCTATGCGTCGCACCAGCCCGTGCCGATGGGTCGTGACATGCAGGTATCGCCAGCAGATTTCGACGTCTTCGAGGCCCGCCTTGCCGAGGTTCAGGCGGCCTGGAGCAAGGCAGATCTCAATGCCCTTCGCCGCCTGGTGACGCCGGAGATGCTGCAGTATTTCGGGGAGCAACTGGCCGCCGATAGCAGCCGCGGCGTTCAGAACAAGGTTGAGAACGTGCGCCTGCTGAAGGGCGACCTTGCCGAGGCCTGGGAAGAAAATGGGCTGGCCTATGCCTCGGTCGCCATGGAGTTCGAGCACGTCGATTACGACGTGGCCCTGGACGATGGGGCGATTGTCGCAGGCGACCGGATGGCGCCGGTGGTCGCCACTGAGATCTGGACGTTCATGCGCGCCAGTGGCGGGCAGTGGATGCTCTCGGCGATCCAGCAGGCCTGAGCCCCGGACCGGGCCACGTGCCCGGAGATGTTTTCCGGCGACCACATCTGGTTGGTCACCGGAAAACGGTGTGGCCGACAGCAAACTGTCGGCCACCAGTCGTCTTACATGCGGTGCAGGGCGCACAGCTTGTTGCCGTCCGGGTCACGCAGATAGGCAAGGTACATCTTGCCCATGCCGCCTTCGCGCACGCCCGGCGGATCTTCACAGGTTGTGCCGCCCTGGGCGATGCCGGCATCGTGCCAGGCCTTGGCCTGGTCGGGCGAGCTGGCTGCAAAGCCGATGGTGCCGCCATTGGCATGGGTCGCCGGCTTGCCGTCGATCGGCTGCGAGACGGAGAAGATGCCCGTGGGGGTCATGTAGAAAATCCGGTGCCCATCGACCATCGCCGGCGGCACGCCGAGGGTGCCGAGGACGGCGTCGTAAAAGCTCTTGGCCTTGGTCAGATCGTTGGTGCCGATCATGATATGCGAAAACATGGATGACTCCTCCCTTTTGGTCGTCGCCTGCCCCTTGGGGGGGTAACGCGGCAGCGATGCTAGTGCATGACGGCTCGCTGCGCCATGTTCGGGGCAGGCGCGAGGAATGGCGGCAGAGAGGGAGCTGAAATGAACAATTCCGGGTCATCAAATCGGCAGGTACTGGGTGGCTATGCCGCGTTTCGCACCCTTGAAGGCGATGGCTTCGAGGTGCGGCGTGCCTTGCCGTCGGCCTATGCGGAGGCCATTGGCCCGCTGATCTTCCTCGACCATTTCGGGCCGATCACCGTTGGCCCGGGCCAGGCACTGGGGGCCTCCGCCCATCCCCACACGGGCATAGAGACCCTGTCGCTGTTGCTTGAAGGCCGCTTCGAGCACAAGGACAGCCTTGGCAACCGCAGTGCCATGGGACCGGGCGACGTGCAGTGGATGCGGGCTGGGCGCGGTATCGTGCATGACGAGGGGCCTGATGCCGCCTTCAAGGCCGCAGGTGGAACGATCCATGGCATCCAGCTGTGGCTGAACATGCCGCGCGGCACCAAACTGGATGCTCCGGCCTACCGCCATGTTGCGCAGGCGGAAATTCCCGTTCTCGAAGGTGTGGGTGCGCGGGCACGCCTGGTGGCTGGCAAGGCGGGCGGGCAGGTTGGCCCGCTGCTGACCCATGGCAATCCGCTGGTCCTCCACGGCTCCCTGCAGGATCGGGGCAGTCTGGCCTTTGATGTGCCCGATGCCCGCGAACTGGCCGCCTATGTCATGACTGGTTCTGTTGTCTTTGATGGGGGGGAAGCTGTGACCGCCGGGCATCTGGTTGTCCTGTCGCCACGGGGCGCGGTTCAGATGGCGGCCACAGGTGCGGCGGAGGTCCTCTTGATCGGGGGCGATCCGCTGGATGCGCCCATTGTCCGCCATGGCCCGTTCGTCACCAACAGCGCCGAAGAGATGCAGCAGGCCATCCGGCGCTATCAGGCCGGCGAAATGGGCAGGATCACGGTGTGATCCTGCCCAGGTCCTTGAGGCTTTTGGGCCGGGCTAGGCCGGTCAGTCGTCGCCGCCGCCCATGTTTGTCATGATCGAAGACATGGGCAGGCTGCGCAGGCGGATGCCCGTCAGTGCTGCATAGGCATTGGCCAGGGCAGGTGCTGCCGGGGGCACGCCCGGTTCGCCAACACCGCCGATGGCGGCGCCCGGCGTACTGATCACCGCAACGTCGATCCGGGGGGCTTGGCGCATGCGCAGGGACGGATAGGCGTTGAAGTTGGACACGTTCGGCACGCCTGAGTTGAAGCCGATCTTGTCCCACAGGGCCGCACTCAGGCCCTGCATCACGGCGCCCTGAATCTGGGCCGCGACATTGTCCGGGTTTACCGCCAGACCACAGTCGATCACCGCCGATACCCGCAGCAGTTTGACCGTCGCTGCCGTTGTTGCCGTTGCGGCAACGCGCTGGATCTCCACCACCTGGGCCACGATTGAACCGAAGGACTCGTGATAGGCAAGGCCACGGGCTATGCCGGCGGCCGGCGTTGTCGCCCAGTTGGAGAGTGCCGCCACCCTGTCGAGAACGGCGAGGCCGCGCGTGTTGCCAACCATCAGGCGCCTGCGGAAGGCCAGCGGGTTGACGCCAAGCTTGGTGGCGATCTCGTCAATCGCGGATTCCACCGCAAAGGCGTTGATCGAATGTCCGACCGAGCGCCAGAAGCCGACCGGCACGGTCGCCGTGTGTGGCACCCACTCAACCAACCGGTTGTTGATGGCATAGGGCATGCCCACCGCACCATCCACGGCCTGGCTGTCGACGGCACCGCTAGGCAGCCAGCCGCGCTGCCCAAGGATCGACTGGGAGACGATCCGGTTCGACCAATAGACCGGGTTGCCATAGGTATCGAGCCCGGCTGTAATTTTGGTCACCGCCATGGGGCGATATTGGTCGTTGCGGAAATCTTCCGAGCGCGGCCAGGTCAGCTTCACCGGCTTGCCCATGGCCTTGGAGATGGTCACCGCCTGGGCGATGTAATCCTGTTCGAACTTGCGGCCAAGGCCACCGCCCATGTGAACCGTATTGACCTTGATGGCGCTTGCCGGCAGCCCGGTGATGGTGGCCGCCGTCTGGACGCACATGCCCGGCGCCTGGGTTGGTGCCCAGATCTCGCATGATGTGGGCGTAACGGACACCGTGCAGTTCAACGGCTCCAGACAGGCGTGGGCAAGATAGGGCAGGGTATAGGTCATGTTCAGCAGGGTCGCCGAGGCGGCGAGACCTGCCGTGGGGCTGCCGACCGTCTCCGCCACGCGTGGTGTGCCAGAGGTCATCAGCGTATTGGCGGTGGCAAGGATGGTGGCATCGGTCATGGCGGCGGCAGTTGCCGGCCGTGTCCAGGAAACGGAGAGCTGGTTCAGGGCCTTGAAGGCCGTCCAGGTATCCTTGGCCACAACGCCGACGGCGTTCTTGAAGGGAACAACGGCGATGGCGCCACTCGGCTTGGCCGGCGTCGATGCCAGCGTGCCCCCAAGCACCGGGCTGTGTTTGACCGCAGCATAGAGCATGCCGGGTACGCGCACGTCGATGCCAAAGATGGCGCTGCCATTGGTCTTGGACGGGATGTCCTTGCGCGGCGCGGAGGTGCCAACCAGTTTGTAGCCCCGGGTGCTGGACAGGATGACCGGGTCACTGGGAACCGGCACCAGAGCAGCGGCGGCGGCCACCGCCCCATAGGTTACCGTGGCGCCATTAAGCGTGTTCGTGACAATGCCATTCGCAACCGTGCAATTGGCAATCGAGGTGCCCAACTGGGTGGCGGCTGCGGACACCAGCATCTGGCGGGCCGTGGCACCTGCCTTGAGCATGCCCTGGAAATAGCCCCGCACACTCATGCTGCCGCCCACCAGCTGTGAGCCGGTTACCGTATTGACATAGCTTGCGCCCGCCGGGGCCTGGGCAACCTTGACCTTGGACCAGTCAACGCACAGTTCCTCGGCCACGATCTGGGGCAGGGTGGACATGGTGCCCTGACCCATTTCTGGGGCTGGCGCCATGATGGTGACAGTCTCGTCGCTGGCGATGGAGACATAGGCGGTAACAGTGCCGGCGGCGGCAAGCGCAGCGCGGCCGCCAAGCGGCAGCATGACGGTGAGCATGAGACCGCCACTGGAGGCGGCCGCCACCTTGATGAAGGAACGCCGGCTCAGTTCTGGGGTTGATATCTCGTTCATGGCGGGATCTACCTTTTGGCCAGAAGGGCTGCAGCGCGGTGGATCGCGGCGCGGACACGCGGGTAGGTGCCACAGGCGCACAGATTGCCTATGGCGGAGTCGATGGCGGCGTCGCTGGGGTTGCTGTTTTCGCGCAGCAGCTTGGCGGTCGCCATCAGCATGCCGGACTGGCAATAACCGCACTGGGGGACCTGTTCGGCGATCCAGGCAAGCTGTGCAGCGTGGGTACCGGTGGGGGACAGGCCCTCGATCGTGGTAATCTGCCTGCCGACGGCCTCGCTTACCGAGACGTCGCAGGATTTTTCCGCCGAACCGTCGATCCAGACGGTACATGCACCGCAAACCTCGATGCCACAGCCATATTTGGTCCCCGTCAGGCCCAGCGTATCGCGCAGGACCCAGAGCAGCGGCGTGTCGGCCGTAACGTCTGCAGCATAGGATTTGCCATTGATGGTGAGTGAAATCATCACATTTTCCTGACAGATGACCGCGTGACTGTTGCTCGCCTGGATCCCCGTTCCGTTGCCGGATGCCGGGATTTTACTCTGCTTGGGGACGGTTCCAAACGTCGTCCGTTAGCGTAGCCGATCACTAATATTTTTGGCGCATAAATCCGTAGTCGGACTACGGGAATTCCAACTGCAAGGATTGGGCCATCGTTTATTTTTGGTGTTGGACAGTGGTGCTGTCCCGAATCAAGGTGGGGCGGACGCAAAGACGCACGCCCCACCCAGGATGGGGCGTGCGTCATGCCGTCAGGCGGCGGAGAGAGCTGAAGGGGGCCGGGTAAGCGGGTGCTCTGGCAGGCTAGCCGGTGGCGAGAACGGTGCCGCCTGCCAAGCCCTTCAGCGCTTGATTCTGGTAATCTTGGTGCCCTCGATTGTCAGCCCGGCCATCAGGCCCTGCTGGCTGAAAATGAAGGCATAAGCGTCGTCCTTGAGGGTTGAGGACGAGAGGTTCTTGGCAAGGCCCTGGTCAACAAGGACGACCGTCGGGCCAACGCCCAACTCCCAACCGTCAGAACGATCAAGATAGCTGGCCGCCTTGTCGGTCATGAGGAACACGGCATAGCTATAGGCCTGCGCGCCTGCCTGCAGGCCCCATGATCCCGTGAAGGAGTTATAGTAGCCAGCGTTCGAGCCCCCCTTTTTCAGCACGCCCTCGCCATAAGCGCCGCCAAAAATCAGGCCAGCCTTCACGATGCTGGGAAACACCAGAATTGCATGGGCCTTGTGGGATAACATCTCAGCCGTGGGACTGGTGCGGTACAGCGTCTGCAAGGCCTGATCGGCATCCTTGTTCAGGTCTTCCGCCGTTGCCGCCTGGCTTGGGTTCACAGCCGGCACTGTCATCGAAAAAGTAACAGCCGCCAGAAGTGCAAAACAGAGGGTCCTGATTTTCATGCTACGGCTCCGATACAAGAGGGAGTCCCAGATGATGATGCTCTCTATACAAACAGCTTCATCGGGCGGGACCACTACCCCTCTACAACCATCAGCCTGCTTAGTCGGCGTACCAATTATACAAGATGCTGCCCCATTGCCTGTGGCGCCGGGGCAGCACGCTTGCTAGGCAAGGGCCTCGAGAACGAAATCGATCCGGTCCTGGCCCCAGAACATCTCCTCGCCAACAAAGAACGTTGGGGCACCAAACACGCCCTTCTCAACCGCCAGCTGGGTTGCCGCCTTCAGGTCATCCTTGGTGGTCTGATCATTGCAGAGCGCCATCATGGCAGCCGGATCAAAGCCGGCGCGGGCAATGGCCCCTGCCAGGATCGCCGGGTCATTGAGATTGAGCGCCTCGATCCAGATGGCGCTGAACATGGTGCGGCAGTATTCCGTAAAGCGATCCGGGGCCGTGCGCTGCATGCCAGCAGCACCCCGCATCAGCATAAGGGTATTGATGGGGAAAAAGGGGTTGACGCTGAGCGGTACGCCATAGCGTTTGGCAAAGCGGCTGAAGTCGCCAAAACTGTAGCGACCCTTGGCCGGCACCGTGGCAGGTGAGCTGTTGCCGGTCGCCTGGAATACGCCGCCCAGCAGCATGGGCCGCCAGTTGGCCTTGGCCCCGCTTGCCTTTTCCATGGCGGCAATCTGTGTCGAGGCGAGGTAGGCGGCAGGGCTGCCAAAATCAAACCAGAAATCAAAGGTCTTCATCACTGTCTTCTCCCTATGGGGGCGATGTCCCCGTTTGTGCGTCAAGGCATTCCATAGCCACCAGTCAGCGGCCGTGGAACACCGGCTTTTCCTTGGCCATGAAGGCTTTGACAGCCGCGCGGTGATCTTCGGTTTTCATGGAGCGCACCATCCTGTCGGCTTCCAGCGCCATGGAGGTACGCAGGTCGCTTGAAAGGGCACGGTTGAGGTTTTCCTTCATGAAGCGCAGCGCGATCGGAGGCCCTGAGGCGATCTGCGTGGCGAGTTCCCTTGCCCGCGCCTGCAGTGCGTCGTCGGGGACAACCTCGTTGAAGATGCCAAGCGCAAGCGCCTCTTCTGCCGCGACACGTCTCCCGGTGAAATAGAGGTCACGCGCACGGCTGGTGCCGATCAACTGGGTCAGAAGCCAGCTGCCGCCATAGTCACCAGAGGCGCCGATGGTGCGGAAGGCTGTGGCCACGAAGGCGCTGCTGGCAGCAATCCTGAGATCGCAGGCAAGTGCGATGGAAAATCCTGCACCTGCAGCGGCGCCGGGAAGTGCTGCAATGGTGGGCTTGCTCAGCTCAAAGAGACGCAGGGTGAGGCCTTCCTGGCCTTGCTGCAGTTTTCGAATGCTCTCCTCGATGCCGGGCGGCGGTCCGCTGGCCGGCGTGGCCCCGCCACCCATGCCCGAGACGTCACCACCGGAACAGAAAGCCTTTCCTGCCCCCGTAATGATTACACAACGCACTGCCGGATCCCGCTCAAGCACCAGCAGCGTCTCGCGAAAGGCCGGACTTAGCTGGTCGGAAAGGGCGTTCCGCTTGTCGGGACGATTGAGCGTGATCGTGGCAACACCACTGCTGTCGATGTCGCAAAGAAGCTGGTCGGTACCAGTGTCCATGGGGGTCTCCTGAAACGCCAAATCAATACGGAGGCGGGTTTTCTTGCGCCGGTGCCTCAGGTCTGAATGGCCTTCTGGAAGGCGGGGCGAGCTTCCACGCGGTCAACATAGCCGTGCAGATTGTTCATGCTCTCGGGTATGCAGCCAAGCCGGCGGGACATGAAGGCCGCATGGCCAAGCATGAAATCGACGCCAGACAGATTGCCGATCATGTAATCCCGCCCGGCCACAGCCTCGTTCATGGGCTCCAGCGCCTTGGTCAACAGGCGCTGGGCCTGGCCAAGAGCCTCCTCGCTGCGGCGCTCTGGCGGCAGCAGGATTGTCTGGACGACAATCGTGTTGACCGGTGGCATCACCATGCCCTCACAATAGTGGAACCATTAAAGGTACTCAGGAAACAGTGGAGAACTGGGCGACGGCTTCAGGGCACCATCCGAATGCCGGGCGATCAGATATTCAACAATGGCGCCCGACTCATAGATGGTTACCGCGCCGTCATCGAGCACCGGAACCCGGCCGAGTGGATGGCGGGCCCGGTGTTCATCGGATTTGAGGGCGCGGGGATGGAAGTCCATCCGGTTCAGTTCATAGGGAAGGCCCAGTTCTTCAAGCAGCCAGAGAATGCGGCCAGCGCGGCTGTTGGGCGCGTGGTGAAGTTTCAGCATGTCAGTCTCCTGAAGATGAGGTCTTGATGGGTGTGATACCTGGCGTCTGGCAGGGCGCATGGATGTTGTTACGTTGCGTCATGGGCTGGCTGCCTGCCTGCGGGCAAGGATTTCCTGCGCAGTCTCCAGCACCTGACTGCCCGCAGCTCCCGGTCCAAAGACCGTGTCGAAGGGCGTAACGGGCGTTCCATCGTCTGCAAGGACCTCAAGGGGGCGCAGGGCACAACCGGTCGCGCGGACCGACAACTCGACCTGCGCAGTGCCCGGTTCCCCCATCCACTTCTCTCCCCACTGATTGAGAAAGACCAGCAGGGGGAAGAGATCGAGGCCCTTTGGGCTGAGCTTGTAGGCTTGGCCGCGCCCATCGGTTTCCAACTTCCGGCGCTGCAGGATCCCGCGCCGGACAAGCATGTCGAGGCGCCCGGCCAGAATGTTCGAGGCAATGC
The DNA here is from genome assembly GCA_947379865.1 of Acetobacteraceae bacterium. GTDB lineage: Bacteria > Pseudomonadota > Alphaproteobacteria > Zavarziniales > Zavarziniaceae > CANCOY01. The sequence continues at coordinate 9,213 of CANCOY010000005.1, forward strand.
CGAGGTGCTCGGCGAAATCATCAAACCGCGTCATGCCAAGAAAAACATTGCGCACAATCAGGAGGGTCCACTTGTCGCCGATCTGTTCCACCGCCTGGGCAACGCCACAGTCCATGTCTGCAAATGATTGCCGCGTCATGATTTGCGCCCCCCCCAGAGCGTTGAAATCCTGCCATATGGCTTTCTTTACGCAAGCGAAATATGCAGTGCCCAGCCGATACACCACTTTCCGGTGTCCGGACCCCGGATAGGCGCCGGTTCGGACCAATTCCAACGCCAGCTCCCTCCAGATCGGTGATTGAGCGGCCCTGTTGGCGCCTGCAAAGACCTATGCTCCCGCACAATGGATCACTCCAAAACGACGTGGTGGAACAATGAGGCATTGGGTGCCGGCGGCTTTGACCATGTCGCTTTGTCTGGTTGCGACAGGCGCAGCAGCGCAACAGGCGCCACCGGCCCTGCCTGGCAGCATCGACACGGGCCGCGCGATTAACCCCAACCAGCTGCTGCAGGCCCCGCAGGCGCCATCAGCCGCCGTAAAATTCTCCTTTCCGGCCCAGAACAAGGGTTCAACCGCCAAGAGCGGTTCAGGTCTGAAGTTTGTCCTGCAGCGCATCACCGTGACGGGCGCGTCTCTCGTCGGCCCCGATTTCTATGACCCGCTGATCAAGGAACTCGTCGGCCGCAAGATTGGCCTCGCTGAAGTGGTGGCCTTGGCCGATGCCATTCAGGCCCAGTATCTGGCCCTGGGCTATCCCCTGACCCGCGCCTATGTGCCGCCGCAGGAAATTGCCGGTGGCACCATTCGCATCGCCGTGCTCGAAGGGCATGTGGGCAAGGTGGAGGTCGAGGGCGTGGAAGGTGCCACGGCCGAGCGGTTGAGGGCTGTGGTCTCACCGATCCTTGAGAGCAATCCCACCGACCTTGCCACCATCGAGCGCGCCCTGCTGCTGGCTGGCGACAGGCCAGCCATGGCCGTAACCGGTGTGTTGCAGCCCGGAACAGAGCCAGGGGTTGCCGACCTTGTGTTGACGGCATCGGAGCGGCCCCTCGTCGCCTCCATGGGCGTGTCCAACCGTGGTACCGACTATGTCGGCCCGTGGACTTCCTATGCGGACGTCGCCTTCGGCAACCAGTTCGGGCTGGGTGAGCAGATCGGTATTACGCTTTCGGGGACGCCCTCTTCGCCGGGGCAGCGTTCGGTGACCATGCGTTACCTTCAGCCCATTGGCTCTGATGGGGTGGTCTCGACCATCACGGGGTCATTCAGCAAGGGCAAGCCGGCTGAATCGCTTTCGGAATATGATGTCCGCACCGAGAGCTATTCCATTGGCCAGAACATTACCTATCCGCTTGTGAGATCGCGGCGCGAGAACGTGCTGATCGATTTTGGCTGGACGGTGCAAAGCTCCGTCGTCAACCTGCTGTCGGCCCGCTACACCAAGGATGACTGGCGCACGGTAAGCCTCAAGGGAACCTATGCCGAGGCAGGTTTTCTCAAGGGCGGCACGGTCATCACGGGCGGCATCGTTCAGGGTGTTCCCGTCTTCGGCACCAATTCGGCCTCGGCGGGCGAGGGGTCGCGCACGGGGGCAAGATCATTCTTCTCGAAATTCGTGGTCGACAGCCAGCGGGTTCAGAATCTGCCCTATGGTTTCTCGCTCGCGGTCAATGTTGCGGCGCAGTATTCCGCGCTGCCCTTGTTCTCGGCTGAAGAGTTCAGCCTTGGCGGCGCACGTTTTGGTCGGGGCTACAACTCGGGCGACCTGACAGGTACCAACGGCCTGGGGCTATCTGGCGAACTCCGTTATCCGATCGTGCTTGATGATGATCGGGTGGCAAGCCTGGTTGCCTACAGTTTCTATGACTGGGGCCGGGTCTGGCGTTCCACAGTGACGGATCCCCATCTGGCATCTGCCGGTGCCGGCTTCCGCACAGTTCTGACCAGTGGCGAGACAATCAATATTGAAGTGGCCCAGCGTCTGCGTGCACTCGATGTGACGGGTGCCGAGCATGTGGGAACCCGCGTTCTTGTCGAGGTCGCGACGACATTCTGAAGACTGGCCGTTGCATGTTGATTATGCTTTTCTCAGGCCTCTCAAGAAACTCTGGTACTGGCATGCGTCAGTTGCGGCTGTTGCTCGCCTTGTCAACGGCGCTCGGAACCTCACTGGGCATTGGGCCGGCCCTGGCATCGCCAGATGGCCCGTCGGTGGTGGGTGGCCGGGCAACCGTGACCCTTGGGGCAACCACTCAGGTTTGCCAAAACAGCCAGCGCGCCATCATCGACTGGCGATCGTTTTCCCTTGGTCGGGATGAGCGCTTTGAGGTGCTCCAGCCAAACGCCCACGCTCTCCTCCTTAACCGCGTTACAGGCGGGCAGGCCTCCCAGATCGATGGAACCCTAAGCGCCAATGGCCAGGTCATCTTCATCAACCCGGCAGGGGTGCTGATTGGCCATAACGCCCGCATTGATGCAGCGGGCCTTATTGCGACCACGTCTGACATTGGCAATGCCGATTTCATGGGCGGTATTCTTGCCTTCACCCACCCCTCATCGGTGGTCGGTGCGTCGGTTGGGAATGCGGGCATCATCAATGTCGCTGATGACGGTTATGTGGTGCTGTCGGCGGCCATGGTTTCCAACACGGGCGCGGTGAATGCGCGTTTGGGCAGCATCGTGCTGGGCGGTGTAGCAGCGTTCACCCTCGACCTTGAGGGGGATGGCCTGCTGTCCTACCGAATGCCAGAGGCGTCGGTGCCTTCGGCGGTGCAGAACAGCGGCAGTCTGAGTGCGGCCGGTGGCTCGGTCCTGCTAACGGTGGCGTCGGTGCGCAATGTGATTGGCTCGGTCATCAACACCGACGGGATCATTGCGGCGCAGGGTGTTCGCAACGTGGGCGGACGGATCATGGTGGTGGCCGAAGGCGGCGACGTCTCGATCGGCGGCACGCTGAACGCCAGCTCAGCGACCGGCCAGGGTGGCAGCATTGCCATTGACGCCAACACCATAGCCGTTGATGACGCCACGATCCGGGCGGATGGTGCCACGGGTGGGGGGGCGGTTCGGATCGGCACCATGACCGCGAATGCGGATCATCGCGCCGCATCCACGGTTTCCATTGGTACCGGGGCCGTTGTTTCAGCTGACGCGACGGTTGATGGCAACGGCGGGCATCTCAACTTCCTGTCGGCGGCCACAACCCGTTTCGATGGCCAGGGCTCGGCACGCGGTGCCGGCAGCGGCAATGGCGGTACAGCTGAGATATCGTCGGCGCAGAAGCTTCAATTGACAGGTTTTGTTGACCTGACCGCACAGGCCGGGCTCGTTGGCACCCTGCTGCTTGATCCGGTAAATATTCGGATTATTTCTGGCAATAGCTTTGATGACAATTACACGGCAGATACGCAGATCGGTACGGGTTATCTGCTTGGCCAACTCGCGGTTGCCGATCTTACCATCTCGACGACTGACCGGCAGGGGCCTGTGCCTGGCAGCATATTCATTTATGCGCCCATTAACTATACTGGTTCGGCCGCCCGGAATCTGACATTTGTTTCAACCGCCGACATTAATGTTTCTGCCAACATTACATCATCTAATGCACCACTTAATGTGCAATTCAATCTCGGATCTGGAGGTGGATCCCTGAACTTGGATTCAGATGTGGCAGTTTTGTCTGGGAATATAAGTGTTTTTTCAAATAATAGTCTCAATGTTGTTGCTAGTAGTGCAACATCTGTGGCCGCAAACTCCATCGTGCTGGGGGCTAACGGTTCGGCTTCGGGTTCAGAGTTTAGAATTGTAACGCTTGGAGCGTTCACAAATTTTGTCCCATTGGCATTTAACGGTAATTTCACTGTTGAATCAGGCATCGGCGTCAATCTGCAATCCGCTGTCGCTGCGAGTGGAAATATCGACATTCAGACGGCAGGCTCATTATCCATACACGACCAGGTGGCCGCTGGTGGCAATATATTCATGCGGTCCGGAGGCGGGGCAGGATTTTACATTGACAGTACTGCCAGTATCACTGCCAGTTCTGCTTCCAACCCTCAGATTGTGCTTGTTGGCGTAAACGGTTTCCAGAATATGGCAGGCAGTGCGGCGGTTTCCGCGCCAAATGGCCGGTATCTGATTTATGTCCCGAGCTACAATAGTGAAACTACGACCCTTGGTGGACTTGGCGGCACGCCGCTTTACAACCACATCTATGATGGTCCGGAAGTGATCGGGGGTTCGGGTAATCGCCTCATTTTCTCCCAAGAGGCCTTTGCCACTGTCACGGTAAACAATGCCACGCGCCAGTCCGGCCAGGCAGGCGCGTTCAGCAGCACGGTGACCGGGCTTGTAAACGGCGACACACGCGCCAGTTTCGGCACCATTCTCTACCAGACGACGGGCGCGGGCGTATTGAACGTTGGTTTCTATACCATCGCGGCTCAGGCGCTTAACCCTCTCAATTACACGATCACCTATGTGCCCGGTACGCTTACCGTAACAGAGGCGGCACTGGGTGGTTCGGGCACTGGCGGCAGCAGCCTGCCGGTATCCGTCACCGCGCCGCCGCCAATCGTCGCCCCGGTCTTTACCGTGCTATCGCCCGTGGTGGGGGGGAGCAGCAGTGGCACCTCGGCACCCCCTGCAGGTGCCCCCATAGCCTCTGGCGCTACGGCAACAGTGCTGAACCAGACCCTGAGCGTCGCCTCGGTGGATGGCGCGCTTGTTGTGTTGGCCGACCCGGCCTCCACCAGTGGTGCTGCGGGTGGCAACGCCTCAGAGACGGACCAGACGGCCGACCGCGACGGTGCCTTGCCGGTTCAGCAAGGCGACAGCCAGGCCGCAAGCACCGATGGCACTGCCTCGGCCTCGTCCGCCAAGACCGACGTGAAGGCCGTGCCGCCCCCGGAAGGTGATACGCCGCCACCACGTGAGGATGGCGCCAGCGGAAATTCCGAGGACGACGCACCAAAGCCCGTCATCCCGGGAGTGCTGTCCCAGGTGGCCCGCACAGGATCGTCAGTAGGCGGCGTGGCCGGGCTGCTGCAGAATTTCCCCGACCTCGGTCGGGCTTGGTAATCAGTCTACGGTATAATACTATTGGGTCCTAAAAGAAGAACCGCCACTGGCTTGCTAAGCGGCCATGGGCCGGAGATCCGCCATGTCGAAGATCAGATCCCTGAATGCATGTGCCCGCCGCAGCTGTGGCACGCGTCAGTTGCGCTTTGTTCTCGCCTTGTCTACCGCGCTTGGAACATCGCTGGGCATTGCTCCTGCCGTGGCCTCGCCAGATGGGCCGACGGTGATGGGTGGCCAGGCGACCGTAACCCTCGGGACCACGACACAGGTTCGTCAGACAAGCCGGCGCGCCATCATCGACTGGCGCTCGTTTTCGCTTGGTCGGGATGAGCGGTTCGAGGTTTTCCAGCCCAATTCCCATGCCCTGCTGCTGAACCGGGTCACCGGTGGTCAGGCATCCCGCCTCGATGGCACGGTGAGTGCCAACGGCCAGGTCGTCTTCATCAATCCGGCAGGGGTGCTGATTGGCCGCAACGCACGCATTGATGCAGCGGGCCTTATTGCGACGACGTCCGATATCGGCAATGCCGATTTCATGAGAGGTATGCTCAACTTCACCCGCGCCTCTCCAGAGGCTGGTGCTGTGGTTGAGAATGCGGGCATCATCAATGTGGCTGAAGATGGCTATGCCGTGCTGTCGGCGGCCATGGTTTCCAACACGGGCGCGGTGAACGCGCGGCTTGGCAACATCGTGCTGGGTGGGGCCAACGCCTTTACCCTCGACCTGGAGGGTGACGGGCTCCTGTCCTACCGCATGGCCGAGGGTTCGGTGCCTGCGGAGGTGCAGAACAGTGGCCGGTTGAGTGCCGATGGCGGCTCCGTTCTGCTCACGGCCGCCTCGGTGCAGAACGTTATCGGCTCAGTGATCAACACAGATGGGATCATCGAGGCCCGCGGCGTGCGGAACGTCGGTGGGCGGATAATGGTGGTTGCCGAGGGCGGTGATGTCTCGCTCAGCGGCACGGTCGATGCATCATCCTCCACTCGCCGGGGAGGCAATATCGCTATCGATGCTGACACCATCGAAGTTGATGACGCCACGATCAGGGCGGATGGTGCCATGGGTGGGGGCGCGGTTCGGATTGGCGCCATGACCGCAAACGCGGATCATCGTGCGACATCCACAGTTTCCATCGGCACCGGGGCCGTTGTTTCGGCTGACGCGACGGTTAGTGGCAACGGAGGTCGCCTCGACTTCCTGTCTGCCACAAAAACCAGTTTTGATGGTCAGGGTTCGGCCCGGGGCGCCGGCAGCGGCAACGGTGGTGCCGCCGAGATATCGTCGGTGCAGAAGCTCGAACTCACAGGGTTTGTTGACCTGACAGCGCAGGCCGGGCTCGTGGGCACCCTGCTGCTTGACCCTGTGGATGTACGCATCGTTTCTGGCGGCAGCCTCGACACATCAAGCACCACTGAGACATTGATTGGCACGGGCTATCTGCTTGGCCAGCTTGCGGTTGCGGATGTTTCCATATCGACGAACGACCGACAGGGACCGGTTCCCGGCAGCATATTCATCGACGCGCCTATAAATTACATCGGCTCGGCCACTCGGAATCTGAGTTTCATTTCAACTGCAAACATCAATGTTAACAGTGATATTACTTCGGCAATTGCGCCGCTTAATCTCAAATTTAATCTGGGATCTGGCGGTGGTTCTCTGATATTGAATTCAAATATATCTCTTAATTCAGGTTTTATGCAAGTATTTTCGAATAATAACATTAATATCGTTGGCGGCGGTGCAACATCTTTGTTGGGAAATTCAATCTTACTTGGGCAAAATAACTCTGTCTCTGGTTCGGGGATCCAAATTGTTACATTGGGAACCTTCACTAATTCGGTGCCGCTTGAATTTAATGGCAATTTCTCGGTCCAATCTAGTGGTAGCGCTAACCTTTCATTTGCGATCATGGCAAGTGGAAATATAGATATACAATCTTCAAGTTCATTGTCTGTGAGCGATCAGGTATCGGCGGGCGGTAATATCTTAATGCGTTCCGGGGGGGGCACCGGATTTTTTATCGGCAGTGACGCCAGTATCACTGCGGGCTCAGCCGCCAATCCCGAGATCGTCCTCGTTGGCGTGACTCGTTTTCAGAATACGGCTGGAAGTACGGCGGTTTCAGCACCGACGGGGCGATATCTGATTTATGCGCCGGCCTATAACGATCCGAATAAAACTGATCTGGGTGGCCTTTCGGGTACGCCCCTTTACAACCATATATATGACGGGCCTGAGGTGATTGCCGGCACTGGCAATCGCCTCATCTTTGCCCAGCAAGCCTTTGCTTCAGTCACTGTCGGCAATGACTCCCGCCAGTATGGGCAATTCAATGGGTACTCCGTCAATGTGGGCGGTTTGGTAAATGGCGACACCCCTCTCACCTTTGGCCAAATCTCTTTCTCTACGTCGGCCACAAGCTCGTCGGGCGTGGGTACCTATACTGTAAGCGCCCAGGCGGTTAACCCTCTAAATTACACCATCGCCTATACGGATGGACAGCTCGCGATTACACCTGCGCCCCTGACGATACGCGCAAACGATTTCTCGCGTCAGTCTGGCCAAGCGAATCCGAATTTTACCGCGAGCTATACGGGTCTGTTGTTTGGCGACCCGATGTCGGTTGTCCAGGGCCTGACTTTCTCGACAACCGCCAACTCGACTTCTCCGGCCGGCAGCTATGTTATCGACGTGTCGGGCGGGCAGGCTCAGAACTATGTCATCAACTATGTTCAGGGAAACCTGTCCGTTACCGGCGCTCCGCCCGTGTTCGGCGGCGGATCGGGGCCCGGTCTGCCCGGCTCGGTAACAGCGCCGCCGCCGCCGCCCCCTCCGCCGGGTGCCCCGCCGCCGCCGCCACCTCCGGGTTCGGGTGCGGGCTTTGGTGCCGGTACGCCGCCCCCCGCAGGGGTGCCGCCAGCATCGGCGCCCACGGCTTCCGTTCTGAACCAGACAATGACCGTCGCCTCATTTGATGGAGCGCCGCCTCCGCCGCCATCGTCGCAGCCCTTTGGCGCGCCGCCGCCGGCTCCAAACAATGGTGGTACGTCCACCGCCTCGCAGCCCAGTCAGACAACCGATCGCGACGGCACGCCGCCGGCTGAGGAAAATCCGCAACCGGGCCCGGTCGAGAACCAGGGGCCCGCTCCGGCGCCGGACCAGGCTGTCGTGGCGAATGACAAGGGCGGCGCTGTCCAGAAGGCCCCGCCGCCGCCCGAAGGCGACAAGCCGCCGCCGCGTGAAGATGGCGCCAGTGGCAGTGCTGATGAGGAAACGGCCACACCCCTGATCCCGGGCATTCTTGCCCAGGTGCCGCGGGGGGGGCAGGCAACCGCTGGCGGCGCCACTGGCTTGCAATCGAATTTCCCCAACCTCGGACGGGCCTGGTGATCAACGTGCGTTTATCCCGCTTCCTGCTCCTGCTGCTTTTGTCAGCCCCGCTGCTTTCGGCCTGCAGTGGGAAACTGCGCCCGACGGATGGCCCGGCGGCCTCCGGACAAGACGTGCAACTTGGCACCAACACCCTGGGTGAAGACTGTCGTCTGATCTCGATCTCCGATGCCAAGGGGGTTCACCGCTACAATCTGATGTGTGGCACCTGGGAGGAGCCGAGCGGCGTGGTCGTGGCCATGGAGCTTTCGAGCCAGCTTCCCGACGAACAGCAGGCCCGGCGCACCGCACTTGATGGCTTGCAGTCTTCTGCCAACACGTCCCTTGGCCTTGCAAACGACATCATCTGCAAGGACCGCTCATGGATTGCTGCCCCTGAGGGTGGCGAGGCCCTGATGCTGTCGTGTGCGCTGCGTTCGGGCGGCTGGCCAAATGTTGCCATTGCCCAGGTTACTGGTGGCAAGCTTTACACCGTGCGCGGCATTCCTGCCGTGACGGACCTGCTGCTGCGCGCACCGGCCCTGTTGCAATCGGGCGCTGGTGCGAAAGCCTCGGATACCTGGCGCCAGACGGAACTGGGCGCCATCCAGCGGCTTGAAGCCAGCCTGGGTGCGGATGCCCTCAAGTTCGGCCAGGGCGATCTTGGCGCTTATGGCAAGTTCGTGGAACTCGCCCGTATGAACAACGGGGTGGAGAATTACGTTGCTGCCGAGACAGCCTATCGCAAGGCACTCGATATTCAGACACGTGCCCTTGGCCCGACGGCGCCAGCCCTCGGCGCCACCCTGCTGAGCCTGGCACTTGAGGTGAGTAACCAGGGACGGCACGAGGAGGCTGAGGCGCTTTTCCGTCGTGCAGAGCCCTTCATTCAGGCCTCCTTCGACAAGACGCTGCAGTCGCGTCTGTCCGGTTACCGCGGCGTAGACGCAGGCATTGCAGGCAAGGCGGCACAGGCTTTGGCCATGGCAACGGAGGCCGCCGCCATCAGCCGTGGCATTGCCAAGGAGATGGAGCCTGACGAGGGCATGCCCATGAGTGCGGAAAGCCTCGGCAATCTGCCAAGTGTCCGGGCCGATGTGGTCAGCAATCTGATGGAAGTTGCTTCCCAGTCGCTGCGCCTCAAGCAGACCGGGGCTGCCGAGGTGGCGCTGCTGGAAGGCAAGGACTTTTATAACCGCACCCGTGGCCTGCCACCCTGGTGGCGTGGCCGCCTGCTTGCGCTTGAAGGCCAGATCCTGGCCCGCAAGGGAAAGGCCGATGAGGGTATCGACCTGATGCGCCGCGCCATCCAGTCCCAGCGCAAGCTGTTCGGGGACAGCTGGCCTGTGGTCTCGCGCTACCTTGAACTTGGCACGATGCAGGCCGACTACGGACATAATGCCGATGCGGTCAATACCTTCCGGGCCGCGATCACCATGATCACCACGCTCGATTCAGCCAATATTCAGCTGCCGTTCGAGCGTATTGCCCCATTCCTTGACGCAGCCGTCGTCGCTTCCGAAAGGCGGCCCGAGGAAAAGGCGCAGCTTGCCGCCGAGATGTTCGAGGCGATCCAGTTGGCGCGCAGTGGCGTTGTTGGCCAGACCATTGCGCGGGCTTCTGCCCGGCTTGCCACCGACGATCCCAAGGTCGCCGATCTTGTACGCCGTCAGCAGGATGTTGCCCGCGATCGCGACAAGGCCCGCCTGCAGCTGGCCGACGAGCAGGCCAAGCCTGATCAGAGCCGCGACAAGAAGATTGAGGATCAGCTGGCCGCCACACTGGCCAGCAAGACAGCCGAGGGCAAGACACTTGAGCGCGAACTCCAGGCGGCGTTCCCCGGCTATGCCCGCCTGACCCGCTTTCAGGCCGTCAAGGCGAGCCAGATTTCAGGCATGCTGGGCGAAGACGAGGCACTGGTCTCGTTTGCCTTCGCGCCGTCTCGTGGCTTTGGCTTCCTCCTGACCCGTGAAGGTCTTGAGACCTATCGGATTGATCTGGGTGCCGAGGATCTGGCGAATGCCGTCCGTGAGCTGAGGACGGCCTTTGCCCCGGTGGATGGCAAGCTGTCGCCCTATAACCTTGCTCTCGCCAACACGCTCTATCGCAAGCTGCTAGGCCCGGTTGAGGCCACGCTTGCCGGCAAAAAGCGGCTGGTGGTGGTGCCGGATGGGGCACTTGCCAGCTTGCCGCCAGCCCTTCTGGTAACGGCACCGCCGAGTGCAGCCGGCGACTATGCCCATGCCGCCTGGCTGATGCGCCGCCATGCGCTGGCCGTCGCCCCCTCGGTCACGGCGTTCGTCACGATCCGCAAACTGGAAGGCCGCGCCCCGGCGTCCCGGCCATTTGCCGGCTTCGCCAATCCGCCCTTCGAGGGCAGGAAGGGGGGGCCTGCCGCAGGTGTTGCTGCCCTCGACGCTTTGGGCCAGGAGTGTCGCACGGGGGCGCCGACCGATCCGGCCCTGCTGCGCGGCCTGGCGCCGTTGCCTGAAACCGCTGATGAAATCCGCAAGGTTGCGGCCGTCCTTGGCGCCGGCCCGGAATCCACAACCACAGGGGCGGCGGTAACGAAGAAGGCCGTCCGCGAGGCTGGGCTTGACGAGTACCGGGTGGTCTATTTTGCCACCCACGGCCTCTTGCCGGGTGAACTGCATTGCCAGTCCGAGCCTGGTCTGGCGCTGTCGCCGCCGCAGTCTTCGCCGGCCTCAGCCGCTGACGATGGCTTGCTTACTGCGTCTGATGTCGCCGCCCTGCGGCTGAAGGCCGAGCTTGTGGTGCTGTCGGCCTGTAACACAGCGGGTGGCGGCGGCCGCTTTGGTGGTGGCGCTCTCTCTGGTCTGGCTGAGGCATTCTTCTATGCCGGGGCGAGAGGCATGCTGGTCACCCATTGGCAGGTACCCTCGGCACCTACGGTGCAACTGACCACCGGGCTTTTCGATCGTCTCGCCAAGAGCCCCAACCTGCAGCCCTCGGAAGCCCTGAGTGCCACCCAATCTGAACTGGCCTCCAGCCCCGGCACGGGTCATCCGTTTTTCTGGGGTGCTTTCACACTTGTTGGCGACGGCCGTATGGCCGCACGCACCCCCTGATCTCCGTCACTCCAGTATCACGTCAAGGACATGGCCATCATGAACACCACATCCAGGATCACCTCAACCCGTAACGGCCCCCGTCGGTCGTCCTGGCTTGGGGCTATGGCGCTCAGCGTTCTTCTAGGCACCGCTTCCCATGCCGTCCTGGCAGCGGAACTGGTAGTGGTTGAGGCCAGTGGCATCAGCCTTGAGGCAGGCACGTCGCTTGATGCAGCAAAGTCGCTGAAGCTGCCTGAAGGCGCCCGCGTCACGCTGATCACGGAAGATGGGGCCACGATCAAGCTGGTGGGCCCGTTCGATGGCGTGCCGACGGCCGCCGCTGGCGGTAGCGGGGGTATCGGTGCGTCGCTTGGAGGGCTGGTTGCCTCGCGCGGTGCTGACACGGCCAATCTGGGTGCGGTTCGGGCTGGCGATGTTGCCGCGCCGTTGCCGGCCCCATGGGTAGTCGATGCTACCCGCGCCGGCGATGTGTGCATCACCACAGGTTCCCCGGTTGTGTTGTGGCGCGCCAAGGCGGAGGCAGAGTCGATGATGGCGCTGATGCCCGCCGACCGCAGCTGGAATGCCGAGGCACCCTGGCCCAAGGACGCAGCACTGCTGCAACTGCCAGAGGACGTGCCGTTTGTTGATGGCGGTACCTTTGTCGTCGAGATGGATGGCAACAGCTCGGCACTGATCGTTCATATCATGCCGGCAAGTGTTAAGGCGCCGAAGATGGTGGCAGCCTGGCTTGAAGCCAAGGGTTGCGCCCGTCAGCGCAGTGCACTCCTCAAGGTGGGCGGATGAGTTTCAGCCTCCGGCCGGCCCTGAAGGACGTTCTGGTCCTTTTGGCGATTGCGGCGTTCAGCGCGGGTGTGGGTGGAGGCCTGTTCATGGGCCTCCCGTTCCTGCGGACCATGGAAACATGGCTGATGGATTTCAGGGTCGCGACCCTGCTTCCACCCGAGCCACAGCATCCCGACATCATCGTGGTCGGGATTACAGAAGACACGCTGGCGCAGTTTCCCTATCGCTCGCCGGTGGACCGGGCATTTGTTGCTGATCTCATTCATACGCTCGAGGAAAAGGGCGCCCGCGCGATCCTGCTCGACGTGCTGCTGGACCAGTCAACGGAGCCGGAAAAGGACGCCGCCCTCAAGCGTGTGCTTGAAGAAACGCGGATCCCGCTTGTTGTCAGCTATGGTGGTGCGGATGAAGGCCTCACGGAAAAACAGCAGGCGTATCTGAACGACTTCGTTCCCCTGCGCCTGCGCGGCTTTGCCAACCTTCAGAAAGACGGGTTCGACGGCGTCGCGCGCTGGATTTTCAGGGGCAAGAACCTGCCCGATGGCACCTTCCTGCCCGGCGTGGCCGCCTCCATGGTTGCCCGCCTCGACTATCCGGCGCCACAACTGGGGGACAATTTCGACCTCGCCTATCGCGGCCGGCCGGACTCGGCCACAACGCCGTTCAAGCAATATGCTTCCCATCTGGTGAAGGTCCTGCCAGCCAAGTGGTTCAAGGACAAGATCGTGTTGGTGGGGGCGGATCTGAGTGACCGTGACCGCCACGCGACGCCGTTCCGCGCTGTCTCGTCAGGCAAGGAAGGTATTCAGCCGGGCGTCGTCATTCATGCCCATTCCATTGCCCAGTTGCTGGACGGCCGGTCCGCACCGGGCCGGAGCATGGGCATCGCCCTTGTAACACTCGGCATTGCGGGCCTGCTGGGCATGCTGCTGGGGCGGGTCGAGATTGCACTTTGGATACGTGGCCTGCTTGGCATTGCCCTGATGGGGGTTCTCTGGATCGGTGGCTTTGCCCTGTTCCGCTATTCGGGGCAAATGATCCCGCTGATGTCGCCCACGGTCGCGCTGGGCCTCGGCATCTGGATGACGGATATCTATACCGGTCGCAAGGAACGCGACCAGCGCAAGTTCATCCAGCAGGCGTTCTCCAAATACCTGTCGCCGGCCTTGCTGGACGAGATCGTCAAGGATCCCAGCAAGCTGTCGCTCGACCCGAAGCGGCGTGAGATGTCCTTCATCTTTACCGACGTGGCCGGCTTCACCACGATCTCCGAATCCATGGAGGCGGCCCAGTTGGCCGATGTGATGAACCGCTATCTCGACGGCGTGGTGAAGGTCGTCTTCAGCCATGGTGGTACGGTCGACAAGTTCATTGGCGATGCCGTGTTTGCCATCTTCAACGCGCCCAAGGATCAGGATGATCATGCCGTCCAGGCGGCCCGGTGCGGACTGGCCATTGATGCCTTCTCGGAGGCGTTTCTGGCGGGCGAGGTTGCGGCAGGCAGGAACTTTGGCATGACACGCATTGGCGTGCATACCGGCAGTGCCAGCATCGGCAATTTCGGCGCGGCAGAGCGGTTTGAGTACACCGCTCTGGGTGACGCCGTGAACACGGCGGCGCGCCTTGAGGGGATGAACAAGTACTTCGGGACGCGTGTCGCCCTCAGCGGCGCCAATGCCCGCCTGTGCCAGGGTATTGCCATGCGCCCCATCGGCCGCGTCGTGCTGAAGGGCAAGACCGAACCGATTGAGGTTTTCGAGCCACTGGCAGGAGATGAGGACGGCTTTGCTGCCCGCTATTGTGCAGCCTATGCCCTGATGGATGCCGGGGATGCAGCGGCACTTGCCGCCTTTGACGCGCTGATTGCCGAAAGGCCCGGGGACGGGCCCAGCGGCCTCCACGCCAAACGGCTGGCCCAGGGCGACATCTCCTCGATCATCGTAATGACCGACAAATAGCGTTCTTCCAGATCCTGGCCGCCCCCGTCCACAGCGATGGGGGCGGCCACATTTCAGCTTTCATCCCCTCAGTCGCGTGGCCTAAGCTCTGTGTGAAATCCGGTTAACGGATGCTGCAAAGCGCGGGGGGATATCATGGCCAGCGAACTCGACAAGATGTATCTGCCGCCCGAAGACCCGTCTTATCGGGATTCGGACCATTTCTACGCCGCTGTGAACGGGTTCAACGAAACCTTCCAGCAAGGCCAGATCTTCAACGAATACATGAACGATCATCGGCGTCACGGCCGGGGCGTCGTCTATGAGGGGGAGGGTGGCCTGTTCTCCCAGAGCTGGTTTCCCATCTGCCGGGGCGATGAAGTGGGACCCATGTCGGCGGTGGCGCGCGGCTTTCTGGATGGGCAAGTGGCGGTGTTCAGGGGTGAAAACGGGATCGCCTCGGTCATCAGCGCCTATTGCCCGCACCTTGGCGCCCATCTTGGCTCGGGCCGGGTGATCGGCAATGAAATTGAATGCCCCTTTCATCGCTGGGCCTTTGACCAGGAGGGTGAGTGCCAGCGCACGGGCTGTGGTGACCCGGTTCCGGCCGGTGCGCGTGTCCTCAAATATCCGACAGTGGAACGCTTTGGCCTGATCTGGGCCTTCAACGGCGAGACCGCAACATGGGACCTGCCGGACATGGGGCTTCCCGATGACCAGCTCGTCTTCCATCCCGTGCTGCTGCATGTGGACATCAACAATGACCCCTGGGTCACCATGGCGAACACCTTCGACTGGAACCATTTCGAGGCGGTCCATGGCCTCGTTTATGATGTGCCGGAAGAAAGCATCGTCTGGACACCGCATTCGGCCTATTTCCACATCGATGCCGAGGTTCCCGGCATGGGTGGCATAAAGGTCAACTACGAAATCGGCATCTGGGGCACCAGCATCTTTCTGCAGCATGGGACCTTTGGCGACCGCTGGTTTGCCTATATGGCGCCTGTGGGCATGGCGCGGCCGGGGGTCTCCCGCGCCTATTTCGTGATTGCCACCCGCAAGGGAGATGGCACGCCAGAAGACGAGGCTCGGGTGCAGGACTGCCTGGAGACCGGCATGGCCCTGGAGAAGATGATCGTCAGCCAGGACGTGCCGATCCTCAACTTCGCCCGCTTCTCCCGCGGCCTTCTGACCAAGAAGGACCGCATGCTGGTGCGCTTTCTCGAGCACCTGCGGAAGTTCCCACGGGCGCACCCGGGGGCTGACCTGATCCGCTGACGGTCGACCTCTTCTCAGTATCCGGCGGCCGGCCCCTTTGCCGGCCGCACACCCTGAAGGGCCGCACTGGCGGCAGCGGTCAGGGTTGAAATGTCGGTCGCCACCGAAATCATCTGGAAGCCCTGTTCGATGCGCCGGACAGCAGTACCGGCGCTGGACAGGATCGCGGGCGCAATACCCGCTTTGCGTGCCGCCGCCACGACCGTGGCCAGGGCCTGGTCGAAGACGGCAATGCCGTCGTTCTCGCCGGGCGGCAGGCCAAGGGCGACCGAAAGATCATAGGGACCGACGAACAGGGCATCTACGCCGGGCACGGCGGCGATGGCATCGACATTGGCAAAGGCTTCGGCCGTCTCGATCATGGGGATAACGGCCACACGGTCGTTGGCGCTGGCGAAATAGCCGGGTCCGTCGCGCATGCCCACCCGGATGGGGCCAAAGCTGCGCCGGCCCTGTGGGGGATAGAGGCAGGCCTCAACGGCCCGTCTGGCATCGTCCACGGTCTGGATCATGGGAATCACAACGCCAAGTGCGCCGGCGTCGAGCACGCGGCCAATGATACCGGGATCATTCCAGGGCACGCGGGCCAGGGGCACGGCGGGTGACAGGTCGATGGCCCGGATCATTTCAGAGGCCGTCTGATAGTCCATGCAGCCATGCTGCATGTCGACCAGCACCCAGTCGAAGCCGGCCTTGCCCAGCCCCTCTGCCGTCAGGGCGCTCGGGATCATGCACCAGGCACCGAGTGTCACGTCGCCAGCCTTCCAGCGGGCCTTCAGGGGTGGCTGCATGTCTTGTCCCTCGGGATGTCGTTGTTTCCGGGCTCAGTCTCCGCGCCAGTTGCCCCCGAAGCAACCCCGCCGCCAGACGAGCCCCCGGGCTGGGAAAGTGGCTGGCTTCCACACCTATCGGCATTCATAGTGCCGACATCCAGCCACACCGTTCCGGGACTGGCGGCAAGAGGGGGGCTAGCGTGAAAGTCATCAATCAGATCCACCCCAGCCAGGAGCAGGCGATGGCCTTCTTTGGTGGGGCAGAGGACGGCCCGTTCGTCATGGTCAACCTGCTGAAATTTCGCGACAAGGCGGCCTATCCGGATGGGTCGGACGCCCATCTGTCGGGTTTTGAGGCCTTTCTGCGCTATGGCAAGGCTGTTGGTGACATGATCCGGGCGGTGGGCGGGCGTCAGGGTTATGCCGGGCCCGTAACCGGCCTGATGCTGGGTGAGGTGGAGGAACTCTGGGATATGGTGGCCCTGGCGGAATACCCCTCCCTTGCTGCCATGCGCGCCATCGTGCGGCCGGGCTTGCGGGACAGCTGAACATCAAGACGCGGGGGACGCTGGGGTGACGCTCTCTTATGATCTTTATTGGTCCTTCCGGTCACCCTATTCCTATCTGGTGACTGGGCGTCTGGTGGAACTGGAGCGCGACCATGACGTGCGCTGCACTGTCCGCGTGGTCTATCCCATCGCCGTCCGCCAGCCCGAATTTTTCGACAAGAACGACCCGCTGTGGGTTCAGTACTTCATGCGCGATGTCTATCGCACGGCCGAGTATCTGGGCCTGCCCTTCAGCTGGGCGCGCCCGGACCCGATCAAGATGGATTTTGCAACGCGCACGATTGCCAAAGACCAGCCCCATATTCATCGGCTGACCCGGCTGGGCCAGGCGGCCGTGGAAGCGGGCAGGGGGCTGCCGTTTCTGGATGAGGTCAGCCGCCTGATCTGGGGTGGTGAGGTCGACGGCTGGAATGAAGGCGATCACCTCGCCCGGGCCACCGCGCGTGCTGGCCTCGATCTGGCTAAGCTTGATGCCAGCGTTGCGGCCGATCCGGCGCACTATGACGCGGCGATAGAGGCCTCCCAGATCGCCCAGCGCGAGGGAGGCCATTATGGCGTCCCCCTCATGGTGTTCGACGGGGAGCCATTCTTTGGTCAGGATCGCTTTGACCAGATGAAATGGCGGATGACGGCCAAGGGTCTGGCCCGCCGCTAGATGCCGCCGCTGAACCCCGTGCCCCTGTGGTCCTGTCAGGTCCCTCAGACCTCCGGCAGTTCGCGCAGGCTGGCATCCAGCATCTGGCGGACGACGGCAGCGGCGTCTTCCTCTGCAAGGCCCAGTTCCTGGCGGAGGAAGCGCCAGCTATCAAAACTCAGGGTTGCCTTCAGTCCAGCCATGACGAGACGGTCCGCCCTTACTGACTCAGGGGCTTCGGCATCAATCGTGTTACTTTCAATGTCGTAAAAAGCCTTCTGATAGGAAAAGGCTTGCGGGGAGTCATAACGCTTCAGGCTGCCAAAGATGCGATAGGGCATCACCAGGGAATAGATGCGGACGCGTCGGTTCCATACCGAATGCATCCGTTCCTTCCATGTTACGCCCGCAGGCTCTTCAAGCATGATGGGTGTTACCCGCGCGACGAGCTTTTCATTGGCTTCGCGATAGAGATTTTCCATGTCGTCGAAGTGGCGGAACACCGACCGCAGACCCACACCTGCAGCCTCTGCAACACGCGTGGCGATGGGGGCGTATTCGCCGGCTTCAACAAGCAGCATATAGGCATTGATGATCTTGGTGCGGCTGGATTTTGTGCGCTCGCGGCGGCCATCAGGCCGGGGCGCAAAGGGCTCCATCAGCGCGTCGGGGATTCCACCAGGCATTGCTTTCGATCTTCGCTTCGCCGGTCAGAACCGGTCCCATGCAACAACAGTATACTCCGCAGAGAGAATATCGATTGCCCCCCGCCGGGCAACAGCCCCGGTCCCTGGCACGGGATGTTTTCCGGGCCGGCAAGATCTATGGCGCATGATACCGTGGAATGTCACATTCTGACTATATGGCCCGATTTGACAGCCTCAAAAGGGGCGCGGATGGCCTGGTCCAAGGGAAGGGTTTGCCGGTGAGCGGTTATCTTGTCTGGGGTGTGGCGGTGGTCGCCTATCTGTTCTTCCGCCTCTGGTACGACGGCATGCGCACGCCGCTTGCGCCCGGTGAAGTGGATGACTTCATGACCCGAATGGAGGGGCGTTTTGCCGGTACGGGAAACGATCCGGCTGTTCTGCGCGCATTTCTTGAGCAGGACGATGGCAAGGAGTTCATCATGCTCAATCTGGTCAAGGCCGAAATGGGTGATGTGCGCGATCCTGCGACGGGCGAGATGGCCAAGGGGATCGAGTTCCTGAAGCGCTATTCCAGCCGCTTCATGCCCGTGATTTTCCGTAAGGGAGGTCATCCGGTCATTGTTGGTCGTAAGGTTGGCGGTTATGTGGATGCCTGGAACACCGCCCCCGATCCGGGCTGGACGATCTATGGCTCGGTGCGTTATCGCAGCCGGCGTGACATGATGCATCTCGTGATGGACCCGGCCTTTATTGCGGCGCATCCGGAAAAAATTCTCGGCACTGCAGCCACCTTCTCGTTCCCGACCCAGAGGATGGTGTCATTCTATCTGGGGCCACGGGTGAGTGTTGCCCTGGTGCTGGCCCTTGCTGCGGCCCTTGCACACCTGGCGTTGCTGGCAGGGGCCTGAGGTTACGCCCAGACTTCAAGATGATTGCGCCGCTCCACCCGTCGGTTGGTTCGAAGGCTAAGCATGTCGCCAAGGCCAGCATCGTCCAGGATGATGCGGACGCGCGCCTGCGCCTCAGGCGTGATGGCAGCAAAGGCATCCTGGATCCGTTGCAGCATCCAGAAACGATAGGGCATGACGGCGGTGCTGATCTCATGCCCGCGCCACGAAAATGGGGCAAAGCCGATCATGCGGCCGCCGGGGTTTGGCAGGCCGTTGGTACCGGCAGGGATATCGGGATTTTCCGCCAGCCATTGGTTGGCAAAGGCCGTGTGGGCGGCGAGTTCGGGTAACCAGTCCTCGGCAATGAAGCCAAGCAGGGGCAGGAGTGTTTCCGGGATCCGGTCATCAGCGATCAGATCTTCGCCCCTGTCACGAAACCCGTCGAGGGCGGGTTCTGGCGCATTCATCCGCTCTGTCCAGCGCCAGACCTCGCGGGCCGTGGCCTTCATCAGGCTGGCTGGCGCAGGGTCGCGGGCAAGATGGGCGTAAAGTGGCCCGATCAGCCCATAGTCGCCGACGGTGGGCTGGCCGCCGAGGAGATAAGGCACAGTCTGGAGATGGGCATTGAACAGGCCAAGGAAGCGGGCATAGCTGGCTTCAACGGCGTGGAATGTTTCAGGTGTCACGCCAAAGGCACTGCCAGCCTTGCGCATCAGGCCGCTTGCATTGGCGAACACGGCATCGCCGCGCTCCTCATCGGCCCCAGGCGCCAGTGCGGCCACGAAATCGCGGCGCAGAAAGCCAAGGTTCTGATCATCGAAATTCCAGCGATAGTGCATGGCCGGCCGCAACAGCCCTTCGCCACCGAACAGTTCGAAGATCATCGAGATGATGCGCTGAACGGGCGTTGCCGGATAGGCAGACAGGATGGCAAGGCCCGAAGCCTCAACATGGTCGATGATGTCCACATTATCCTGGACAATGGTGCCATCCGCCATCTCGATCACCGGCATGATGAAGCGCCCCACCGTCTTCATGACCTGGCGGAAAGCCGGGTCGCCCACCGGAATTTCATCAAAGATAATGTGTTGCTTGCGCAGATAGGCCCGGGTCTTTGCGGCATAGAGGGAGCCGGGCATTGCGTAGAGGCGAAGACGATGGGACATGGGATCTTTCAGGGTCAAATGACGTGCGCCTGATGCTAATGTCAGGCGTGGCTCTGGCAAGGCATATCTCGGGCAAGGCATATCTTGGGCAAGGCAGGGTGGTGAAATGTCGAGATGGGCAAAAATCATTTTGGTGCTGGTTCTTCTGCTGTCTGGCCTCGTCCTTTTGGCGAGGGCCTTTCAGGCGGAACTTGGCATGGTCCTGATTGAAAATCTGGTAGGTGCGCGGGTTGGCCTTGATGCCACACGCGATCTGCCCGATGGCCTGCATGTGGTTCTGTGCGGCACCGGTTCGCCTTTGCCTGATCCGGAACGCGCCGGCCCGTGCACCCTGGTGATTGCCGGGAAGCACATGTTTCTGGTTGATGCGGGAGAGTGGGCGGCGCGCAATCTGGCGCTTATGGGTATTCCGCATGCGCGACTGGATGGGGTTCTGCTCACCCATATGCATTCGGACCACATAGATGGGATGGGCCCGGTTCTGCTGATGCGCTGGACCACGGGCGCCGCCACCTCGCCCCTGCCGGTTCATGGGCCGGCTGGTGTGGACAAGGTCGTGGCCGGCTTCAACACGGCCTATGCCCTCGATGCTGGCTATCGCACCGCGCACCATGGCCCGGCCATCGCGCCCCCGTCGGGTGCAGGGGCGGTTGCCATGGCCTTTGCCCTGCCGGAAGCGGGGCAGGGGAACACCACCGCCGTTCTGGAACAGGATGGCGTCCGGATCACTGCCATACGGGTGGACCATGGCGTGGTTGAGCCAGCGGTTGGCTATCGCATTGACTATGGCGGGCGGGCTGTGGTCATCAGTGGCGATACGGCGCGCTCGACCAGCCTTGCCGAGGGCGCCCGGGGATGTGACCTGCTGGTGCACGAAGCCCTGCAACCCCGCATCGTCAAGCGGCTGACCGAGGGATTTGTGGCAAAGGGCAACACCGGTGTGGCCCAGATCACCCGTGATATTCTGAGCTATCACAGTTCTCCCGAAGATGCCGCCGACGTGGCGACGGCCGCCGGCGCAAGGCATCTGGTGTTGAGCCACATCATTCCTCCGATGATGCGGCCCATTCTTTATCCAGCATTCCTGGGCGAGGCACCGAAACGTTTCAGCGGGCCTATCACCGTCGGCGAGGACGGCATGATCTTCAGCTTGCCAACTGGCGGCACCGAGATCCGGCAGCGCAGGCTGATGTAGAGTGCCCTCGTCATCCTGTCGTTGCCGGTACGGCAGGGATATGGCACTTGGGTTGAGGAATTGTGGTGCCGGTTCAACGCGGCGACCGCGCCCTGGAGGAACACCATGACCGACGCCGTCGCCCTGTCCGGAGCGCCTGGATCGCCCTACACGCGCAAGATGCTGGCAGTCCTGCGGTATCGGCGGATTGCCTATCGGTTCCTGTCTCTGGTCCAGGCTGCCGCGATGCCCAAGCCCAAGGTGCATCTGCTGCCAACCTTCTATCTGCCCGCTGCCTCTGGAGCGCTTGAGGCGGTGACGGATTCAACGCCGCTGATCCGTCGCCTCGAGCGTGAACATGTGGGGCGCAGCGTCATCCCCACGGATCCGGCGCTGGCGTTCATCGACAGTCTGATCGAGGACTATGCCGATGAATGGCTGACCAAGGCCATGTTCCATTATCGCTGGTCCTATGCCCCGGATATCGCCAAGGCAGCAGCCCTGCTGCCGTGCTGGCGCAGCTTTATGATCCCGGATGAGGAGCTTGCGGGGCTGGGCAGGTTTGTGGCCGATCGCCAGATTGGGCGCTTGCGCTATGTCGGGTCAAATGAGGTTACGGGGCCGGTGATCGAAGCCAGCTACCAACGATTCCTTGAAGCCTTCGAGGCGCATCTGAGGCTTTATCCCTATCTGCTTGGGCACCGTCCCGGGGCCGCTGATTTCGCGGTCTTTGGCCAGTTGACCCAATTGGCCGAGTTTGACCCCACCCCCATGGCCCTGACCCTCAGGATCGCACCCCGTGTTACCGCCTGGGTTGGCCTGATGGAGGACCAGTCGGGCGTGGAGCCGGCGGAGGATGATTGGATTTCGGTGGCTGAGGTGCCGGAAACGCTCAAGGCCATTCTGGCTGAAATCGGCCAGGTCTATCCGCCGGTCATGCTGGCCAATGCCAAAGCCGTCGCCGCAGGTGCCGCCGAGGTGCAAACCTCGATCACCGGCCAGCCCTGGACCCAGCAACCCTTTCCCTATCAGGCCAAGTGCCTTGGCTGGTTGAGGGAGGCTTTTGCCGGGCTTGATGCCGGGGCAAGGGACAGGGTTGCAGCCTTGCTTGAGCCTGCCGGCTGCCTCGCCATGTTGGAGGGTGAGCCGGATTGATCAGCCGGCTGACACAACTTCCTGTGCCGCGCGCAGGCCAGAGAGATAAGCGCCATGCACGGTGGCGGGATATTGCCGGTGTGTTGCCTCCCCCGCAAAAAAGAGGGTGCGGTTGACGCTGGCGGCCAGCGTATCGCGCAGCTTGGGCGTGGCGCCGACAGGCAAATAGGAATAGGACCCCAGGCTCAACGGGTCGCCTGCCCAGCGCGTGATCTGATAGCCGACCGGGTCGGGAATGGCGCCGCCATAGATCTTGCGCAGCGTTGCCATGGCGCCGGCCACAATCTGGCCATCCGTCAGGCTTTCGATCTGGCGCCCGTAATCGGCCGCGTTGAAGCCGACCAGGATTGGCTTGCCAAGCTGGCGGGACAGGCTGATCCACTCCGCCCATTGCCCGTTGAGGGTTGGCACATAGCCAAGCCAGTCATAGTTTTCTGCCCAGAAGACCCGGTTGAAGCGCAGCACGCACTTGTTGAGAACACCCATGCCAAGCTTGGCTATGGCCTGTGTCTTGGTTGCTGGCAGCACCGGGTCAAAGGTCACGCCTGTGCTTTTGAGAACCCCAAGCGGCAGGGTGATGATCAGGCGGTCAGCGGTGAATGTACCCGATTGTGTCTCAACCGAGGCAGCGCCGGCTGAAGGGTTGCGGATCCGCTTTACGGTCTGCTGATAACGAATGTCGAGGCCGCGGGAGAGGTATTCAGGCAGGGCCGCATAGCCCTTGGTGAAGAGCAGGTCTTCGCCGCGATACGCGCTGTCATCATCGAACCAGATGGCTGAGAGGGAGGTGGCTGGCCCGCTATATTCCTGCTCGTAGTCGCTGTTCATCAGATAGTTCATGCGCAACTGGTCCGCCGCCGTGCGACTGGCGAAATTCACCCGGGCATCAATGGCCGAGCGCAGGCTCTGGTCTACAGCGAGGTTGTTCTGGGCACTGACAACCGCGTTCTCAAGCGTCGTCCGCAGCGACTCAAGGTTCCGGTAACCGGCTGTCGTCAGCTCGATTCCGTTGTTGTCATAGACAATCTGGGAATCCTCCAGGGTCGTGACGGTTGGCGCGCCAATGGTTTTCGCCAGCGCCGTAAGCGGATTACCAGTCTGCCCGTGGATCCAGCTAGCCCCGAGGTCGACGGGGGCATCGGCCCAGAGGGTGCTGGTGGAGATGCGGCCGCCGAGACGGCTGCGCGCCTCAAGAACGGTCACAGCATAGCCGCCGTCAGCCAGTGTTTTTGCGGCCGCAAGCCCCGCCATGCCGGCACCGATCACGATGACCCGTTTCTTGACCGTCGCCGCCAGCAGGGGGCGGCCAACCAGGGTTGGCAGTGTCGCCAGCGCCAGGGCGCCGAGGAAGGTTCTTCTGCGCATGGCCTCTATCCACTCAAGTCATGGTGGCTGCGTTATTGCTCTGCCTAGAGATCTTGTAGCAAGTCCAGGCGCAATGCCAGCGCAACACAGCGTTCAGCCAATCGTGGGCCAGGATAAACATGATCCGGCTGAACGGTTGGCCAGGCCACGAGATGGTCAGGTGGGGCCCGTTGCATCAGCCGGATTGGCTGTTTCGGAGGTGGCCGATCGGGCCATGGTCCTGTTGATGGCCTGCTCCAGGTCATCGGGGGTATAGGGCTTTCGCAGAACCTCTGATCCGGGCCGCAGATCGTGAATGCGTTTCACATCGCCGCTGACAAAGATGTGTGGAATGACACCTGTGTACTCAATGCGTTTCATGGCCGCCAGCCCGGATCCTTCCTTGAGATGCTCATCGATGATCAGCAGCGTCGGATGCCATTTGCCAGTGGCCGCGACGGCTTCGTCCTCGGTGGTGGCAACGGCGCAGACGTCGTGCCCGATCAACTCAAGAAACTCCCGCAGGAACATCGCGATAAGTGGCTCGTCCTCGACCACGAGGATGCGGCATCTGGTCATGTCATCTGCAGCCTGGGTGGGGGGTGGCCATGGATCAGTATCAGATGGTCAGCCTGTTCATGTCACCTTGCCAGGCGCCCATTAGGTATTTGGTATACGGTGAAATGTGCCTCTCTGCCCTGCCTGCCGTGCTAGCGTCATCAGCAGGCAAAAGATCAAGACATGCCTCACTGCGAGATGCCATGGCTCTCACGCCCGATGCGGACAAGATGAGCGCGCCCCCGCTGGAGCCGGAAGCCATCGTGGCTGATGCGGATTCCGCCCATGGAAACCTGCGCATTGTTGGCATAGGGGCCTCGGCAGGGGGGCTTGATTCTGTCATGGCCCTGCTGGGGGCAATGCCTGTGCCAACGGGCATGGCGTTTGTCTTTGTGCAGCATCTTGCCCCAGATCATGACAGCCTGGTCGTGGCGCTTCTCTCCAGTCATACGGGCCTAAGCGTGGTTGAGGCGGCAGACGCCATGCATCTGGAGCCGGAGCATCTTTATGTCATCGCTCCGGGTACATATCTTGCTGTGCGTGAAGGCGCTTTTTCGGTAACAAGTCCCCCGTCTGGCACCAGCGTGCGTCTGCCCTTCAATCATTTCCTCCACTCCCTTGCCGTCAACAGCAGCGAAAATGCAGCCGCCGTCGTTCTTTCTGGAACGGGTGACGATGGCAGTGATGGCGTCCGGATGATCAAGGAGCGGGGCGGGCTTGTAATCGCCGAGACCCCTGAGGCTGCGCAATATGGTGGCATGCCAAAGGCTGCCGTTGCGACCGGCACCGTGGACCTTGTTCTGGCCGCAGCCGACATACCCCACGCCCTTGCAGAGTGGCACCTTGGCCAGCAGGAGCCGACAGAAGCCGCCCCCGTCACGGGTATTTCAGAAGAGACCCTGGGCGACATCCTGCAAATTCTGCGGGAGCGGACCAGCAACAACTTTTCCCTCTACAAGCGGGGCACACTGCAGCGGCGCATCGCGCATCGCATGCTGATTGCCGGATATGCCGTGGGGCAAATGCCGCGCTATCTCGATTATCTGCGTCGCGAAGAAGGAGAGGCGCAGCTTCTCGCCCAGGATCTGCTGATCAATGTCACCCGGTTTTTTCGTGATCCCGAGGTCTTCGCCTGCCTGGCACAAGAGGTTGTGCCGAGCCTTGTTGAAAACAGCCCCACGGAGCGGGGCGTCCGCATCTGGGTGCCGGGCTGCAGTTCCGGCGAGGAGGCCTATTCCCTTGCCATGCTCTTCATGGAGGCGATGAGCGCAGCGGGCTGCGAGATAAAACTGCAGGTCTTTGCCTCTGACCTTGATGCCGCGGCGATCGCACGGGCACGTGAAGGCAGCTATCCGCTGGCGATTACCGATGATGTGTCGGAGGAGCGTCTGGGGCGTTTTTTCACCCGGACAGACACGGGTTACAAGGTGACCCCGGAACTGCGTGCCAATGTTATCTTTACGGTGCAGGACGTGCTTTCGGACCCGCCGTTCTCGCGCCTCGACATGGTGTCGTGCCGTAATCTGCTGATCTATCTGCAGCCTGAGGCGCAGGAGAAGGTGATTGGCATCCTGTGTTTTGCCCTGCGGGATGGCGGAATTCTGCTTCTGGGCAAATCAGAGACCATCGGGCAGCTCAGCGGCCGCTTTGAGGCGATGGCGCCAGCTGAGCGGATCTACAAGCGCCTTGCCGCCCCCTCCAGTCCACCGCCAGAGATTGCGGAGAGGATCCGCGAGGTTCCGGCCCGCGAACAGGCGAGGCTGGCGGGAGCTGATGCGCCGCCACCCCCAAATGCGCTGGCGGGCATGGTGAACACGCTGCTGATTGGCGATTTCGCCCCGGCGACGGTCGTGATCGATGGCAAAAACGCAATTGTCTATTCCATTGGTCCAACCGACCGTTATCTGCGCATTGCCGAGGGGGAGGCATCTCTTGACGTGCTCACCATGGCACGGCCTGAAATCCGGCCACGGTTGCGTTCCGCAATCCATCGGGCAACCAAGGATGCCAAGCGTATCATCGCCTCGGGCGGTCAGATCGGTGAGGGCAGCGCGCGGGTGAACCTGCTGCTGGATGTGCGACCGGTTACGTCAGGCACGGACACATTCCTGCTGGTCTGTTTCATTGTGGCGCCGCTGGCTGTCGGGGCTGAGGGGGCTGCAGGGGCTGAGGGGGCGCCGCCTGCCTTGTCGGGAGTGTCGCGCGAACTGGAACTGGAGCATGAGCTGGACGCAATCCGGCGTGATCTGGACGTGGCCCAGGGCCTGCTGCGCGCTGGCGAGGACGAGCGGCGGCGGATGCTGGCGGAAAGTCTTTCGGTCAGCGAGGAATACCAGTCGACCAACGAGGAATTGCTGACCTCACAGGAGGAGTTGCAGTCCCTCAACGAAGAACTGACCGTCCTCAACGGGCAGCTTCAGGAGACACTTGAACGGCAACGCACGACCTCCAACGACCTACAGAATGTTCTTTACAGCACAAATGTCGCCACCCTTTTTCTCGACAGTGATTTTCGCATCCGGTTTTTCACCCCGGCAATCCAGGCGATCTTTCACCTGCTTCCGACGGATGTTGGCCGACCCCTTTCAGATTTGCGCCCCATTACAAAGGAGGCGGATTTTCTGGTTGCAGCACCAGAAGTTTTGAGAACCGGCATCGAGAACGAGCGCGAAATCGAAACGCAGTCCGGGCAGTGTTATGTACAACGTATCATGCCCTACCGCGCTGACGGCGACATCATTGATGGTGTGGTGATGACCTTCACCGACATATCAGAAAGCAAGCGGATCAATGTTGCACTCGAGGCTGCGCGCCAGGCGGCGGATGAGGCGAGTGCCGCAAAATCAAGGTTTCTGGGCGCCGCCAGTCATGACCTGCGCCAGCCCCTGCAGACGCTGACCCTGCTTACGGGGCTGCTGACGCGGATTATTGATGACGAGCGTGCGATGCGCCTGGTTATCCGTCTTGATGAGGCGTTGCTGTCGATGCGGTCCATGCTGGATGTGCTTCTCGACATCAACCAGATCGAGGCCGGCACGCTCGTCCCCATTCTTGTGGACGTGCCTGTTGGTGAGCTGCTGCAGCGCCTCGCCCAGGAGTTCCAGCCTGTGGCCGATGCCCAGGGCATCGGATTTCGGGTCGTCGGCACCTCGCTTATTGTCCGCAGTGATCGCCGCCTTCTGGAACAGATGATCAGGAACCTTTTGGCAAACGCCCTCAAATACACGCGCGTGGGAAGGGTGCTGGTTGGCTGCAGGCGTCATGGCGAACGGCTGAGCATCGAGATTTTTGATACGGGCATCGGGATTTCCGATGTTGACCGGTCGTTGATATTTCAGGAATTCCATCAGGTCGATAATGCCGCCCGCCAGCGCAATCGCGGTCTGGGGCTGGGCCTGTCTATCGTCCGGCGGCTGGGAGTCTTGCTGCACCATGATGTTGATGTGTCATCGCGTCTGGGTCTCGGGTCGGTCTTCTCGATCATGGTGCCCCTGGCAGAAGCCGCTCCTGTTACTGACGCCGAGCAGGATCCCTTTGCCCATCAGACTGCCCTGGGTCAGGCGGGCGCTCTTGCGGCTGTGGTTGAGGCAAGACCCGCCGTCCTTCTTCTGATTGAAGATGACCCGGATCTTGCTGCAGCCCTGCGCGAGGTGCTGGAGGCCGCCGGCCATCTGGTGACAATGACGGAGGATGGCAAGATGGCGCTGCGCTTTCTGGCGAGTGCGGCCCTCCGGCCTGATGCCATCATCGCGGATTTCGACCTGCCCGGTGACATGAACGGTCTCGACGTCATCGCCCGCGCGCGCGCCTCCACGGGGGCCATTCTGCCTGGTCTGGTGCTGACCGGTGATATCACCATCGCTACCATGCGGCGCATTCATGCTGAATCCTGCGCCCACCTCTATAAACCTGCCACGGCGGCTGACCTCGGCAGCATGGTACAGCGCCTGCTGGCCGGGGAGGAGGGGGGCACGGCGGCGCTGGCAGAAGGCGCATCGGAGGACCACCTGCCACCCGGGATTGTCTATCTTGTCGATGAACGGGATCTTGCTGCCTCTCAGCTTGAGGCGATGCTGGGGAAAGCCGGTTTCCGGGTAACGCGCTTCCGTGAGGAGGGGCAGTTTCTTGAAGCCTATGTGGCGGGTGAGAATGATTGTGTTCTGGTTGCCCTTCGGGAGCCGGCGGGGGATGGCGTTGCCTTCATCCGGCAGATCCGGCAGGCCCATCCCAGAACCGCCTGCGTTGGCATGAACAGGGGGCAGGGGATTGTGGCCACGGTGGAAGCCATGAAGGCGGGTGCCACGGATGTCATCCAGTTGCCTGCCTCGCGCGGCGAACTGCTTGCCACGGTCAGGACGGCAGGTGACATCGCGCGCAACGTCTCACGCCGTGAGGAGCGTCAGCGGCAGGCGGCCGCGCGCGTCGCCACCCTGAGCCAGGCGCAGCGCGAAATCATGGGTCTGCTGCTGGCGGGCAAGGCAGCCGAGGTCATCGCACCAGAGCGGCAGATGGCTGCGGAAGCGCTGGACGAAGAGATTGCCGAGATCATGCGCAAGATGGAGGCCGCCACCCTGCAGGACCTCGCCCGCGTCGCCCTTGCAGCCCGGCCCCTGACCTGAGGCAACCGCCGCGCTGTTGGCAAGGGGTGCCCGCCCTACTTGATTGCTGGCCGAGTCCCAAGGGAAATTGGCTCATGGCATTCAGGATCCCCCAAATCGCGCCGCTCGGCCGGCCCGACCTCTCGGCAGCCCTTCGCGACAAGCTCGACCAGAAGACCAAGCCACTTGGGTCTCTCGGTCGGATTGAGGCATTGGCGCATCAGCTTGGCATGGTCCTTGGCACCGGGACGCCGGTCTTGCAGGCGCCACAGGTGCTGGTTTGCGCCGCCGACCATGGGCTGGCCGCCCAGGGCATCTCAGCCTATCCCAGCGATGTAACCTGGCAGATGGTGGAGAATTTTCTGGGTGGGGGTGCCGCCGTCAGTGTGCTGGCGCGCCAGCATGGCCTGGCCCTGACGGTGGTCGATTGTGGGGTGCGTCATGATTTCGCCCCCCGCGACGGGCTGATCATTGCCAAGCCGGCCTCCGGCACCGCCGATGCGCTGCTTGGTCCTGCCATGACCGCTGAACAATGCCAGCAGGCCCTGGCCAATGGCGCCGCCATCGTCAGCCAACTGCCCGGCAATACGCTGTTGCTGGGCGAGATGGGCATCGGCAACACGTCTGCGGCGTCCATGCTGCTGGCGCGCCTTGCCGGTATGGATATCGTCACCTGTGTGGGGGCTGGCACGGGACTTGATGCGCCGGGTGTGGCCCGCAAGCTGGAGGTGCTGCGCGCTGTCCTCGCGCTCCATGACAAGGCCGTGGCGCCGCTGGAAGCACTGGCCGCCTTTGGTGGGTTCGAGATCGCCACGCTGGTGGGCGCAGCGCTTCAGGCGGCGTCGGAGAACCGGATCATTCTGGTGGACGGGTTCATCACGGGCGCTGCCGTGCTGGTGGCCCACGCCCTGCAGCCAGCCATGCTGGAGCGGTGTGTGTTTGCCCACCGCTCGGCCGAACAGGCACACATCCGCATGCTGGCATTTCTGGGGCAGGCGCCACTGGTTGATCTGGAACTGCGGCTGGGCGAGGGGTCGGGGGCAGCGCTGGTGTTTCCCCTGCTGCAATCGGCCTGTCTGATCCTGTCCGAGATGGCAAGTTTTGCCTCCGCCGGGGTTTCACAGCGCAGCGATGGGGCCTGAAAATGTTTGCCACGCCCCTGCGCCATTTCCTGCTGGCGGTTCAGTTCTTCACGCGTATTCCCATTATCGGGCCACTGGCCGACTGGGTGGGCTTCAGCCCGGCGATGTTGCGGGCAAGTGCGGCCTATTTCCCGGCCGTTGGCTGGATTGTGGGCCTGCTGACAACCGGCGTTTTTGCAGGCCTCGCGCAGGCTTTGCCGGTGGGCGGGGCTGGGCTCTTTGTGGCGGTGGCCTTCAGCACGATTTTCGGGGTCCTGCTGACGGGGGCCTTTCATGAAGATGGGCTGGCCGACCTTTGCGATGGCCTTGGCGGCAGTCTTGACCGTGAACGTGCGCTGGACATTATGAAGGATTCCCGGGTTGGCACCTATGGCGCCATTGCCCTTGTACTGGTGCTGCTGGCGCGCACGGGCCTGCTCGTGCTGATCGGCCAGTCGGGCCTGTGGCTGGCGACGCTGGCCCTCTTTGCAGGCCATGTTACCTCCCGCATGACGCCGCTGTTCATCGTGGCCACACTTCGCCATGTGGGGGACACGGCGCACTCAAAGTCCAAACCCCTGGCCGACCAGATCAGCCTGGGCAGCTTGCTGGTGGCGCTGGGCTGGACAGGTGCAGGGCTTGGGCTGGTGGCTTGGCTCTCTCCCGGGCCCTGGTGGCTCTGGGCCAGTGTGGCCGCTGTGGTGGCCCTCCTGTTCATGCGGCGCCTGCTGAAGCGGCGGCTGGACGGCTTCACGGGCGATGGCCTAGGTGCCACCCAGCAGGTGACGGAAGTCTTTTTCTATCTGGGTCTGGCCCTTGCCATGCCGGTGATCGCGCCGTGAAGCTCTGGCTTTTGCGCCACGCCCGGGTGGAACTGGCACCTGGCCTTTGCTATGGCGCAAGCGATGTTGCCGCCGATGAGGCCGAGACCCGGGTGGCGGCGCAGGCGGCCGCCGCCAGCCTTCCGGCGGGTCTGGCTGTGCGGGTTTCGGGTCTTGGCCGCGCCGGGCAGATGGCAGAGGCGCTTGGCGCTCTGCGCCCTGATCTTGGCCCTGCCCAAAGGGACCCGCGCCTCAACGAAATGGATTTCGGCACCTTCGAGCTTCAATCCTGGGATGCCATTCCCCGCGATGCCATCGACCTGTGGGTGGCAGATTTTGCCAGCCACCGGTTTGGCGGCGTGGAGTGCACCCAGGACGTGATCGACCGGGTGGGCCTGGCGCTGCAGGAGCAATGGGCGCACTGCGGGCCAGCGGGCGAGGTGCTGTGGATTACCCATGCCGGTGTCATCCGGGCGGCAACCTATATTGCCCAACACGGCCTGCACCGGCAGGTGGAGGTGGACCTATGGCCAACCGCAGCCCCGCCCCCCGGTGGGCTGACGTGCATCGAACTCCACCTTGGCTAGGGTCGGCACCTGCGCCATGGGGCGAAGCCGTTTCTCTCGTGCTAGCATCCGGGGACCATGGCTGTGACCCCTGTAACCGCGCCCCCACAACGCCAACCGGGCAAGGCTGGCCCTGCGCCGCGCATCGGGCGCCCCCGCCTGTTCGAGGAGGTCTGCGCCCGCATTCGTGCCGACATCGTCTCAGGTGTGCTGGCGCCGGGTGACAAGTTGCCGCCAGAGCGGGAACTCTCTGCCAGCCTTGGCATCAGCCGCCACGTTCTGCGCGAAGCGCTGCGCAGCCTTGAGAACGCGGGCCTCGTCCGGCTGACAAAGGGGGCGTCGGGTGGGGCGACCATTCTTGACGGGCGCACGGCCGTGGCCCGCTCGTTCCAGGACGGTGTGGACCTTGGCCATGTCACCATCGACGAATTGACCGAGGCGCGGGTGCAGTTCGAAGGCCTGGTGGTGACACTGGCCTGTGCCCGGGCAACCGAGGAACACTTCGCTGCCCTTGAGGCGGATATCGAACGGGTCGATGCCCTGACACGCTCGGGCGAGGTCAAGGCGCGCACCGAATACGTCACCCATTTTTACGAGATCCTGGCCTCGGCCACGGGCAACCGGGCGCTGGTGATCGTCAGCCAGTCGCTGGCCGGGATCGTGGCGCGCATTGTCGAGCGGGTGAAGCCTGATCCCCTCTATGATCTGGCGGACGTGCGGCGCACCTTCCTGAAGCACCTGCGCCGCCGCCAGGCCCGCAAGGCATCTGCCGTTCTGGAAGCCCATTTCGAGACCCTGCGCGCCCATATCCTGGCCGCCGAGGCGGCGCTGGCCGGCCCCCCACCCGAGGGCAAAGAGCCCGGCAAAGGTGCCAGGCATGTCCTGCGCCGGCGCAATGGTTGAACCAATGATTGCGTGCCCGAAAAGCCGCTGCTAGGCTCGCATCCTGCGGCGGGCAGGTGCCCCCGTCGCGCGATCCTTGCGCCGGGGTGCAGGGATACGAAAAGGCGCCGACGGGAGGATCCAAGGCCATGGCAGGACAAGCTGTTGGGCGCGGTGCGTCACCCTGGGTGCGCGAGGACGGGGCGCAGCACACATTCCGCGTGGCCCGCGACGCCTTTACCCAGGATTCGATCCTGTCGCTGGAGCGGGAGAACATCTTCGACCGCTGCTGGATCTATGTCGGCCACGAGTCCGAGATCCCCGAACGCAATGATTATCTGACGCGCCAGGTGGCGGGCCGCGAACTGATCTTCAACCGCGACCGTGGCGGCGCCGTGCACGCGTTCCTGAACATCTGCCCCCATCGCGGGGCCATGGTGGCGCGGGAGAAGAAGGGCAATGCCCTCGGCTTCCAATGTTTTTATCATGGCTGGGCCTTCAACAATAACGGCCGCTTCGCCACCCAGATTGCCGAGGGAAACTATCCCCCCGATTTCAACGCCCAAGGCTGCGCCAACCTGACGGAAGTACCCCGGCTGGAAAGCCACCGGGGGTTCTGGTTTGTCAATTTCGACCGCAATGCCTGCGGCCTGATCGAATATCTGGCTGATGCCGCCGCCATTATCGATCTGGTGGCCGATCAGTCAGAAGTCGGCATGGAAATCGTCGGCGGCACCCAGGAATATGGCGTCCAGGCAAACTGGAAGCTGTTGCTGGAAAACAGCTTCGACGGCTATCACGCCATCACCACCCACGCCACCTATTTCGATTACCTGGCCAATACGGCGGGCAGCATGACCCAGCCCCTGCTGCTGGGTGACAATAATCGCAGCCGTGGCGTCGACCTCGGCAATGGTCATGGCATGGTCGAATATCCCGCGCCCTGGGGTCGGCCGGTGGCGCAGTGGATCAAGGCCTGGGGCGAGGATGCCAAGGCAGAGGTTGAGGCCAAGGAGCGCCGCCTGGTCGAACTGTTCGGGCCAGAGCGCGGCCATCGCATGGCGCGCCTGAACCGCAATATGGTGATCTTCCCCAATCTGGTGATCAACGACATCATGGCGATTACGGTGCGGACATTCTATCCGACCACGCCCGGCCAGCTTGCGGTCAATGCCTGGACCCTGGCGCCGAAGAACGAGGCGGCGGAAATGCGGCGCTGGCGCCTGTATAACTTCCTCGAATTCCTCGGGCCGGGCGGCTTTGCCACGCCTGATGACGTGGAGGCCCTGGAGTCGTGCCAGCGCGCCTATTGCAATTCCCGGGAGGCCGGCTGGAACGACATCTCCAAGGGCATGATGAAATCCTCCCCCGCCGCCGATGACGAGGCGCAGATGCGCAGCTTCTGGCGGGAATGGGATCGCCGCCTGGGCGCCGGGGTGGCACCATGAGTGCCGCCATTACCCGCGCCGCCTGCGAGGACCTTCTTTATGAGGAGGCCGCGCTGCTTGACGAATGGCGCCTTGACGAATGGCTGGCGCTGTTCGTCGAAGGTGCCACCTATGAGGTGCCAACAGCTGGCGCTGCAGATAACGTCCAGTCCACCGACACCCTGTTCTACATCGCAGATGATTGGCACCGGCTGTGCCAGCGGGTGGAGCGCCTGAAAAAAAATACGGCGCATTCAGAGTTTCCCCGTTCTGACGGGCTCAGGCTTGTCAGCAATGTTCGCCTGCTGGGCGAAGATGGCCGGGGCATGCTGGTTGGCTCTGCCTTTGTTACCTATCGTTCCAAGAATGACCGCACCGAATGCTTCATGGGGCATCACCGCCATCATCTGGTGCTGGTGGAGGGCCGCCTGCGGATTGCCGCCAAGCGCTCCCTTCTTGACATGAACAGTCTGCGGGCACAGGGGCGTGTCAGCATCATTCTCTAGGCAGGCCCCCCAAGAAGAGGAAAACTCCATGGCTGTCGCTGATATCCGCTATGAACGCCTCGGTTACGTCGCCCTTAATGTGACTGACCTTGCCCGGTCCGCTCAGTTCTATGAAACGGTGGTGGGCCTAACCCCGGTCGCCTCCAGCATTCCCGGGCAGCAGATGTTCCGGTGCACTGGCCACCATCACGACATCCTGTTGTGCCAGGCATCTGAGCCTGGCCTGAAGCGGGTGGGATGGAGCATGGAAAGCCGGGCCAGCCTTGAGGCTGCCCGCAGCCATATGGCCAGCCAGGGCATTGCAGCGGTTACCATTGCCGAAGATGAACTGGCCGACCTCGGCATCGCTGCCGGTTTTCGCGCGACAGAGCCCAACAGCGGCGCCACCTTTGAGTTCTTTCATGGCATGGCGGCGGCCAGCGGTGCCTTTGTGCCAAGCCATACCAAGATTGTCCGCCTTGGCCACACGGTTCTCCGGGTAAGGGACCGGCTGGCGACAGAGGCTTTTCTGACAAGCGAGCTGAATTTCCGGCTGTCTGATTCGGTTGAGGGCGCGGTCTCGTTCCTGCGCTGCCATCCCAATCCGCTGCACCACAGCCTGGGGATCAGTGGGTCGCCGGTGCCCGGCTTCCACCATGTAAATTTCATGGTTACGGAAGTGGACGATGTGGGTAAGGCGCTGTGGCGCTGCAAGGCCAATGGGGCCGACATCGTCTTTGGCCCGGGGCGGCATCCGCCCTCGGAGTCGATGTTCCTCTATTTTCTCGATCCCGATGGCATGACGGTAGAATACAGCTTCGGGATGGAAACCTTCCCCGAGGCGGATCCGCGCCCACCGCGCCTGCTGCCCATGCGGCTCGACTCCATCGACTATTGGGGCGGCGCGCCGGACAAGCGCTTTGCCTCGGTCGGCAGCATCGAACCCCTCGTCGCCGGAGCCTGAGAGATGAGCCTCAAGAACAAGATCGTTGTTATCACGGGCGCAGCCAGCCCCATTGGCGCCACCGTTACCCGCGCCATGGTGGCCGAGGGCGCCCATGTGATCCTGGGCGACCTGATGGGCAAGGAACTGGCCGAACTGGCCGCAGAGGTTGGCGGCGCGCCTTATGTGGTGGGCGACCTGGGCGATGAGGTGGTGGCAAAACGCCTGATCGATACCGCCATCACCGCCCATGGGCGGATTGATGTGCTGGTGAACAATGCGGGCGGTGGCATCATCCGTCCCTTCCTTGAGCACACACCCGACACCCTGCGCGAGACGGTCAACCGCAATCTGTGGACCTGCCTGTGGGCCTGCCGCGAGGCGCTGCCCCATATGGTGGCGCGCAACTATGGGCGGATCGTGAATGTGGGCGCCGATTCCGTGCGCAACGGCCTGTGGGACCATGCTGCCTATAATGCCGCCAAGGGTGGCATGCATGGCCTGACCACGGGGCTTGCCCGCGAATTCGCCGGGCACGACATCACCGTGAACACGGTCGCCCCCTGCATGGTGCGCACGCCTGCCATCGGCCGCATGCTGGAGGCGGGTGATGCCTATATCACCCGCTTTACCACCGTCATCCCAAAGGGGCGGCCGGCGGAACTGGAGGAGGTTTCCTCCATGATCCTCTACCTCGCCCGGGATGAGGCGCGCTTCGTAACGGGGCAGGTGATCAGCGTGAATGGTGGGAGCACCATGCTGTGACCGCCATTGATGTGCACTGCCATGTCATGCCCCTGACGCTGCCGGATAATCCGGGGGCTGATGGGCGCTGGCCGTGCGTGCACTGTCATGGGCCCACTGACGCCAGCCTGATGATTGACGGCAAGCCGTTCCGCAAACTGGACGACCGGTCATGGTCGCCCCGCCGGCGGATGGAGGACATGGACAGGGATGGCATCACCATGCAGGTCCTCTCGCCCATGCCGGAACTGCTGTCCTATTGGTTTACGGCGAGTGAGGCTGGTACCCTGTGCGATCATGTGAATGGGGCGCTCGCCGAAATGGTGGCCGATGCCCCCGGGCGTTTTGCGGGCCTTGGCATGGTGCCCATGCAGGATCCGGCTGCGGCCGTGGCGGCACTGGAGAGGCTGATCGAGCGCTTTGGCCTGCTTGGCATTGAAATCGGCTCCAATATAAATGGCGTCCAGCTTGGTGACGCCCGGTTTGAGCCCGTGTGGCAGGCCTGTGCAGAACTTGGCCTGGCGGTGTTTGTCCACGCCCTGCACCCGGTAAGTGCCAAGGCGGCCGGGGCGGACCCGCTGACCACGGCCTTTGTGCATTTCCCGCTCGACGTGGCCATGGCGGCCAGCAGCCTGATCCTGGCTGGCGTCCCCGCGCGTTACCCGCGCCTGCGGCTGGGCTTCAGCCACGGGGGCGGCGGTCTTGGCGCCATGGTGGGGCGCCTTGATCGTGGCTGGACCATGACGGACGGCTTCAGCGGCAAACTGGTGGAGCGGCCAAGCACCCACGCCTCCCGGCTGTTCTATGACAGCAATGTCTATGATCCCGCTTTTGTCAGGCATCTGGTGCGTGAACTGGCACCCGGGCGGGTCTTTCTGGGGGGTGATTATCCCTATCCGCTGATGCAGGCGGATCTTGTGGGTTACATGGACAGCTGCGGCCTTTCAGCAGCTGAGCGCCAATCTCTCGCTGAGGGGGCGGCCCGCCAGTTCCTGAACCTTTGAGGTGCGGGGTGCGGTCATCAAAAGAACACTTGCAAACCGTACGCTAGCATACTGATATTGATGGCAAGCCTCCCGGCACGCGGAGGCAGCCATCGCCAGGGGGAAACATGGCCACCAATCTCAATCCCGAGGGCTATTGCCCGGCAAGTGATCATCCACGCTGGAACCAGAGCTTCTATTTCAATTTCTATGATCCGGCGACCAAGACGGGTGCCTTCATCCGCGCCGGCATTCTGGAAAACCTGAAGGAAGCAAACAATTGGTTCGTGTTTTTCCGCGATGGCCGGCCGCTGTTCAACCGCCTCAACATGAACCTTCCCTATACCGACAAGCGTCTGGTTGATGGACTGGAACTGGGCGGCGTCACCCTGAAGGCGATCGAGCCCCTGAAGACGGCGCGTGTTACTTATGATACGCCCGATTTCAAGGTGGACCTCGTCTGGGAAGCCATCATGCCCATGATGGACTCCATCGATCTCACCAAGGGCGGGCCGGACGATGCCTTTGCCGCCGAGATTGCCCATGTCCACCTTGAGGGCACCTGCACCGTCAAGGGGACGATCACCCTGCGCGATGGCGAGGTGATCAGGGTTGATGGCAAGGGCTTCCGCGATATCGCCGTTGGCCCGCGCAACTGGGATTTCCTGCGCCATTATCGCCTGACGTGGCCGCAGTTCGACAATGGCGTGTCCATCGTAGCCGTGCATGGCATCGCCACCACGGGCGACAATGCCTATATGAAAATGATCGCCAAGAACGGCAAGTGGATCCCGATCGAGAGCATCGAGGACCGCAATGTCTATGAAGCCGACGAGATGACCTTGAAGGAGGTTCATTGGCGCATTGTCGATGCCGATGGCGATGTTCATGCCTATACCGGTCGCCGCCTCTATAGCTGGACCTTCCCGCTCGATACCTTTGTGCTGACCGAGCACATGATGGAATACCGCCTTGCCGATGGCACGCTGGGCTATGGCCTTGGCGAATGCGGCTTCCGTTTCCCCTGGTCGGGCAACGGCGAATGAACGGGGGCGGGGGACCAACCTCCGCCGAGGTGCGGGGGCGCCATGTTGAGCCGCGTGTGGCGGAGGTACTGGACCGCAAGCTGGTAAACCGGCCCACCGGCCCCTATGCCGCCCGCACCGACGTTGAGGTGGAGGCGGCGCTGCATCGCCTGATGGCGGCCGAGGGGTTGAAGGATGTCCTTATCGGGGGGCTGAAGCGGCTTGCCGGTGGCGCCTCGAAGGAACAATTTGCCTTCACCCTTAGCCATGGAGGCGCTTCCGGGTCTGAGCGGATGGTGTTGCGCATGGACCCGCTGGAAAGCATTGCCGAGACCTGTCGCCTGCGCGAGGCACAGGTTCTGCGGGCCATGCAGGGTATCGTGCCGGTACCCGCCGTCCGCTTTGTTGACCCCGAGGGCGTGCATCTGGGCCAGCCTGGCGCCATCACCAGTTTCGTCGAAGGTGTGACCAAGCCGACCGCGATTTCCGCCACGGGCGTATCGGGTATCGGCCTGCGTTATGGCATCTGGGCCGATCTGCTGGCGCCGCAGTTTGTTGAAAATCTGGTGGCGATCCACAATGCCGACCTGCAGGCGATGGACCTGTCCAGCTTTGCCAAGCCGGCCGCCGGAACCCGTGAAGCTGCCCTGTTCCAGGTCGGCTGGTGGGCGCGTGTCTGGCACGAGGACCACAGTGAATCAGTGCCCATCGTCACCCTGACTGAGCGCTGGCTGCGGGAAAATGCGCCGGTCTGTGCGGCGCCCTGTCTTGTCCATGCGGACTACCGCATCGGTAATTTCATGTTCGAGGAACCATCGGGCCGCTTTGTGGCTGTGCTCGATTGGGAACTGGCCCATGTGGGCGATTTCCACGAGGATCTGGCCTGGGTCGTGCAGCGCCTGTTTGGTACAATCGAGGATGATGGCACCTTCATGGTCTGCGGCCTGCTGCCACGCGAGAAGTTCCTTGCCCAGTACCAGGCCCTGTCGGGCCGCACCGTTGATCCAGCAACGCTGCATTACTACGAGGTGCTGAACGCCTGGAAATGCTCTGTCCTGAACCAGGGGCCGGCGGTGCGGGCGGCCATGGCGGGCAACAACCATCAGGACCTGCTGCTGACCTGGCTTTCGGGATCATCGGCGGTATTCCATGCCCAGCTTGTCGATCTGTTGAAGGAACGCTGAGATGTTGGCCACCATCCAGACCCGCATCGACAATCTGATGAAGGCCATGCAACAGGTGGTGCTGCCCGCCTTGCCGGCCGATGCGGCCTTGGCGCGCGAACAGGCCCAGTTGGTGATCGGCCATCTCTCGGTCATCGCCCAGCAATGGCCCAGGGCCGCCGCCTATGAGGCGGGCAATCTGGAAGGCCTGAAATCCCTTGGCCAGGCCCTGGTGCAGGCAGGGGCGGGCGGGCCGGAGACGGGCAAGGCCGTAACAGGGGTGCAGGCCAGGCTGGAGGTTTCTACGGACACCGCCGACGTTGTGGCCTTGCAGGCGGATCTTGTTGCCCTCGGCTACAGCATTGACCGCCTGATCGAGGCGGCCGGTGTGGATGGCACGCCGGATTTTCATGCAGCCTCCACCAACGCGGTGCTTGTCCATGCCGAACGTCAGGCCCTGCGCGAACGGATCTGGTGCGCTGGCACCCATCTTGATCCCGATGTCGCCAAACTGCCGCCGTTTGAAAGTCTTTTCAGCCGCTGAACCTTGATTTGGCGCCAAACGGGGCGGGACATGGTGATCTACCCGGGCAGGGACTAGTCTCCGGCCGGGCGCCCCTGGCGCCGGCAGATGGAGATGTGTCCTCATGGACCTGGTTACGGTTGTCTCGCGCATTCTGATGGCCAATGGCGCCGCCCCCCGCAAGGGTGAGGCGCGGGCGATCGCCGCTTCGCTTGCCGACCAGGGCAACATGTCCCCCGGCGAGACGGAGGTGCTCAAGGCATTCGAGCGTCTGCGGGCCGAAGAGGGCCCGCGCACCCGGGGCATCCCCAATGCCCTGGTGGCCGAAGGCCTGCAGGCAGAGGGGCTGAGCGCCAGCCGACAGGAATGTGCCGAGGTTGGCCAGTGGCTGGGCCGGCGTGGCATTGCGCCAGAGACCATGGAAGGCGAACTCGCCCGCGCCCTGCTGGAAGTCAGGCGCAAGGCCTGGGCCAAGGCCCTGCCGGAATTGGTGGCGGCCGATGTCACCCTGCCGGCGCGCGCTGTGGACATCGAAATCGCCCTTGGCCGCATGGAAGTTCGCAGCGGTGATCTGGATCGCCTGGTTGCCAGCCTGCGCGATGTGGTGGCCGAACGCCTGCGCAGCCGTGCCGCGGATGACCCGGTAGAGGCCGCGCGCCTCGCCCTTGAAGACCGGATGGAAATTGTCGGCCGCCCGGTCAGGATCGATCTTGTCCCCCTGACCGTGCGGGCCGTCGCCGGCATGTTTGGCTTGGACGAGGCCGCGCGAGAGGCTTTTGTGGCGGAAGTGGTGGCGGCAGAACGCCAGCGCCGCGAACATCGCCGCGATGCCGAGAAGCGCGCCGAAGCCCTGCGCCGCACCGAGGCGGAGCGCCTGCGCCTGTGGGAAGCCACCCTGTTGCCCCGCGAGCATCTGGCCGAGGTGCTGGAGGCCGACGCCACCGAGATTGCCCGCTGGCTTGCCGCCGGCCTCATTCCAGTTGCCCGGGCGGTCACCCCCGGCAAAAGCACCCGCGCCACCCAGGAACGCCTGTTCTTTGACCCCGTGGTGCTGGCCGATCTCAAGGCCAATGTCCCCGTCTGGCGTGATGCCGACATGCGACGCGGCAAGGGCCAGCGTGTAAAGGAGCCGCGCGGCCGTGATGCCCGCGCACCCGTCCGCGCACCCGAGCAGCCACCGGCCCGCCCCGCCGGCGCCGAGGCTGCCGCCACGCCCGACATGAACGCCGCCGTGGCGCGTACCGCTGCCATGGATCGCTATGCCGGGCACTTTGCGCTTGCCCGCTCCATGGACCGGCGCATCACCCTGGTCACCGGCCCGACCAATTCGGGCAAGAGCTATTACGCCCTCGAACGCCTCTCGGCCGCTGCCTCTGGCGTTGCCCTGGCGCCCTTGCGCCTGCTGGCCCACGAATTCCGTGAGGCCCTGGCGGAGCGCGGCGTTGCGGTTGCCCTGCTGACGGGGGAGGAGCGGTTCGACATGCCCTCTGCCCGCCATCTGGCGGCAACGGTGGAGATGTGCCCCTTCCGCAATCCGGTGGACGTGGCGGTGATCGACGAAGCCCATATGGCCTATGACCGGGATCGCGGTGCGGCCTGGACGGCGGCCATCATGGGTGTTCCGGCGCGTGAGGTGATCGTCATTGGCGCGCCCGATTGCGCCCCCGTGGTCAAGCGCATGGCGGCCCTGTGTGACGAGCCGGTGGAAGAAGTCTTCCTTGAGCGCAAGGGCAAGCTGCGGGTGGCCAACAAGGCCGTCTCCTTTGCGGAAATCCAGACGGGGGATGCCGTGGTGGCCTTTTCCCGGCGCGAGGTCTTTGCCCTGCGGGAACAATTGACGACCCGGGGCCGTTCTGTGGCCGTGGTCTATGGCGCCCTCAGCCCAGAGGTCAGGCGGGCTGAAGCCAAGCGTTTCCGCGATGGTGAAGCAGAGGTGCTGGTGGCAACGGACGCCATCGGCATGGGCCTGAACCTGGGGCCGCTGCGCCGGGTGGTCTTTTCCAGCCTGTCGAAGTTTGATGGCGAGCAGATGCGCGAGCTGAGCCCCGCCGAAGCCCGCCAGATCGGCGGTCGGGCGGGCCGCTATGGCTTCCACGAGGAAGGCATCGTGGCAGGCCTGGCGCGTGCCACCGACCCCAAGCGCCTTATTGCGATCATGGAGCGCACGCCCCAGCCACCCCGCGACCTGCGTCCCCAGGTTGGTCCCGATTCCGATATTGTTGCCGCTGTCGCCCGCGAAATTGGCACCGACAGCCTGTTGCTGACGTTGGAGCGGATCGAGGCGGCCGTGCTGCGCCGCAACGACCCCAATTACCGGCTTGCCGACCTCACCATGCAGAAGGAGGTGGCAACCCTGCTGGACCCCTGTGGCCTGCCGCTGCTGACCCGCTTCAGCTATGCCCTGTGCCCGGTGGACACGCGGGATAATGGGCACTACCGCCTGCGCGACTGGGCCTTTGCCCATGCCGAGGGGCGGGCCATTCGCCATCCCACAGCAGGCCCTTTGGGCGAGCCTGGTGCGGCAACCCATGCCCGGCTGGAAGAGGCGGAAAAGACCTATCGTCGGCTGGTGGCCTGGCGCTGGCTGGCCCTGCGTTTTCCCGATGCCTACAAGGACGTCGCGGCTTCGGAGGATGAGGCCGCACGCCTTAATGAATGGATCGAAGGCGTGCTCAAGACCCAGGCCATCGCCACGGCCTGCAAGGCCTGCGGCAATCGCCTGCCGCCGGGCCATGCCCATGTCATCTGCGATCCCTGTTTTCGCGCTCGCCGCCGGGCCGATGGCCCACGCACCGGAGCGCACTAAGCCTGGATCCCCCTGTCCCTGCGGGTGGGGATACTGACCGGATGGACCGCACCACGCGGCTTGCCACTGTGGCAGACCCATGTCATCCGTAACCCCTGCTTGCGCGTGCCGGGGACAGTAAATGGACGAGTTGGTAACCTATGGCGTGATTGGCGGTTGCGTGGTGCTCTTTGTCGGGGCGGCGATCTGGAACCGGCGCCCCCGGGAGTTTGGTGAATTGCGGCCGCCCCTGGTGCCGATCATGTTCGCCAGCGTGGTGATCCTGTTCCTGGCGTTGCGGCACCTCGCCAGTCTCGTCTTCGAGACGGGCTGAGGTGCCGCGTCACGCTCAGGCGCCGTGGCGCAGGACGCGGCCGGAGCGAGC
Source organism: Acetobacteraceae bacterium (assembly GCA_947379865.1). GTDB lineage: Bacteria > Pseudomonadota > Alphaproteobacteria > Zavarziniales > Zavarziniaceae > CANCOY01. The sequence goes on from CANCOY010000005.1 coordinate 52,120, forward strand.
GCCCGTGTGCTTGCCATCACGGAAGGCGACCTCGCCATTCACCATGGTGGCGACATAGCCGGTGGAGCGCTGGATGTAACGCGGCGCCCCACCCGGGAAATCGTGTACCAGTTCAGGATAGCGCTCGCCCACGCGGGCCAGGTCGAACACGTTCACATCTGCCCTGAGCCCCGCCTTCAGCGTGCCGCGATCCTTGAGGCCAATGACCCGCGCAGGGCCGGAGGTGAGGCGGCGCACGCCTTCCGCCAGGCTGTAGAGGCCCACCGTCTTGACCCAATGGGACAGGATGAAGCTGGTCACGCCGCTGTCCATCACCTGCGAGACATGGGCGCCGGCATCGCTGAGGCCGGGGATGACGCGGTCATCCACCAGCCAGTCTTCCAGCGCCGGCAGATTGCGGCTGAACATGCGCCAGGTGAACAGGCAGCGCCCCTCGCTCTCCAGGCTGAGGCGCAGGAAGGTCTCGGACCAGTGCTCGCCGGCAGCTTCGGCCATCACGGGCAAGGTTTGTTCCGTGGCGCCAATGTAGTTTGGCGATTCCTTGTCGCCCAGCCAGTAGATGGCATTCAGCCACACCAGCTTGTCGTGGCGGCTGGCCTTGGCTTCTTCCACAAGGCTGGCACGCACGGCCGGGTCGCGGATGGCGGCCAGGCGCTCGGCAAAGCTCTGGGCTGCCAGGGCCTCCCACGCCGGGCCAAAGAAACGCTTCTGCGCCCAGATATTATAGGCTGGCAGGCGCGACTGCAGGCCAAAGACAAAGCCCGTGCCACGCGGGATGGAAACGGCGGTGATGTCGCCCCCGTCGGCACACAGGCCGTCCATGAAGGTGACGGCGCGGGTGCCGGCCGCCGGTGAGGCGCCAATGGTATAGCTGAACAGGATGCGGGCGCCCGCCTCGCTGGCCTGGGCGCGCAGCAGCACGTCATTGCCCATGTCGGCGCGGGTGAAATCGCAGACGTTCTGCATCAGCGCGCCGCGCGCGCTCACTTCACGGGCGATCTGCATCACCTCGTCATGTTCGGCAAAGGTGCCGGGAATGGAGCGGCCATCGGGCAGGACATGGCCGGGGAAACGGTTGGTGGAAAAACCCACCGCGCCGCCTTCGATGGAGTCGGCCACCACCCGGGCAATCTCGCGCTTTTCGTCCTCGGTGGCAGGCTCTGCCACGGCGCGTTCGCCCATCACGTAATAGCGCACGGCACTGTGGCCCACCATGCCGGCCACATTGATGGCAGGCTTCAGGCCCTCCAGCGCATCAAGATAGCCACCATAGCTTTCCCAGTTCCACGGCAGGCCAGAAAGAATGGCGGTGCGGGGAATGTCCTCCACCGTCTCCATCATGGCGGCCAGTGTCTCGCGGTCGGCCGGCTTGCAGGGCGCAAAGGTGACGCCGCAATTGCCCAGCAGCACCGTGGTGACGCCATGCCAGCTGACGGGGGTAAGCAGGGGATCCCAGCCGATCTGGGCATCCAGATGGGTATGAATATCAACAAAGCCGGGGGTGACCACCAAGCCGTCGGCCTCGATCACTTCCCGGGCCGGGCCAGCTGTGCCGCCGACGGAGGTGATCAGCCCACCATCAATGGCGACATCGCCAACAAACGGCTCGGCCCCGGTCCCATCCACAATCAGGCCGCCGCGAATGACGATATCGTGGGTCATGCTTCCCTCCCGGTTTTATTGTCGCGGCCCGTCATTGGCCGACTTTTCATCGCCAAGGTTATAACCCGGGCTGGTGCCTCGTCCAGCAGATTGGGCAGGGCCTTGGGTGGACAGGGTGACCGCACTCCCTGATCATCACGGGCAATAAAGGGAGGAAAACGTGATGGCTGAGGCTGAAAGCCCCTTGCCCGGCCCAGATGGCGGGTTCCTGCAGCCCTATCGGGTCCTCGACCTGACGGACCATCGCGGCGTGATGGCTGGGCACATGCTGGCCCAGCTTGGCGCTGAGGTCATCCAGGTGGAGCCACCGGGCGGTTCGGGCGCCCGTCTGCACCCGCCCTTTGCACCCGACTGGCCAGCGCCGGAGAACTCGTTCTTCTGGGCCGCTTATGGGGCCGGCAAGCGCAGTGTCACCTGCGACCCCTCGGCGCCTGCGGGACTGGAGCTTTTCCACCGCCTGCTGCGCGAGGCTGATTTCCTGATCGAGTCCTTTGCACCTGGCGATGGCCGGCCGGACTGGATCAACCCTGCCGCCACCCAGGCCACCAACCCGCGCCTGATCCATGTCTCCATCACGCCCTTTGGGATGGATGGACCCAAGGCGCACTGGGTTGATAGCGAGATCATCCTGTGGGCAGCGGGCGGCCCCCTGTTGCCGACCCGTGGCGCAGACGGCCAGCCCTATCGCATCAGCGCGCCCCAGGCCTATCTGCACGCGGCCAGTGACGCAGCGGGGGCGGCCATGGTGGCCCATTTCGCCCGCCTGCAGTCTGGCGTGGGCCAGCATGTGGATGTCAGCGTTCTGCAATCGGTGCCCCAGGCAACACTTTCGGCCGTCCTGGCCGCAGCGGTGAACCACGCTGACTACACCCCGCGCCCGCCCGACCCGGCGCTTGGCCCGGCCAAGGTTGTGGCGGGCGGCGGCATCGCTGGCTTTGGCCCGGCGAAGTGGCCGGTGATCGGGGGGCTGGCCGAAATGCACATGGCCATCGGCGCCGTCCTTGGTGCCTCGGGCAACCAGGTCTTTGCCTGGATGAAGGAACAGGGCGTCCTAGAGGCACGCTTCCATGACTGGGACTGGATGGTGCTGCAGGCCCGGCTGGACAGCGGCGAAATCACCAATGCCGATGTGGACGCGGCGCGCGCCGCCGTGGGTCGGTTCATGGCCGACGTGCGCAAGGAAAGCCTTATGGATCTGGCCATGACGCGCAACATCCGCGTGGCCCCGGTGCAGACCATAGGTGATCTGATCGAGGCGCCTCACAGCCAGGACCGAGGCTTCTTCCAGACCGTGGAGGGGCCATTCGGGGCCTATGTGCTGCCCGGCAATTTCGCCGCCAATGCCGAGCATGGCTTTGTGGCCCCCAAGGCTGCACCCCGTCTGGGGGCCGACAATGCTGATGTTTATGGCGGCCTGCTGGGCCTCTCTCCAGAAAGAATTCGGGACCTTGCCCGCCTGGGGGCCATCTGATGAGCCGGTCGACACCCGCACCTGCGAATACCGAGGCGGTAAAGAACATGACCCACGCCAGTCTCCCCTTTGTCGGCCTCAAGGTGCTTGATCTGGCCTGGGTCGTGGCGGGGCCGCTGATCGGCCGTACCCTTGCGGATTACGGCGCCACGGTGGTGCGCATTGATTCATCGCGCCGGGCCGATGTGGCGCGCTTCATGGGGCCGTTTCCCAATGGCGCCATGGACCCGCAGCAATCAACCCTTTACGAGAACTGCAACGCTGGCAAATTCGGCCTGTCGCTTGACCTCAGCAAGGAGGCCGCGCGCGAGGTGGTGCGCGATCTGGCGGCCTGGGCTGACGTGGCGGTGGAATCCTTTACACCCGGCCAACTCGCCAAATGGGGTCTTGGCTATGACAATCTGGCGGCGCGTAACCCTGGGCTGATCATGGTCAGCACCTCGTTGATGGGCCAGGCCGGGCGGTATTCGCGCTATTCGGGCTTTGGCAACCATGGCGGGGCGGTGGCTGGGTTCCAGAACATCGTAGGGCCAGCGGGCGGTATTCCCACGGGGCCGTTCGGACCGTACACAGATTATGTCGCGCCCCGCTTTGGCCTGGTCTCCATGCTGGCGGCGCTTGATGCCCGGCGGCACACCGGGCGGGGCTGCCATCTGGACGTGGCGCAAAGCGAGGCGGGCATGCAGTTTCTTGCGCCGCAGATCGCGGCCCAGTCGGTCACCGGGCAGGGCCTTGAGGCCCAGGGGAACCGGGATCCGCTCATGGCACCCCACGGCGTATTCCGCACAGCGGGGTGGGACCAGTGGATTGCCCTGGCCGTCCGCAATGATGAGGACTGGCAGCGTATGGCCAAGCTGATTGGCGGCGCGGCCCTGGCGGCCGACCCACGTTTCCAGACGCTTGCCGGGCGCAAAGAGAACGAGGACGCGCTGGAGGCGCTGGTTGCCTCATGGACCAAGCATTACATAGCAGCCGACCTGGAACTGCTGTTGCAACAGGCAGGCATTCCCGCCCATCAGGCGGTGGCCACGGAGGAATTCATGGCCGACACCCAGCTGGCCGCGCGGGGCCATTTCGTGAAGCTCGACCATCCCCTCATGGGGCAGGCGACGGTGGAGGGGTCACGCTACCGGCTGTCGGCAACCCCGGCGTCCTATGTCCGCAGCGCCCCCGTTTATGGGCGCGACAACGCCTATGTGCTGCAGGACCTTCTGGGTTACGACGAAGCCCGCATCGCCCGCCTCAACGAGGCGGGCGCGCTGGCCTGAGGCGTAGACGGGGCCGAGATTAGTCTTCTTCGCGGCGGTCGGTGATGGCCATGTTGCGGAAGCCCAGGTGGGTACCGGCATCCACCAGCAGGGTCTCGCCCGTGATGTGGCGGGCGGCGCGTGAGCCAAGGAACACGGTGGCCGCCGCCACGTCCTCGGCGGATGAGGCAACGCCGAGCGGCGTGCGGGCGGCGGCGTCGGCCCGGACAGCGGCCAGACGCTCGGCCGACATGCCGGCCTTCTCGAACCAGGGCGTATCGATGAAGCCGGGGCAGATCGCGTTGACGCGGATCTTGGGCGCCAGTGCGCGGGCCAGTGACTTGGTCATGGTGGTCAGCGCCCCCTTGGAGGCCGCATAGGGCACCGAGGTGCCGATACCCGTAAGCGCTGCGATGGAGGCGGTGTTAACCACGGCGCCCGGTGCCGGTGCGCTTTCCAGCAGGGAGCGGGCGGCGCGGATCATCTGGAAGGCGCCGGCCACATTCACGCGATAGATGCGCAGGAAATCGTCCATTGAGACGGCGTCCATATCGGCATGGTCGGGTGCAAACAGCGTGGTGCCTGCGTTGTTGAACAGGGCATCAATCCGCCCAAAGGGCGCGGCGGCGGCCACGATGCGGTGGCAGTCCGCATCCTCGCCCACGTCGCCCTTCACCACGATGGCGCGGGTGCCGAACAGTTCGACGCTGCGCGCCGTCTCGGCGGCGGCGGCCTCGCTGCTGGCATAATTGATCACCACGGTAGCGGCCCCGCGCGAGGCAACTTCCACGGCAATGGCGCGGCCAAGGCCGGTGGAGGCGCCGGTTACCACGATCACCTGGCCGTCAAAATCCTTGCCCGACATGCGGTTTCTCCGTTTTTGGCCAGTTCTGGGGCTGGCAGGGACATGTGCGGCCGCGCCTGTGGGTCAAACGGCCGTGATGGCGGAGTGTGGGAAGGCCCCGGGGGAAAAGCAACATCGGGTCATTCAACAAAGAGGCTTGCAAATCGTACGGTAGCGTACTGAAATCCTCCTAACGGCCGGCGCAGATCGGCCAATGGGGGAGGATAACGGTATGCCCGATACTGCAGAGGCAGTCCGCGCACGCAATCTGGCCGTGGCAACACGCCTGATGGCCGAGTTTGGCCATGACATGGCAACGTGGCTCGACATGCTCCACGACGATGTCGTGATGGAATTTCCCTTCGGCGCCACCATCGGTCTGCCCACAAGGATCGAGGGCAAGGCTGCCTGCAGCGCCACGTTCGAGATGGCTGCGGGCACCCTTGGCGTGCGCTTTCACGATGTCGTGATCGAAGCCATGCACGATCCCGCCCGCTTTCTGGTGCAGTGCCGGGGCGAGGGGGGAACCGCCGACAATCCCTATCGCCAGCTCTATGCCACCCTGCACGAGTATCGTGACGGGCGTCTGATCCTGTTCCGCGAGCATTTCGACACCAAGATCGCCCTTGACGCATTTGGCTATCTCGGCCCCCAGGGCGGTTGATACAGGTGCCTGCACCATGGCTGGGAGGCCAAGGCAATGAGTTTCGTTGATCCCCGAAATCAGCCCAGTGCTGCCTTCATCGAAGGCGTGCGTCGGCGTTTTCCGATCGAACCGGAAATGGACCGTGTGCTGACGCGCAAGATGCAGCATCGCGCCGGTCCGGGTTACAGTCCGCTGTCTCTGCCAACTATCGTCGAAGGCTTGCAGCGGCTTATTGCCAGCAATATTGGCGGCAGTTTCACGGTCTCCAACGCCCGCTGGTTGACGGGTGGGGCCTCGAAAATTCAGGTGGCCTTTGATCTGGAGTGGAATGGGGCGGCCGATGGCGGGCGCTGCCTCACCCCCATGGTCCTGCGGATGGAGCCCCCCGAATCGGTTGTGGAAACCAGCCGGTTGCGCGAGTTTGAAATCCTGAAGACGATGTCTGGCGTGGTTCCGGTGCCTCCCTGTTACTGGGTCGATCACGAGGGAGCCTTTCTGCCCTATCCGGCCCTCGTCTATGGTTTTGTCACCGGTGTTGCCAAGCCAACCAAACAGGCATCCACCCAGGTTACCGGCATTGGCCTCAACTATGGTCCTGATTTGCGGGTCAAGCTGGGACACCAGTTCCTCAGCCAGCTTGGTCGCATCCACACGGTGCCGGCCAACGTAATTGGCGGTCTGCAGCATTTTTCCCCGGCCATGGTTGGCTCCAACGAGGCTGTGGTGCGCCAGGTGAACTGGTGGCGCCGTGTCTGGGAGGAAGACCGCGCCGAGGAAGAGCCCCTGATGACCGCTGCCGGCAATTGGCTGACCCGCAATGCGCCTGTCATTGATCATGTGTCGATTGTTCATGGCGATGCACGCGGTGGCAATGTTCTGTTCAACGAGGAGAATGGACAGATTACGGCCTGGCTTGACTGGGAACTGGCTTATCTGGGGGACCGCCATCAGGACATTGCCTGGTCGATGATCAATGCCTTCCGCCACATGTCCGAGAATGGGCGGGATGAGCTGATCGGCGGCTTCTTCCCCGAGACGCAATACCTGGAGCTCTATGAGCAGGGATCTGGCCTGAAAATAGATCGCAAGCGTCTGGCCTATTATCAGGTTCTGGTCAGTTTCATGTCTGTCTCCATCTGTTTGGGCACGGGCTATCGCGTGGCCCGCAATGGCAAGACCCATCAGGATGTTGTCTGTGCCTGGCTGTCCATGATCAGCTACGGGATCATGGAACAGATGCGCCAGACGCTAGAGGAGTATGCGTGATGGTGCCCGACATCGATCTTCAGCTGCAGGCCGTGATCAAGGCCCTCACCGACACCGTGATGCCGGCCATTGATCCCGCCAACAAGATGGCCGTGGAGCAGGCGGGCCTGGCTGTCGCCACACTGTCAATGGCACGCAACCGCCTGCCGCTTGTGCGGCGTCTGGCCCGCCATGGGTTGCAGATGGCCATCGCCATGGCTGAGGAACTGGTGGCAGCCATCCCAACGGCTGCCGCCGGCCTTGCCGCTCCGCTGGCGGCAGGCCGCGAGGCCTTGCAGGACCCTGCGCATGATACGGCGGCTATAGATGCCGTGCAGCGTGCCCTGAACGATGCCATCGGTGCCCTGATCGATGACAGCAGCAACGGGCCACATATTGCCGCGATCGAGGCGATCATCATCCGGCGCGGCAAACTTGCCACCGACCTTGGCCGAGCCTGGACCATGCCCTCGGGGTTCGAGCCCAATCCGGCTAGCGTCCCCACAATCGAAAGCCTGCTGTCATGATCCTGCCTGGCGATAACGAGTTTCACACGCCACCGGATGCTGGCCATACCTGGTCGGAGACCAATTTCTTCTGCGCCTCGATCCCCGAGGAGCGGTTGATGATCACCTTCTACACCCTGTTCCGCAAAGGCATCGGCGTGATGCTCTCGGACATCGTGGTGTTTGGGGCCTTTGCCGATAACCGCGCCGAGGTGATCTATCTCGACAGCCAGCAGCATCTGCCTGCGCCCGCGCGCCTGTCGGATTACACCACGGCAAATGGCCTGCATGTGCGCGCCCACAGCATCCGCGACTATGACATCAATTATGTGGGCTTTGATGATACCGAGGCGCATCTGGAATTCCGTGGGCTGCATGAACCCTTCGACATTCATGATCCCAGCCATTCCCCAAGGGCGGTGGTGGACGAGACACAGCGCATCGACGGTGCCGGGCAGGGGGCGGCCTATGCCAGCCATTTCGACCTGACTGGCCGCATCACCGGCACCCTCAAGATCCGTGGGCGGACCTATAAGGTCGACTGCATCGAGACCATGGACCATTCCTGGGGCCATCGCCCGGAGGTGGGTCTGCGGACGCTTGGCTGGATGCATGCCCATTTTGGCGAGGATCTGGCCTTTCACTGGATCAACCAGTTCGACCTGGAAAAGCCGTCAGACGTTGCCCACCCACTTGCCCATGGCTATGTGCTGGAGAATGGGAAGATCACGGGCCTTGCCGACCTTGATCTGAAGGTAACGCGCCATGGCACGCTGCCCATCGCCATGGAGGCGGTGGCAACCGATGCCAATGGCCGGGTATTCCGCCTGAATGGCGCCGCCCAGATCGCCGCACCCTGGACACCCTATACCTGCGTCCTGCTGGGCGTGGCCCAGATGCGCTGGACCCTGCCTGATGGGCGTGTGGGCTATGGCCATGCCCAGGAGGTATACCCCCTCGACATGATGACGCGCCTACGTCATCGCCGATGGAATGATCCGGCGACGCACATCACAACCTGACATCCACCAGCCAGGGGGCCACACATGAGCACCATCGACCGCGTTTTCGATCCTGTCCGGATCGGTGGTGCCACGGCCCCCAACCGCATCTATGTGCCAGCCCATTTTGTGGCCCTGGCGCCTGAGGCGCAGGGCACTTATCTGGCGGCGCGTGCCCGTGGGGGTGCCGGCATGGTGGTCATCCCGGGTGCTTTTGTGCATCCGTCCTATGCGGCACCAGGTCCGCTGCCTTGGACGGCTGACTGGATCCCTGAGATCGCCAAGGTGATTGCTCCTATCCAGGCGGAAGGGGCGCCGGCCTTTGTCCAGCTTGTGCATCCGGGCGTGAACATCACGCCGCGCACGGACAGTCTGGAAACCTGGGGTCCGCTGTGGGGACCGTCTGACATTGCCTCGGCCCTCTACCGCGTGGCGCCAAAGGTGGTGGACACCGAGGAGATCCCCGAGATTATCGAGGGCTTTGCCGCCGTCGCCGCAAATGTGCAGGCGGCAGGTGGTGCCGGCGTGGAACTGCATGGTGCCCATGGCTATCTGCTCAGCGCCTTCATGTCGCCCTATTGGAACCGGCGCGAAGATGGCTATGGCGGCGATACGGCCAAGCGGTCGCGGCTGGCTCTTGAGATCGGCCGGGCCATTCGTGCCCGCTGTGGGGCCGATTTTGCCATCGGCCTGAAGATCAACTGGGACGAATATCTGGGGGCCGCGGGCACCACGCCGGAAGAGGCGCTGCGGGTGCTGGAGATTGCGGCGGCGGCAAACCTTTTTGATTACTTCTGCCTGTCCCACACAGACTATCACAACAACCACCGCCTGATCCCGCCAGCTTCCAGCGGTGAGACGGCGCCCCTGGCATCGGGGGGTGCTGCGGCCCGCAAGGTTCTGGGCGGGCGTGTGCCGGTGCTGCTTCAGGGATCGGTGCGCGACGTGGCCACGGCCGCTGGCATTATCGACCGTGGCGAGGCCGACATGGTCGGTATGGTGCGCGCCCACATCGCCGACCCCGAGATCGTCAACAAGGCCCGCACCGGCCGCGCGGCTGAGACGCGGCGATGCGTGGGGGCGAACCAGGGCTGCTGGCGGCGGATCTACCAGCCACTGTCGTGCACGGCCAATCCTGCGGCAGGCCGCGAGGCGCGCTGGCAGGCGGCCCTTGCGGTGAAGCCAAAACCGTTTTCCGTCCTGGTGGTGGGGGGCGGTCCGGCAGGCATGAAGGCGGCCGAGACGGCGGCCCTGCTTGGCCACCGCGTAACCCTATGGGAGGCAGCCGAGTCACTGGGCGGCCAGGTGCGTGCCGCTGCACAATTGCCCGACTGGGAAAGCTGGGGCTTTCTGGTTGAGGATCTGTCAGCCTCCCTCGGCCGCTTGGGGGTTGAGGTCTGCCTGGGCAAGATGGCTGATGCCAACAGCATCACAGCCTTTGGCGCAGACCGCGTGCTGATGGCTACAGGCGCGGTCTGGCAGACCTCAGGCTTTTCTACCTTCCGCACTGACCGCGAGAGTATTCCCCGCGCTGCGGGCGCCCGCGTTGTTGATCCCGTCATGGCCCTTGCGGATCCTTCGTCCCTCGGCCGTCAGGTCGTGATTTATGACGACAACGGAGATTATGTCGCCATCGGCCTCGCCCGCCTGCTCGCCCGGCAGGG
>CANCOY010000006.1 GCA_947379865.1 Acetobacteraceae bacterium
GTCCAGATCAATGAGGTTGCTTGAAGACGTCAGGCCATCGCAGCCGTGCATCAGGAACATCACGGGCCGTTTGCCGGCGACGCTGTTGGGCGCGTTCGCCTTGGGCAGGCCGATTTCGGCGGGAATAGACAGTTTCGTGCCGGAAATCGGGAACTTCAGCACGTCCCTGTCCCGCACCGGAGCGGCCTGTGCGGTGCCACCAGCCAGAAAGACCAGGCCCAGAATTGCGGCCCTGATCACCGATTGCTTATAGCTGCTTGCCATCGCCTGCCCCCCTTGCGCCTTAGACCATTGCGGCGTTCCGGCAGGCAGTCTGAAGCAGGGTCGTAAATTATTCCTTTCCGTGGCCTCAGCTGGCCTTGATCACCTTCCAGACGCTGGTGGCGGTGGCGATGGTGTCGTCCCCCACCTTCAGGTCGCCGCGCAGGAACAGGATCTGCTTGGTCTGGCGGGTCACCTCGGGCTTCACCGTCAGAAGGCCGCCGAGCGGGCCGGGCTTGAGGAAGCTGAGGGACAGGTCGAGGGTGACGCACGGCTGCCAGCCCGTGACGCGCCAGGTGGTCATGCCAAGGGCCGCGTCGCTGAAGGTCATCAAGAGGCCGCCATGGGCATTGCCCCAGGCATTCATGTGCCGCCGGTCCAGCGGCAGGGCAAAGGTCTGGCCGCCGTCGGCATCGTCCCGCACGAAATAGGGGCCGATATGGGCCTCATAGGGGTCGATCAGGTCCACCGGGCGGAAGCCCTCGGGCGTGGCCACATCGGTGCGGTTGGGGGTCAGGATGGGATAATCGTGGACGGGTTGGCTCGACACGGGCTGGCTCCTTCAGCGGTGAGGCCAGCCTAGACCCAGCGCCGCCCTCAGGCCACCTGTTCCACACCGGCATCCGCCACGCTGCCCAGCAGGCTGTCCAGCGCCGGCACCAGCGCCAGTTCATCGGCGCCAAGCGCCACACTTGCGGCCAGCACCCGCCAGGTGGCTGATGCGGCCTGGCCCAGGGCCTCTGGCAAGGCGGCCCCCCGCAGCCGGGCCGCCAGGAACACGGCCGCCATCAGGTCGCCCGCGCCATTGGGGACATTTTCCAGCCGGGGTGCCCGGGCAATCCAGGCGCCATGGCGGTCAACCCCCAGGGTCTCCACCATGTCCCCGGCTTCGTGCCCGCGGTCGAACGAGGTGCACAGGACAATGTCGGGCCCAGGGCCATTGCCGTTGCCTGCCTGCAGGATGCGGGCGGCCGTGAGCGCCGCCGCAAGGCTGGACACTGGTTGGCCTGCCAGCAGTTCCAGTTCAAACCGGTTGGGCGTCACAATGTCGGCCTGTGGCACCAGCCGCTGGCGGAACACCTCCACCAGGTCGGGCGCCACATAAAGGCCCTTGGGCGCGTCCCCCATCACCGGGTCAACCGCAACCAGAGCGCCGGGATGGGCGGCGCGCACCCGGGCCATGGCATCTTCTGCCACAGCGGCGGCCCCGGTGGTTGCGAGATAGCCCGTCAGCACGCCCGTGCAATGGGCCAGCCAGCCCCCCTGGTCGAGGCCGTCGAGCAATTCGGCCAGCAGCGCCGGGTCGGTGGCGCGGCCGCGAAAGCTGCCGTGGCCGGGATGATTCGACAAAAGCACGGTGGGCAGGGCCCAGACCTCGAACCCCAGCCGCTGCAGGGCCGGCTGCGCCGCCCCATTGCCCACATGGCCTGCCACCACCTGTGACTGGATCGAAAGCACTGCGGGCGCGGGAGGGGGCTTTGCCATGGCCGGAGCGTCGGCGGCCAGACGCCCCCCTGTCAATGGCCGCCCGGGCGCCAGGGCGTGCCGCTAGATCCCCACCAGCGGCGGCAGGGTGATGGGGTCGGGCAGTTGGGAGGCGGGCCAGGGGGCGTTGTATTTCGCCATTATCTCGGCCGTGGCCGCTTCCCAATGGGCCTTGCCGAAGGCGGCATAGGTCTGGAAGGGGTTGCAGTATTCCCGCATGCGAAAGGCCCGGCCATCGCGCATGGTGATCAGCGAAAAGTAACGCTGGGTGTAGCGCCCGCCTGCCGCCGTCGGGCCGCCGCCGTGGGATTCGATGATGAAGGTCTCGGGATCGGTGGTGGGATAATGGCCAACCACCGTGGTGGAAAAGCGCGGCACCACGCTCAGCAACAGTTCCATGAAACGGCTGGTGGCAGCGCGGCCGATCATCTGGATGGGCCGCTCGAACATCGGTCCCTCCCAGATGGCGTCCTCGTGCAGGGCATCGGCCCAGATGGCGCGCTGTTCCGTGAGCGTGGTCAGCTGGCCACCAAAGGCGTCGTTGAGGGTCTTTGGTTCCATGATCAATCCAGCTGATAGAGGGCGCGGGCCGTATCGCCCAGGATCTTGCGGGCGTCGGCCTCCGAGACATGGTCCAGCACTTCCTGGATCGCCTGCCAGCTGAAGCCATAAGTGCTTTCATTGTGCGGATAGTCGATGGACCACATCACCCGGTCGGCACCGATATAGTCGAGCAGCTTCAGGCCGATGGTATCAACCACGAACACCGCATAGCAGTTTGAACGCCAATAGTCGGACGGCCGCTTTTTCGGCAGCGGCTCGAACATGTCGGTGAAGCTGTCGTACATCATTTCGGCATCCTGCAGGGCGGTGGCCACCCAGTTGATGCCGGCCTCCACAAAGACGATCTGCAGGCTGGGATGGCGGTCGAGGATGCCGCCGAAGATCAGCTGGGCAAAATTGCGCCGGAAGCAGTCGAGGCTTTCCAGCACCATGGTGGTCCAGCCATTGACGCCCCCGGTGGTGGCCCCCTCGCCTATGTGGAAGTTCACCGGCAGGCCCGCCGCCTCGATGGCATCCCAAAAGGGCTTGCAGGCGGGTGCGGAGTAATAGATTTCCTGGCCGTTGCGGTCCTTGCCCGGCACGCGGGGGATCATGATGGTCTTCAGGCCCAGCGCCTTGATCTCGGCCAGCGAGGCCGCCGTCTGCTCCATGTCCCAGTAATTGGGGATGCCCACGCCATAGAAGCGCCCCGGCTTTTCCGCCTGCAGTTTGGCCAGATGGCGGTTGTAGACGCGGAAGATCCATTCCCTGACCTCAAGGTCGGGATAAGCGATGAACATGCCCACCATCTGGGGAAAGACGATTTCCTGGGCGCAGCCCTCAACGTCGAGGTCGGCCATGCGGGCGTCGAGGTTGGTGTTGCCGGCGATGTCGTTCGATTCAAAGATGCGGAAGAACTGGCGCTCGTCCTCGCCCATTTCGGCAAAGGCGGGGCCGCCGGGCATGCGGATCGCCCACAGGCCGGAATCAAAGACGATGCGCGGCGCCTTGTCCTTCAGGTGCTCGGGAAAACCCTCGTACCAGATGTCTTCCTTCAGCCCGACATGGTTGTCGGCCGAGACGATGCGCAGGCCGGCGGGCAGCGCCACTTTGTCCGCATCAGGGCGGCGGCCCTTGGACAGGGTCAGGCCCCGCATCATGGGGCTGGCAAGGGACGGGCTGTCTGTGACGTTGAACCGGTTGGCCATGGGGTTCCTCCGCGTGCCGCGCTCTGTCGGGCAGCTTGTGCAGTGATAACACGAGGTTTTCCGCATTGGGTCAATCAAACAGGCCGTTGGCCTGCCTTGCACGAATGGCCCTGTCTCCCTAGATTTCGCCGCCTGTACTGAAATGAGAGGTTGTCAGATGTCGATCGTGCGGCCGCGACGCAGTGTGCTCTATATGCCCGGGGCGAATGCCCGTGCGCTCGACAAGGCGCGGACCCTGCCGGCCGATGCCCTGATCCTTGATCTCGAGGATGCGGTGGCCCCCGATGCCAAGGATCTGGCCCGCCGCCAGGTGATGGAGGCCGTGGCCCAGGGTGGCTATGGCTGGCGCGAGATCGTGGTGCGCATGAACGGGCTCGACACGCCCTGGGGCCTTGATGACCTCAATGCCATCGCCACCTCGGGCGCTGCCGCCATCCTTGTCCCCAAGGTCGAGACGGCGCGCCAGGTGCATGAGGTGGAGGCCCTGCTGGACAAGGCCGGTGCGCCTGCGGATCTCGCCATCTGGTGCATGATGGAGACGCCAAAGGCGGTGCTGAACGCGCTGGAAATCTCCGGTGCGACACCACGTCTCACCACCATCGTCATGGGCACCTCGGACCTGACCAAGGACCTGCACGCCCGCCACACGGCCCTGCGCCTGCCCATGCTCACGGCCCTTGGCCTGTCACTGCTGGCGGCGCGCGCGTATAACCTGACCATCCTCGATGGTGTCTATCTGGATCTGCAGGACGCCGACGGCTTCCGCGCCGCCTGCGTGCAGGGCCTGGAACTGGGCTTTGACGGCAAGACCCTGATCCACCCCAGCCAGGTCGAGCCCTGCAACGAGGTGTTCGCCCCCAGCCCCGCCGAGGTCGATACGGCCCGGCGCATCATCATCGCCTTCCGCGAGGCCGAGGCGGCGGGCAAGGGCGTGGTGGTGGTAGACGGCAAGCTGGTCGAAAATCTCCACGTCGTGGGGGCCGAGCGCATGGTGGCGCTGGCCGATGCCATCGCGGCGCGGGGCGCCTGAGATGACCCTCCAGATGCCCCCCCAGAAGACCGCCAGCGGCAATTTCTTCGAGGACTTCCGGGTGGGCCAGGAGCTGGTCCATGCCACGCCGCGCACCATCACCACAGGCGACGTGGCCCTCTATACCGCCCTCTATGGGCCGCGCTTTGCCCTGCAGTCGTCTGACGAAGTGGCGCGCGCGCACGGCTATTCGGCGGCGCCGGTGGATGACCTGCTGGTCTTTCATGTGGTCTTTGGCAAGACCGTGCCCGATGTGTCGCTGAATGCGGTGGCGAACCTTGGCTATGCCGATTGCCGCTTTGGCGTGCCGGTGTTCCCCGGCGACACCATCTCCACCCGCTCTACCGTGATCGGGCTGAAGGAGAATTCGAACCGCCAGTCGGGCAATGTCTATGTGCGCTCCACCGGGCGTAACCAGCGCGGTGCCGTGGTGCTCGACTATGTGCGCTGGGTGATGGTGCGCAAGCGCGATGCAGGCGCAGAGGTGACGGGCGCCGTGGTGCC
The DNA here is from genome assembly GCA_947379865.1 of Acetobacteraceae bacterium. Lineage (GTDB taxonomy): Bacteria > Pseudomonadota > Alphaproteobacteria > Zavarziniales > Zavarziniaceae > CANCOY01. The sequence continues at coordinate 5,032 of CANCOY010000006.1, forward strand.
GGATCTGCCCACCGTGGTGGATCCCGCCAGCCTGGCCGGCCCCCGGGGTGTGGATTTCCGCGCCTGGGACGTGGCGGCGTCGGGCTCCCCCCATCTGTGGGATGACTATGCCGTGGGCGAGCGCATCGACCATGTGGATGGCATGACCATCGAGGAGGCGGAGCATATGCTGGCCACCCGCCTCTATCAGAATACCGCCCGCGTCCACTTCAACCAGTATGAGCAGAAGGCCGGCCGCTTTGGCCGCCGCCTGATCTATGGTGGCCATATCATCTCTCTGGCCCGGGCGCTCGCCTTCAACGGCCTTGGCAATGGCGTGCTGGTGGCGGCGATCAATGGCGGCCGCCATGTGAACCCGACCTTTGCCGGGGACACGGTCTTTGCCTGGTCGGCGGTGCTGGACAAGGCGCCCCTTGCCGGCCGCGACGACCTCGGTGCCCTCAGGATCCGCACCATCGCCACCAAGGACCAGCCGACGGGGGACTATCCCGAGGCGGGCGAGGCCGTGGTGCTGGACCTTGATTACTGGGTGCTGATGCCGCGCCGGGGCATGGCTGCCTGAAGCGCGGGCGCCTGTTCTGCGCGCTGGGACGCTTCATCGCGTTGACATGGGCGCGCTGGTTCCTAGTATCACCTTGCGACCAGCCGGGGGGCGGAGCGCTTCTTCCCCCTGTGCGGCGGTCAAAGCACTAGTGTTGCGGGGGCGGCCAGCCGTCACCCGGAATCGGAGAGGCATTCAGATGGCTGGCGTTCAACGCCCCTTGTCACCGCATCTGCAGGTTTATCGCCCGCAGATCTCAAGCGTGCTCTCGATCACGCACCGCATTACCGGGGCAAGCCTTGGTTTTGGCACCCTGCTGCTGGCCTGGTGGCTGATCTCGGCCGCCACTGGCGCCGAGGCCTTTGCCCAGGCCCAGGGCGTGCTGGGCTCGATCCCCGGACGGCTGGTGCTGTTCGGCTTTACCTGGGCGCTGTTCTATCACCTGTGCAACGGCATCCGGCACCTTGGCTGGGACGCGGGCCTCGGCTTCGAGATCCCCGTGATGGAGCGGACCGGCATTGCCGTGATCATCTTCTCGATCGTGCTGACCATCGCCGCCTGGGCCGTGGGCTGCACCCTTGCCGGCGGAGTCGCGTGATGACGGAAAGCCTGCGTTCCCCCCTTGGCCGCGTGCGTGGCCTTGGCTCGGCCCGGTCCGGCACCACTCATTGGTGGCGCCAGCGCCTGACGGCGCTTGCCCTTCTGCCGCTGATCATCTGGTTCGTCATCGGCCTCGTCTCCCATGTGGGGGCTGACCATGCGGCGGTGGTGGCGTGGATCGCCGCCCCCCTGAATGCGGCCCTGTTGGTGCTGCTGCTGACGGCCGGCTTCTGGCATGTGCAGCTGGGTGGTCGGGTGATCATCGAGGACTACATTCATGGTGAAGGTCTCAAGATCTTCTCCGTCGTGGCATTGAACTTTGCCACCATCGCTGTCGGGCTGGCCTGCGTGCTGGCAGTCCTGAAACTCGCACTGAGGACCGTCTGATCATGGCCCAGGCCTATCCCATTACCGACCATACCTATGATGTCGTTGTTGTCGGCGCCGGTGGCGCTGGCCTGCGGGCCACCTTCGGCATGGCCGAACGCGGCCTGAAGACGGCCTGCCTGACCAAGGTGTTCCCGACGCGCAGCCACACGGTTGCGGCCCAGGGCGGCATTTCGGCGGCCCTTGGCAACATGGGCGACGATGACTGGCGCTGGCACATGTACGACACCGTCAAGGGGTCGGACTGGCTGGGCGACCAGGACGCCATCGAATACATGTGCCGCGAGGCACCCGCCGCGGTGATCGAGCTGGAGCACTATGGCGTGCCCTTCAGCCGCACCGAGGAAGGCAAGATCTATCAGCGCGCCTTTGGCGGCATGACGACGCATTTCGGCCAGGGCACGGCCCAGCGCACCTGCGCCGCCGCCGACCGCACGGGCCACGCCATCCTGCACACGCTCTATCAGCAGAGCCTGAAGCACGATGCCGAGTTCTTCGTCGAGTACTTCGTGCTCGACCTCATCATGGAAGATGGCGTCTGCCGGGGCGTTGTGGCCTGGTGCCTCGACGATGGGTCCATCCATCGCTTCCGCGCCCAGATCGTGGTGCTGGCCACCGGCGGCTATGGCCGCGCCTATTTCTCGTGCACCTCGGCCCATACCTGCACCGGTGACGGCGGCGGCATGATCCTGCGTGCCGGCCTGCCCCTGCAGGATATGGAATTCGTGCAGTTCCACCCCACCGGCATCTATGGTGCCGGCTGCCTGATCACCGAAGGCTCGCGCGGCGAGGGTGGTTACCTTGTCAATTCCGAGGGTGAGCGCTTCATGGAGCGCTATGCCCCCTCGGCCAAGGATCTCGCCAGCCGTGACGTGGTCAGCCGCGCCATGACCATCGAGATCCGCGAAGGCCGCGGCGTTGGTCCGAACAAGGACCATATCTACCTCCACCTCGACCATCTCGACCCCAAGATCCTGGCCGAGCGTCTGCCGGGCATCTCCGAGAGCGCCCGCATCTTTGCCGGCGTCGACGTGACCAAGCAGCCGATCCCGGTGCTGCCCACCGTCCACTACAACATGGGCGGCATTCCGACGAACTATCACGGTGAGGTTGTCACCCTGAAGGATGGCAATCCCGACAAGGTGATCCCGGGCCTTATGGCCATTGGCGAGGCGGCCTGCGTCTCGGTGCATGGCGCCAACCGCCTTGGCTCCAACAGCCTGATCGATCTGGTGGTGTTTGGCCGCGCCGCTGCCATCCGCGCCGCCGAGATCGTGACGCCGGGCAGCCGCCAGAAGGGCCTTGAGCGCACCGCCGGCGACGAGGCACTTGCCCGCCTCGACCGCCTGCGCAATGCCAAGGGTTCCAGCAGCACCGCCGATGTCCGCCTCGACATGCAGAAGGTGATGCAGAACAACTGCGCCGTCTTCCGCGAGGGTGACGTGCTGAACGAAGGTGTCGACCTCATCTCCAAGGTCTGGGACCGCTGGGGTGACGTGGGCGTCAGCGACCGTTCGCTGGTCTGGAATACCGATCTGGTGGAGACGCTGGAACTCGACAACCTGCTGCGGCAGGCGGTTGTAACCATGCACAGCGCCGCCAACCGGCAGGAATCACGCGGCGCCCATGCCCGCGAGGATTTCCCCAACCGCGACGACGAGACCTGGATGAAGCACACCCTGACCTGGCTTGATGGCAAGGGCAAGGTGAAGGTCGACTACCGACCCGTCCATACCTACACCCTCAGCGAGGAAATCCAGTACATCGCGCCCAAGGCGCGCGTGTACTAGGCCGGCAGGAAGGAGACAGAAAATGGTTGAATTCACCCTGCCGAAGAACTCCAAGGTTGGCACCGGCAAGACCTGGAAGGCCAAGCCTGGCGCCAAGCGCGTCAAGGAATTCAAGGTCTATCGCTGGAACCAGGACGACGGCAAGAACCCGCAGGTCGACACCTTCGAGGTGGATCTTGATACCTGCGGCCCCATGGTTCTCGACGGTCTGATGAAGATCAAGAACGAGATCGATCCCTCGCTCACCTTCCGGCGGTCGTGCCGCGAGGGCGTGTGTGGCTCGTGTGCCATGAACATCGACGGCACCAACACGCTGGCCTGCACCAAGGCCATCGAGGACGTGAAGGGCGAGGTCAAGATCTCGCCGCTCCCGCACATGCCGGTGATCAAGGATCTGGTGCCCGATCTGAAGCAGTTCTTTGCCCAGTACGCCTTGATCGAGCCCTGGATGAAGACCTCAAGCCCGGCCCCCAGCCGCGAGCGTCTGCAGTCCAAGGACGAGCGCGAGAAGATGGATGGCCTCTATGAGTGCATCCTGTGCGCCTGCTGCACCACCAGCTGCCCCAGCTATTGGTGGAACGGCGACCGTTACCTTGGCCCGGCCGTGCTGCTGCAGGCCTATCGCTGGCTGGTGGACAGCCGCGACGAGGACACGGGCAACCGCCTCGATGCGCTTGAGGATCCGTTCCGCCTCTACCGCTGCCACACGATCATGAACTGCGCCAAGACCTGCCCCAAGGGCCTGAACCCGGCCAAGGCGATCGCTGGCATCAAGCAGATGATGGTTGAACGCCAGGTCTGATCGGGACCGTCAGCTGTCGGACAATAAAAAGGCCGGGCGTTCTGCCCGGCCTTTTCTGTTTCGGCGCTGTGCGATGTGATCAGCGCAGTGTCAGGACCGCCAGCATCAGGCAGCCCGCCGCGATGCGGTACCAGGCAAAGGGGGCAAAGCCGAAGCGGCCGATGAAGCCGATGACGCTGCGCACCACCAGCAGGGCGGTGACGAAAGCTGCGGCAAGGCCGATGGCGATGACATTCCACTCGCCGCTGCCCAGCAACGCCCAGTTCTTGTAGAGATCAAAGGCCGTGGCGCCCGCCATGGTGGGAATGGCCAGGAAGAAGCTGAATTCCATGGCGGCCCGGCGCTCCACCCCCAGCATCAGGGAGCCGACAATGGTGGCGCCCGAGCGTGAGACGCCAGGGATCATGGCCATCACCTGAAAGAAGCCGATGGCCAGCGCCCGGCGGGTGCTGAGGGCATCCACGTCGTGCACCTCGGGTTCGGGCGCGCGGCGCTCCACCACCAGCATGATGATGCCACCCAGCAGCAGGGCCGTGGCGATCACCCAGGGGCCAACCTCGGGCGAGAACAGCACGCGCTTGATGAAGCCATGGGCCGCCGCGCCAATCACCATGGCGGGCAGGAAGGCGACAAGAATGTTGCGGACAAAGCGTTGTGCCGCCGGATCACGGCCAAGTCCGAGCGTTACGCCCAGCAGGCGCCGCCAATAGACAAGGCAGACGGCCAGGATGGCGCCCAGCTGCACGACGATGGTGAAGACATCACCATGGTCATGAAAATCGATGAGCAGGCGGGCAAGGATCAGATGCCCGGTGGAGGAGACGGGAAGAAACTCCGTCAGGCCTTCAAGCACCCCGAGGAACAGGGCTGAAAGCCAGATCGCGGTGGTCAAAATCAATCCTCCCGGGCGCGCCGCCCGTCACTTATGCCCGTCACTGATAGATGAACGGGTTGGTCGGGTTTCCGGGAAGACTGGCTGCCCCAGCGAAGGGCGCCAAGGTCGCCCTCAGACCTTGGTCTTGTGCTCTTCACTGGCGGGGGTGGCTGCGGGCGGCGGGGAAACCGTGGCCTGCGGGGGGGCGGCCGGGGCCGTGGGCGCGGCAGCAGGCGGCACCACCTCGTCATCCTCGCGCATGCCGGCGCGGAAAGACTTGATGCCCTTTGCCACGTCGGTCATCAGCGCCGGCAGACGGCCGCGACCGAACAACAACAGCACGATAAGGCCAACGACCAGCCAATGAAGCAGACTCATGCCACCCACGGGCAACCTCCAGTTTTGAACGCCCCGAACCCTACGCCCGGGCACCCATGGTGTAAAGGAAACTGCCCCGCTGCACTTGTACACCTGCCTGTTCAAGGGCGGTCGCCGCCCCCGGCCCGGCGAGGAAGGCAAACTCTGCTTCGCGCGGTGCCGTAACGCTGTCCCTTGCTGCCAGGCTCGCATCCACCTGCCCCGGATGGCACATGATGAGGGCGCCATCCGGAATGGCGCGCAGCCAGCCCGCAAACAGGTCGCCATAATTCTCGGCGGCGACAAAAGAGCGCACACCGCGAAAGGCGGTGTTGGTGGCAATGCCGTTTTCCCGCAGCAGGTTGGCAAACCCCGATCCCAGCCCGCCAATGACAAAACTTCGGCCGATCTGGCAGCCATGCCCAAATGTTGCCACGATCCTGTCCGAACAGTTACGCACGTAGAAGGTGGCCGACGGATAGCGACGCCGGACGGCCTGCACCACGATCTTCCGTATGCCTGCAAGCTGATGTACATGATGATGGCCATCGAGGAAGTCTGGTGGGCGGCCCAGGGCGGCTTCAAAGGCGTCGAGCTGGGCCTCGAGTTCCGCTGCCACGGCGCCAAGGTCGAGGCGGCCGGTGAGTGCACGGATGATCAGTTGGCCAAGCGCCGGGGGGGCCTGCCTGCTGACAAGGCCGGGCAGTCCCGTAAGGGTGAAATGCAGGCCGATGTCGGCACGGCCAGACAATGGTTCCAGCAGCGCAGCTTCGGCCGGCCAGTCGGGGCTGGATGTCATGCAGGCGGTCGCACTCAGGCGGCCTGCATCGATCAGGCTACGAATGGCAATGCCAATTCCCGGTGACAGGCCATAGTCATCCGCACTAAGAATGATTCGCCGCCTGCCCGGGGCGGAATCAGGGGGGGCAACGTGATCGGGCAGGGTCATCGGTGCGTATCCCAACATCCGCCCGCATTGGTGCGGCGGACAGGTCGAAAGTTCGGTAACAGTGATGAGTATTGATCACAACAGGTTCTCCCGCATCGGTTCACCCGTTGCGACCTTGCCCGTGCCCGGACCGGCCGTGGCACAGGGAGAGGCGCCCGTGCTCTCGCTTGTCATCCCCTGCTATAACGAAGGCAGCAATGTGGAGGCACTGTTTGCCCGCGTGGTCCCTGCGCTTGAGGCGCTGGGTCTTTCGTGGGAAGTGGTCTGCATCAACGATGGCAGCCGGGACGACACCCTCGAGCGCCTTACGGCCATCCACCGGCGCGAGGCGCGGGTGCGGGTAATCGACCTGTCGCGCAATTTCGGCAAGGAAGCAGCCCTTTCCGCCGGCCTTGCTTATGCCAATGGCCAGGCCGTGGTGCCCATGGATGCCGACCTTCAGCACCCGCCCGAGGCACTGGCCGAACTGGTCGCCAAATGGCGCGAGGGTTTTGACGTGGTCTATGCGGTGCGCAACCAGCGCATCGGCCAGAGCCTGGCCAGCCGGTTCTTTGCCCGCGCCTTCTATTGGTTGTTCGACCGCCTGTCGGAAGTGCCGCTGCCGCGTGAGGCGGGGGATTTCCGCCTGCTCGACCGCAAGGTGGTGGATGTGATCAACGCCATGCCCGAGCGCAGCCGTTTCATGAAGGGCATTTTTGCCTGGGTCGGCTTTCGCCAGACGGGGGTGGTCTACACCCAAGCCGAACGCCAGGGCGGCCAGGCGAAGCAGAGCTTTACCAAGCTTCTGTCCCTCGCCTTCAACGGCCTTGCCGCCTTCTCGAACTTTCCCCTGCGGGTCTGGAGCTATGTGGGCGCCACGGTTTCTGGCCTTGCCTTCTTTTACATTGTCGTTCGCCTGATCAAGACCCTGGTCTGGGGCATCGATGTGCCCGGCTATGAATCCATCATTGTCGTGGTCCTGTTCCTTGGCGGCATCCAGCTGCTTACCCTTGGGGTGATCGGCGACTATCTGGGGCGTGTCTTTACCGAGGTGAAGGGCCGCCCGCTCTATGTGGTGCGCACGGCGCTTGGCTTTGATGCGACGGTCGTGGGCGAAGTCCCCGCCGTCGCCCCGGCGGCCGTCCTGCCGTCAGCAACCAAACGGCAGGCCTGACCCCCCATGGCTGACGATCAGGTCAATGCGGCTGTCATGCCCACCCCGACGGCCGGGGTGCGGACGGCGCCTGTCTGGGGGCTGCGTCTGGGCAACTGGGCCATGGGCTGGGACGATGTGGCGCGCGCGGGTCTGGTCTCGGCCGCGCTTCTGGTGATCCTGACGTTCCGCAGCTATGGCCTGATCTGGGACGAGGAATGGCAGGCGATCTATGGTCACAAGATCCTGGCCTGGTACACCTCGTTCTTCACCGATGACAGCGCCTTTACCTATCTGAACCTGCATTTTTATGGCGGTGCCTTTGATCTGGTGGCCGCCCTGCTGAACAAGGTCTCGCCGCTGGGCGAGTACGAGACGCGCCATCTGATGGGCGGGCTTGTGGGCGTGCTGGGCCTGGCAGGCGCCTGGCGGCTTGGCCAGCGCATGGGTGGGCCGCGTGCCGGCGCGCTTGCCGCTGGCCTGCTGCTGCTGATCCCGGGCTTCTGGGGCCATGCCTTTTTCAATCCAAAGGATGTGCCCTTTGCGGTGGCGATGCTGTGGACCCTGGTCTGGGCCGTGCGCCTGGTGGACCAGTTGCCGCGCCCGCGCCTGGCCACCGTGCTGGCCTTTGGTGCCGTTCTGGGCCTGGCGCTGGGCACCCGCATCGGCGGCGTGCTGATGCTGGTCTACCTTGGCCTGGTTCTGGGGGCCTATCTGGTCCTGTATATGTGGCAGCGGGGCCTGTTGCGGGCCGCCCGGGCGGCTGGATCTGTGGCGCTGGCCCTGTTGCCAGCCCTGGTGCTTGCCTATGCCGTGATGGTGGTGGTCTGGCCCTGGGCGCTGCAGGCGCCGCTCAACCCCTGGCGGGCCTTCACGACCTTTGCCCATTTCACCTGGCCGGGCCAGGTGCTGGCCTTTGGTCAACATCTGTCGAGCCAGCACCTGCCCTGGTGGTATCTGCCGGGCCAGTTGCTGGTCCAGTTGCCTGAAGTGGTGCTGGCGGGCCTGGCGCTGGCAGGGTGCATGGCTCTGGCGGGGCTTGCGGCCTTCTGGCGCGCGGGCTTGCCGCGTGTCGCCAACCTGCCGGCCACTATGCCCGATCGACTGCGCAGCCTGCTGCCCTTGGCCCTTGTTACCCTCGCGGCCCTTTTCCCGATTGCCTATTTCATTGCCTTCAAGCCGGCGATCTATCACGGCTATCGCCATTTCATCTTTGTGGTGCCGCCGCTGGCGGTTCTGGCGGCTCTCGGGCTTGATCATGGTCTGGGGCTGGTTGCCCGATACGGGCGGCGGGCGGGGACCATGGCGGGGGTGGTGGTTCTGTCTGCCATGGGTTGGCAGGCATTTCAGGCCGCCCGCCTCTTTCCCAACGAGTACATCTATTACAACAGCCTTGTGGGTGGCGTGCAGGGGGCCGAGGGGCGCTTCAACCTCGACTATTGGGGCAACGCCCTGCACGAAGGGGCCGACCTGCTCGACGACCGGATCGGCGCGCGGCGCAAGCCTGATGGCAAGCCCTGGCGCGTGCTGGTGTGCGGTTATCCTCTGTCGGCGGCCTATTATCTTGGCCCCAATTTCACCACCAGCAACGACAGCGCCGATGCTGATTTCTATCTGGCCTTCACGGAGGGGCGCTGCGACCGCGCCATTCCCGGTACCGTGATCGGTCGGGTGCGTCGTGGTGATGTAACCCTTGCCGTTCTCAAGGACCGGCGCAACCTGCTGCAGCCCGAGCTGCCCCGGCTGGCGGCGCGCTGAGGCGCCCGCTCAGAGCCAGCCTTTGCGCTTGAAGTAGTAATAGGGCAGGGCGGCCGAGGCGAGCATCATGGCAATCGCCATGGGATAGCCCAGGCTCAGATCGAGTTCGGGGATGATCTTGAAGTTCATGCCATAGATCGAGGCGATCAGGGTCGGCGGCAGGAACACCACCGAGGCCACCGAGAAGATCTTGATGATCTTGGTCTGCTCGATGTTGATCAGGCCAAGGGTGGCATCCAGCAGGAAGTTGCCCTTCTGGGCCAGGCTGGTGGCATGTTCCTGAATCGAATGGGCGTCGCGGGCGATTATCTTCAGGCGGGCCTTGTAGTCCTTCTTGACCTCGCTCGCCATGGCAACGCCAAAGAAGGTCAGCAGGCGGGTGATGGACGACAGGCTGTCCTGCACCTTTGAGGTCAGGTCCTCGCTGCGGCCAAGGCGGCGGACGGCTTCTTCCAGGTCCATGCCCGGCAGGGTGCGGCCGGCCACGTCCTTGCGGGCGCGGAACACCTCGCGCGACAGGCGGTCGAGGTCCATGGTCACATGTTCAAGAATGTCGGCGGCGCGGTCGACGATGGCTTCCAGCAGGCCGGCCAGGATTGTCTCGCCACCCCCCTCCACAAGCCCGGTCTGGCGCATCGCCCGGGTGGCGAAGGCCGAAAAGGCAAAGGGGTCGGTATAGCGCAGGGTGATCAGCAAAGGCGGGCTGACAACAAAGGCGATGGCCTCGGCCTCGGCATGGGGTTCGTCGGCCTTGCTCATCACGGTGGCGGCCATGTAGCGGGCATGCCCTTCCTGATAGAGCCGGCTCGACATCTCGATTTCCTGGAGCTTGGCCTGGGTTGGCAGGTCAATGCCGGTGGCGCGTTCCACGGCCTCTTCCTCGGCCGTGGTCGGGCTCAGCAGGTCGACCCAGACGGCGGTGGCGGGCAGGGGCGCCCCATCTTCCCAGGCCAGCGGCGTCAGATGCCCGCACGCCGCCCCATAGACTGTAATCATCGCTTGATCTCCCGGTCAGGCGGGTTTTAGGGCGGCGGGATGACACCATCAAGACAGCCAGATGCCGTGCTTCTGTCTGCGCCGCCTTGCGGCCCGGGGCGGATCAGGCTTTAAGTAGCCCCCGAACTGCAGCGGCTGTGCCGCAACGCATGCGCCACAAGCGCGCCAGCGACCGAGGGAAGGAATTGTGATGACGACGGAACTGACGCATTTCATCGCGGGCAAGCACGTCAAGGGCACCAGTGGGCGCTTCCTTGACGTCTATAACCCCACGCTCGGTGAAGTCCAGGCGAAATCGCCCCTGGCCACCGCCGACGAGATGCGCAGCGCCATCGCCGCCGCCCAGAAGGCCTTCCCCGAATGGGCGGCCCAGAACCCGCAGAAGCGCGCCCGCGTCATGTTCAAGTTCAAGGAACTTGTCGAAAAGAACATGGACGAGCTGGCCGCCATGCTCTCGCGCGAGCACGGCAAGGTGATTTCCGATTCCAAGGGCGACATCCAGCGCGGCCTTGAGGTGATCGAATTCGCCTGCGGCATCCCGCACCTGATGAAGGGCGACTTCAGCGAAGGCGCTGGTCCCGGCATCGACATGTACTCCATGCGCCAGCCGCTGGGCGTGGTGGCCGGCATCACGCCGTTCAACTTCCCGGCCATGATCCCCATGTGGATGTTTGGCGTGGCCATTGCCTGCGGCAACACCTTCATCTGCAAGCCGTCGGAGAAGGACCCCTCGGTTCCCCTGCGTCTGGCAGAGCTGATGATGGAAGCGGGCGCCCCGGCCGGCGTGCTGAACGTCGTCATCGGCGACAAGGAAGCCGTCGACACCATCCTGACCGACCCGCGCATCCAGGCCGTCAGCTTTGTTGGCTCCACCAACATCGCCTCTTATGTCTATGCAACGGCGGCAGCGAACGGCAAGCGCGTCCAGGCCATGGGCGGCGCCAAGAACCACATGATCATCATGCCCGACGCCAATCTCGACCAGGTGGCCGACGCCCTGATCGGTGCTGGCTATGGCTCGGCCGGCGAGCGCTGCATGGCGATCTCGGTCGCGGTGCCCGTGGGTGACGCCGTGGCGGACGCCCTGATCGAGCGCCTGAAGCCCCGGGTGGAGGCGCTGCGCGTTGGCCCGTCCAACGATCCCGACAGCGACTACGGCCCGATGGTCAGCGCCGAACACCTGGCCAAGGTGAAGGGCTATGTCGATCTGGGCGTCAAGGAAGGCGCCAAGCTGCTGGTGGATGGCCGCGATTTCAAGCTGCAGGGCTATGAAAAGGGCTATTTCATGGGCGGCTGCCTGTTCGACAACGTGACGCGCGACATGCGCATCTACAAGGAAGAGATCTTTGGCCCGGTGCTCAGCATCGTGCGCGCCCAGTCGTTTGACGAGGCGATCGATCTGCCCTCGACCCACGAGTACGGCAATGGCGTGGCGATCTACACCAGCGACGGCGACGCCGCCCGTGATTTCGCCAGCCGCGTCCAGGCCGGCATGGTGGGCATCAATGTGCCGATCCCGGTGCCGCTGGCCTATCACAGCTTTGGCGGCTGGAAGCGCTCGGCCTTTGGCGACACCAACCAGCACGGCACCGAGGGTGTGAAGTTCTACACCAAGATCAAGACGGTGACCTCGCGTTGGCCCACCGGCATCCGCGCCGGCGCCGAGTTCTCCATCCCCACCATGAAGTAAGGCGACCCGGGGGCAGTCAGCCGACTGCCCCCGCCGCCATCTGTGATGATTGCCAGGTGACTGCCAGATGACCGCAGAAGGTCCCCTCGCCGCCTGGCGCCGCCTCCGTACCGAGGGGGTGGTCCGCCACGATCCCATGCAGGAACTGGCGGTGGAAAAGCTGGAAGGGCTGCACCAGCGCCTGCTGGCCTGGAAGCCCGACCGGAAGGGACTGCTGGGCCGCCTCGGCCTGCTCAAGCCAGAACCGCCGCCCCAGGGCCTTTACCTCTATGGCGGGGTCGGGCGCGGCAAGTCCATGCTGATGGACATGTTTTTCGCCAGCGCCCCCGTTGCGCCCAAGCGCCGCGTCCACTTCCACGCCTTCATGCTGGAGACCCACGCGCGCATCCACGCCTGGCGCAAGCTGCCCCCCGATGCGCCCGAGCGGGCCGAGGGCGACGATCCCATTCCGCCCACCGCCGCCCGCATCGCCGCCGAGGCGAGGCTTTTGTGCTTTGACGAGTTCCAGGTGGCGGATGTGGCTGATGCCATGATCCTGGGCCGCCTCTTTACCGAGCTTTTTGCCCGTGGCGTGGTGGTGGTGGCCACCTCCAACCGGGCGCCGGACCAGCTTTATGCCGGCGGCCTCAACCGCCAGCTGTTCCTGCCCTTCATTGCCCTGGTGGAGAAGGAACTGGACCTGCTGCACCTGAACGGGCCGGTGGATTATCGCCTGGCGCGGCTGGCGGGCATGCCTGTCTATTTCGCGCCCCTTGGCCCTGCGGCCGATACGGCCCTTGATGGTGTGTTCGCCGCCCTGACCGATGGTGAGGCGCCGGTCTCTGAAACCCTTGAGGTGCAGGGGCGCCAGCTGGTGCTGCCCTGCACGGCGCGGGGCGTGGTGCGGGCCGGTTTTGCCGAACTGTGCGCCAGGGCGCTGGGGGCGGCGGATTATCTGGCGCTGGCGGCCCGCTTTCACACCCTGGTGCTCGACGGCGTGCCGGCCATGGGGCCGGACAAGCGCAACGAGGCCAAGCGGTTTGTGACCCTCATTGATGCCCTGTACGAGGCGCGGGCCAAGCTGATCACCTCGGCGGCCGCCCTGCCCGACGACCTTTACCCGGCCGGTGATGGCAGTTTCGAGTTTGGCCGCACCGCCAGCCGCCTGATGGAGATGCAGTCGGCAGACTACATGGCCCTGCCCCATGGTGCCGAGGCCGGGACGGGTGCGCCCGACCATCTTGCAGCCCCTTGGGAAAGGGTATAGGTACCCCTCACTTACTCAGACCTGAAGACGGAGGCCATGATGGCGCGCAGCAAGATTGCCCTGGTGGGCGGTGGACAGATCGGTGGCACCCTGGCCCATCTGGCGGCCATCAAGGAGCTTGGCGACATTGTCGTGTTCGACATCGCCGAAGGCATTCCCCAGGGCAAGGCCCTTGATCTCGCGCAGTCCGGCCCGGTGGAAGGCTTCAACGCCAGCCTGTCCGGCACCCAGGACTATGCCGACATTGCCGGCGCCGATGTGGTGATCGTCACCGCCGGCGTGCCGCGCAAGCCGGGCATGAGCCGCGATGACCTGCTGGGCATCAACACCAAGGTCATGAAGTCCGTGGGCGAGGGCATTGCCAAGCATGCCCCGAACGCCTTCGTGATCTGCATCACCAACCCCCTCGACGCCATGGTCTGGGCCCTGCGCGAGGCCTCTGGCCTGCCGCCGGAGAAGGTGGTCGGCATGGCCGGCGTGCTCGACAGCGCCCGCTTCCGCCATTTCCTGGCTGAGGAATTCAAGGTCTCCGTCGAAGACGTGACGGCCTTCGTGCTCGGCGGCCATGGCGATACCATGGTTCCCATGGTGCGCTATTCCACGGTGGCCGGCGTGCCCTTGCCCGACCTCATCAAGCTTGGCTGGACCACCCAGGAGCGCCTCGACAAGATCGTCCAGCGCACCCGTGATGGCGGCGCCGAGATCGTCGGCCTGCTCAAGACCGGCTCGGCCTTCTATGCACCGGCGACCTCTGCCATTGCCATGGCCGAGAGCTATCTCAAGGACAAGAAGCGCGTGCTGCCCTGCGCCGCCTATCTGAACGGCGAGTACGGCCTGAAGAACATCTATGTCGGCGTGCCCGTGGTGATCGGTGCCGGCGGCGTGGAACGCGTGATCGAACTCACCCTCACGGCCGAGGAGCGCACCATGCTCGACGCCTCGGTCAATTCGGTGAAGGGCCTGATCGAGGTGGTCAAGACCCTCGACCCGACACTGGCCCGCGGCTGATATCCCGGCCCGGCGCCGCGACCCATTGCTAAATTTTGGTGGCAAGGGCCACTGAATCCACGCGATGCGGTTGCGCGCCGGTCCGCCGGTGCTATAACCAAAGTCGTCTTGTACTTCGCCATTTCCGGGCCGCCCGGGTCCGGTTCAACCCACGGTAGTCCATGAACATTCATGAATATCAGGCCAAGCAGCTCTTGGCCAAATTCGGCGTCGCGGTCCCCAGGGGACACGTGGCCTATACGGCAGACGAGGCTGAGAAGGTCGCACGCGATCTCCCCGGCCCGATCTGGGTTGTCAAGGCGCAGATCCACGCAGGTGGCCGCGGCAAGGGCGGCGGCGTGAAGGTCGTGAAGTCCATCGAGGACGCCAAGGCAGCTGCCCAGAAGATGCTGGGCATGACCCTGATCACGCACCAGACCGGCCCTGAGGGCAAAGAGGTCAAGCGCGTCTACATCGAAGACGGCTCCGCCATCGAGCGCGAGCTGTATCTTTCGGCCGTGGTTGACCGCAAGACCGGCACCATCGCGTTCATCTCGTCCACTGAGGGCGGCATGGACATCGAAGAGGTTGCGGCCCACACGCCCGAGAAGATCCACACGATCTCCATCGATCCGGCGGCCGGCATCCAGGCCCATCATGGCCGGACCATCGCCTTTGGCCTTGGCCTCAGCGGCCCGCAGGTTGGCGCCTGTGTGAAGCTGATCCAGAACCTCTACAAGGCTTTCGTCGACCTCGACATGAGCCTGTTCGAGATCAACCCGCTGGTGGTGACCAAGACGGGCGACCTCATCGCGCTCGATGCCAAGGTCAATTTCGACGACAACAGCCTGTTCCGCCACAAGGACATCGAAGCCCTGCGCGATCCCGACGAAGAGGATCCGGCAGAGCGCGAGGCCCAGAAGCATGAGCTGAGCTACATCAAGCTCGATGGCAACATCGGCTGCATGGTCAATGGCGCCGGTCTTGCGATGGCGACCATGGACATCATCAAGCTCTATGGCGGCACGCCGGCGAACTTCCTTGATGTGGGCGGCGGCGCCACGCGTGAGCGCGTGACCGAGGCCTTCAAGATCATTCTGTCGGACGCCAATGTCGAGGGCATCCTCGTCAACATCTTTGGCGGCATCATGCGCTGCGACGTGATCGCAGAGGGCGTGGTGGCGGCGGCGCGCGAAGTCAGCCTGAATGTGCCTCTGGTGGTGCGTCTGGCCGGCACGAACGTCGACCTCGGCAAGAAGATCCTGGCCGAGTCTGGCCTCCCCATCCTGTCCGCCGATGATCTGGCGGATGCCGCCGAGAAGGTGGTCAAGGCCGTGAAGGAAGCTGCCTGATGTCCGTTCTCATTGATCGCAACACCAAAGTCATCTGCCAGGGCATCACCGGCGCCCAGGGCACCTTCCACTCCGAACAGGCCATCGCCTATGGCACCAAGATGGTCGGCGGCGTCACACCGGGCAAGGGCGGCACCACCCACGTTGGCCTGCCGGTGTTCGACACCGTGGCCGCCGCGCGCGAGAAGACCGGCGCCACCGCCACGATGATCTATGTGCCGCCGCCGTTTGCGGCCGACGCGATCCTCGAGGCGATTGCCGCCGAGATCGAGCTGGCGGTGTGCATCACCGAGGGCATTCCGGTGCTCGACATGGTCAAGGTCAAGCGCGCCCTGCAGGGCTCCAAGACCCGCCTTGTCGGCCCCAACTGCCCGGGCGTGATCACGCCTGACCAGTGCAAGATCGGCATCATGCCGGGCCACATCCATCTGGCCGGCGGCGTGGGCATTGTCTCGCGCTCTGGCACGCTGACGTACGAGGCGGTGGCGCAGACCACGGCGGCGGGCCTTGGCCAGTCGACCTGCGTCGGCATCGGCGGCGACCCGGTGAACGGCACCAACTTCATCGACGTGCTGGACCTGTTCCTGCGCGACCCCGAGACGACCTCGATCATCATGATCGGCGAGATCGGCGGCAGCGCAGAAGAAGAGGCGGCCGAGTTCCTGAAGGCGTCCAAGGTGAAGAAGCCGGTTGTGGGCTTCATCGCCGGCCGCACGGCCCCCCCGGGCCGTCGCATGGGCCATGCCGGTGCCATCATCTCTGGTGGCAAGGGCGGCGCAGAGGACAAGATTGAGGCCATGCGTTCAGCGGGCATCACCGTGTCGGAATCGCCGGCGGCGCTCGGCACGACGCTGGTCAAGGTCCTGCGGGGGTAACCCTGCGCCTGTGAAGGCAGAGTGCGCTGTCCGGCTGATCCCGGGCAGCGCCTCGACAGGGCGCGCGGGACGAAACGAGGCATACCGAAAGGCGCTGCCCGCAAGGGCCGCGAACCAGATCAGGCCATGACAGACCATTCGGATCATCTGACGTTCCTCCACGGTGCCAATGGCGCCTTCATCGAGGAACTCTATGCCCGCTACGTCACCGATCCCAATTCGGTGGAACCAAGCTGGCAGGCTTTTTTCGCTGACCTGCGGGACGAGGCGTCCTCCGTGGTGCAATCGGCACGGGGCGCCAGCTGGACCCGGGCCGACTGGCCACCCATGTCGAACGGCCTGGATGAGGCCGACGACAAGCCAAAGAAGCCAAATGGCGCGGCGCCTGCGCCCGCCGCTGCCGCTGCGACGGTCGCTGGTGCCAGCCCGGCCGAGGTGCGCGCGGCGACACTGGACTCAGTCCGTGCCCTGATGATGATCCGGGCCTATCGCATCCGTGGTCATCTTATCGCCAATCTCGACCCGCTCGGGCTTGAGCCGCCGAAATCCCATCCCGAGCTTGAGCCGTCCAGCTATGGCTTTACCGAAGCCGATATGGACCGGCCGATCTTCCTCGACCGCGTGCTGGGCCTTGAGACCGGCACCCTGCGCGAGATCCTGGCGATCCTGAAGCGCACCTATTGCGGCACCATCGGTGTCGAGTTCATGCACATCTCCGATCCGGCTGAAAAGGCCTGGATCCAGGAGCGCATCGAAGGCAGCGAGAAGGACATCACCTTCACGCCCGAGGGCAAGCGCGCGATCTTCAACAAGCTGACCGAGGCCGAGGGCTTCGAGCGCTTCTGCAACACCAAGTTCACCGGCACCAAGCGCTTTGGCCTTGACGGCGCTGAATCCCTGATCCCCGCGATGGAACAGATCATCAAGCGCGGCGGCAATCTGGGCGTGCAGGAAATCGTGCTGGGCATGCCCCATCGCGGCCGCCTCAATGTGCTGGCCAATGTCATGGCCAAGCCCTATGTCGCGATCTTCAACGAATTCCAGGGCGGCAGCGCCAACCCGGCCGACGTCCAGGGCTCGGGCGACGTGAAGTACCATCTTGGCACCTCATCAGACCGCGAGTTCGATGGTAACCGCGTCCATCTCAGCCTGACCGCCAACCCCAGCCATCTTGAGGCGGTGAACCCCGTCGTCATCGGCAAGGTGCGCGCCAAGCAGAGCCAGCGCGGCGATGTGGAGCGCGAACAGGTGCTCTCGCTGTTGCTTCATGGCGACGCGGCCTTTGCCGGCCAGGGTCTGGTGGCAGAATGCTTTGCCCTGTCGGGCCTCAGGGGCTATCGCACCGGCGGTACCCTCCACATCATCGTCAATAACCAGATCGGTTTCACGACGAGCCCCAGCTTCTCGCGCTCGTCGCCCTATCCTTCGGACGTGGCAAAGACCGTGGGCGCGCCGATCTTCCATGTGAACGGCGACGACCCCGAGGCCGTGGTGCACGTGGCCAAGATCGCCACCGAATTCCGCCAGCGGTTCAAGAAGGATGTCGTCATCGACATGTTCTGCTACCGCCGCTTTGGCCATAACGAGGGCGATGAGCCGGCGTTCACCCAGCCGCTGATGTATCGCAAGATCGCCCAGCAGCAGACCACGCGCGAGATCTATGCCCGCCGCCTGACCGACGAGGGCGTGCTGCAGCCAGGCGAGGCCGAGCAGATCCACGGCGCCTTTGCGGCCCGTCTGGAATCCGACTTCAGCGCCAGCCAGACCTATCGCCCCAACAAGGCCGACTGGCTGGAAGGCAAGTGGACCGGCCTGTCCATCGCCAAGGGTGATGTGCGGCGTGGCGATACCGATGTGGGCATCAAGAGCCTGCGCGAGATCTTCAAGGCCCTGACCACCATCCCCGAGACCTTCAACCCCCACCGCACCATCCGTCGTCTGCTGGAAGCCAAGCAGAAGATGCTGGAAACCGGCGAGGGCATCGACTGGGCCACGGGCGAGGCGCTGGCCTTTGGCAGCCTGCTGGACGATGGCATCCATGTGCGCCTGTCGGGCCAGGATTCCGGCCGTGGCACCTTCTCGCAGCGCCATGCGGTGCTGGTCGATCAGCAGACCGAAGAACGCTATCTGCCCCTCAACAACATTTCGCCCGAACAGGCGCCGTTCGAGGTGCACGACAGCCTCTTGTCCGAGGCGGCGGTGCTGGGTTTCGACTATGGTTACAGCCTGGCTGAGCCAAACGCCCTGGTGCTGTGGGAGGCGCAGTTCGGCGACTTCGTGAACGGCGCCCAGGTGATCATCGACCAGTTCATCGCGTCGGGTGAATCCAAATGGCTGCGCATGAGCGGCCTCGTGATGCTGCTGCCCCATGGCTATGAAGGGTCGGGCCCGGAGCATTCCTCCGCCAGGCTCGAACGCTTCCTGCAGCTGTGCGGCGACGACAATATGCAGGTCGCGAACCTGACGACGCCGGCAAACTATTTCCACATCCTGCGCCGCCAGATTCACCGCAACTTCCGCAAGCCGCTGATCATCATGACGCCGAAGTCGCTGCTGCGGCACAAGCGGGCGGTCTCCAAGCTGTCGGAGTTCGGCCCCGGCAGCTCCTTCCACCGTGTCCTGCTGGACGACGCGGAAGACACGCTGGTAGCGGACAACAAGATCGAGCGCGTCATCCTCTGCTCGGGCAAGGTCTATTACGACATCCTGGAAGAGCGTGAGGCGCGCGGCATCGACAATGCCGTGATCCTGCGTGTGGAACAGTTGAACCCGTTCCCGGCCAAGACCGTGATCCGCGAACTGTCGCGCTATCCCAAGGCCCGGATCATCTGGTGTCAGGAAGAGCCCAAGAACATGGGCGCCTGGACCCACGTGGACCCCTGGCTGGAATGGTGCATCGAGAAGGCTGGCGTGAAGCAGGGCGGCCATGCCGTCTATGCCGGCCGCCCGCCCGCTGCCTCTCCCGCCACCGGCCAGATGAAAAAACACCTGATCGAACAGGCGACCCTTGTTGACGCTGCTTTGACAAAGTGACGGCGCCCTGCGCGCCGACCACGACGAGGACGACATGACGACGGAAATCCGCGTGCCCACGCTCGGCGAATCGGTTACCGAGGCGACCGTTGCAAAGTGGTTCAAGCAGGTCGGCGATGCCGTCGCCCTTGACGAGCCCCTGTGCGAGCTTGAGACCGACAAGGTTGCCCTTGAGGTGAACGCCACCGCCGCCGGCCGTCTGGCCCGCATCGATGTGGCGGAAGGCACCACCGTAGGCGTCGGCGCCATTCTCGGCGCCATCGAGGAAGGGGCGGCCGGTACCGTCTCTGCCCCGAAACCCGCCGCAGCCCCGGCACCCGCCCCGGCCCCAGCCTCGGCTCCCGTTGCGGCAGCACCCGCCCCGGCACCAGCGCCCGCGCCCGCTCCAACAGTCGCCGCCAATGCCACCCTGGCCCCGTCAGTGCGCAAGATCGTGGTGGAAAACCGCCTTGATCCCGCCGCCCTTGCCGGCAGCGGCAAGGATGGCCGCGCCACCAAGGCCGATGCCCTGCAGGCCGTTGCCGCTGCGGCTTCTGCCCCGGCGCCCGCCCCGGCAGCCCCCTCTGGCCCGCGTGCCAAGGCCGACCGGGAAGAGCGCGTGCGCATGACGCGCCTGCGCAAGCGCATTGCCGAACGCCTGAAGCAGGCCCAGAACACCGCCGCCATGCTGACCACCTTCAACGAGGTGGACATGACGAACCTGATGGCGGCCCGCGCCCGCTACAAGGACGTGTTTGAAAAGAAGCACGGCTCCAAGCTTGGCTTCATGAGCTTCTTCGTGAAGGCCTGCGTCATCGCCCTGAAGGAGATCCCGCAGGTCAATGGCGAGATCGACGGCGAGGACATCGTCTTCAAGAACTATTACGACATCGGCGTCGCCGTGGGCACACCCCAGGGCCTGGTTGTCCCCGTCGTCCGCGACTGTGATACCAAGGGTTTCGCCGATATCGAAAAGGAGATCGAGGGGCTGGGCCGCAAGGCGCGCGATGGCAAGCTGGCCCTCGACGATCTGCAGGGCGGCACCTTCACCATCTCCAACGGCGGCATCTATGGCTCGCTCATGTCGACGCCGATCCTCAACCCGCCGCAGTCAGCCATCCTTGGCATGCACAAGATCCAGGATCGTCCGATTGCCGTGGGCAAGGAAATCCAGATCCGCCCGATGATGTATCTGGCCCTGTCCTATGATCATCGCATGATCGACGGGCGCGAGGCGGTTACCTTCCTCGTGCGCGTCAAGGAATGCCTGGAAGATCCCCAGCGCATCCTGCTTGATCTCTGAGACGTCTCTAGCCGACCTGCTTACCGACCCGACCCGACCGCGTCGCGTCTTGGAATGGAGTAACCCATGGCTGACACCTTCGACGTGGTCGTGATCGGTTCTGGCCCCGGTGGCTATGTGGCGGCCATCCGGGCCGCCCAATTGGGCCTGAAGGTTGCCTGTATCGAGAAGAGCGCAACGCTTGGCGGCACCTGCCTGAACGTGGGCTGCATCCCGTCCAAGGCCCTGCTGCATGCCTCGGAGCTTTATCATCTGGCACAAAGTGGCCTGCCCTCGTTCGGCGTGAAGGTGACCGGCGTCAGCCTCGACCTGCCCGCCATGATGGCCCACAAGACCAAGACGGTAACGGCCAATACCAAGGGGATCGAGTTCCTCTTCAAGAAGAACAAGGTAACCCCAATCCACGGCGCCGCCCGCTTCACCAGCCCCACCTCGCTTGAGGTGGCGCTCAATGCCGGCGGCACGCAGACGGTTACGGCCAGTGCCTTCATCATCGCCACAGGCTCCGAGGTTGCGGGCCTGCCGGGTGTGACGGTTGATGAGAAGCGCGTGGTGTCGTCCACCGGTGCGCTTGAACTGAGTGCGGTGCCAAAGCACCTGATCGTGATTGGCGGCGGTGTCATCGGCCTTGAAATGGGCTCGGTCTGGCGGCGGCTGGGGGCTCAGGTGACGGTGATCGAATATCTCGACCGCATCACCCCCGGCATGGATGGCGAGGTTGCCAAGGCCTTCCAGCGCGTGCTGGCCAAGCAGGGCTTTGAATTCCACCTCTCCACCAAGGTGGTGGGCGTGAAATCTGACGCCAAGGGTGTCTCGGTGGAGATCGAGCCGGCCGCCGGCGGCGATCGCAGCCGCATCGAGGGCGACATCGTGCTGATGGCCATTGGCCGCAAGCCCCATACCCAGGGCCTTGGCCTCGACGTGGCGGGCGTTGCCCTTGATTCCCGTGGCCGGATCGAGACCGATGCGCATTTCCGCACCAATGTGCCCGGCATCTTTGCCATTGGTGACGTGATCGCCGGCGCCATGCTGGCCCACAAGGCCGAGGATGAGGGCGTGGCCGTGGCGGAAATCCTGGTGGGCCAGGCCGGCCATGTGAACCACGACACGATCCCCGGCGTCGTCTACACCAATCCGGAAGTCGCCAGCGTTGGCAAGACCGAGGAAGAGCTGAAGGCGGCAGGCATTGCCTTTGCCGTTGGCAAGTTCCCCTTCTCGGCCAATGGCCGCGCCAAGGCCATGCTGGAGACCGAGGGCTTTGTGAAGATCCTGGCCGACGCCACCACCGACCGGGTATTGGGCGTGCACATCATCGGCCCGGGTGCCGGTACCCTGATTGCGGAAGCCGTGCTCGCCATGGAATTCGGCGCCTCTGCCGAAGACATCGCGCGCACCTGCCACGCCCATCCCACCCTGAACGAAGTGATGAAGGAAGCCGCGCTGGCGGTGGACAAGCGCCCGATCCACATCTGAGCGCCTGCGCCTGGCCAGCCGCGTCTGGCCTTAGAAAATCCGCGTCAGGACCTTGCCGGCGGCGCCTGCCGGCGGCTGCGCGGGCAGCACCACATGGGCGGTGGTGCCGACGCCCACGGCGCTTTGGAACGTGATGGTGCCACCGTGCAGGCCAATCAGGTTCCTGACAATGGCAATGCCAAGCCCGGTGCCCGGTTTCTCGGCCACATCCGCCCGGCCGATCCGCCGGAAGGGTTCGCCCAGATGGGGAATTTCCGTCTCGGCAATGCCGATGCCCTCATCCCAGACGTCGATCAGCACGGCACCAGCCTGGCGGGCAAGCCGCACCCCGGCGCGATTGCCTGCCGGGGTGAACTTGATCGCGTTCGAGACAAGGTTCTGCACGATCTGCTCAATGGCGCGGCGGTCGGCCATGATGGTGCCGATTTCGCCAACCGGCGCCATGATCAGGGTTACACCATCGCTATCGGCAATCCGTCGCAGGCGCGTAACGGTGTCCGCAACCACCGTGCCCATGTCCACCGGCTCGGGCCGGAGGGTGACGCTGCCTGATTCGATGCGGGCAATGTCGAGGATATCGTCGATGAGGGCGAGCAGGAATTCACCGCTCTGGCGGATGTCGTTTGCGTATTCCTGGTAGCGCGCCCAGGCCTCATAGCCACCCAGCACCTCGCCCGAGATAACCTCGGAATAGCCGATCACCACATTGAGGGGCGTGCGCAGGTCATGGCTCATGCGCGCAAGGAATTCCGATTTGGCGCGGTTTGCCTGTTCAGCGGCCTCGCGGGCAAGGGTCGCTTCCCTGACTGCCGCTTCCAGACTGCTGGCGATCTCGCCGATCAGCAGCAGCAGGGCGGCAAGGCTGAGGAAGACGGAGACCATCAATTCGGCCGTCATCTGCGCCAGGCCGCTGCCATCATGGCCAAATGCCAGCCAGGCCAGGGCAATCAGGGCAAACAGGCCATAGATCGACCACGCCAGTCGCCGCAGCAGCACAAACGGCATCAGCACGCCACCAAAGGCAGCGATGACCGGGAACCACAGCACATAGATGTTCGACAGGATCGTGTTCTCGCCGCCTGCCGCCAGTTTTGAGGCGTAACCGCCAATGATGTAGATCGCGAGGGCAAAGAAGGTCGGCCGCCAGGTCAGGGTTCGCCGCCGCCTGCCGTGCCACAGGCTGACGGCCGCGTTCCACAGCAGGACAACGGCGAATACAGGATCGGCGATCTGCTCGAATCGGGTCTGATGCGCGTCGAGGCTGGGCACGAGATGAAAGGTTGCGAAGGCTATGGCCCCGATTGTCCCGGCCATGGCCATGGCATAATCGAAGCGCCGCCCTCTGGCAGGCATGGGATGTGAGCCGCGCTCGGAAAGCACCGCCCCATGCATCGACAATGGATCACGCCCGTATGCCATCCGCCCTCGCCCGCCCCAGAGCCTGCGCAACACTCGCCCGGAACTCCCTAAGAAACCGTGATGTTCTGATGCCCGATCTCGTCTTGAGAGATGCCGGGCATCTTCACCGGCAGGGTAACCCGCGCCACGGTGCCGCGACCGGCCATGCTCTCGAAGACAAGGGTGCCGCCAAGAAGCCGCAAAAGGTTCTTCACCAGGGCAATGCCAAGGCCGGTTCCCGGGCGGTCCGTGGCCTCGCCACGGCCGAATCGCCGGAAAGGCTCGCCCAGATGGGGAAGGTTGGCCGCCTCAATGCCGATGCCCTCGTCCCAGACTTCGATCAGCACGGAATCGCCAGTGCGGGCCATGCGCACCCCCGCGCGCTTGCCTGCAGCGGTATAGGTGATCGCATTGGAGACAAGGTTCTGCAGCACCTGTTCCAGGGCGCGGCGGTCGACCATGATGGTGCCTGCCGTGCCATGCGGTGTGCCCAACAGGGTAACGCCCTCTGCCGCCGCCCTCTCGGACAGGCGGGAAACCGTATCCATGACAAGGTCATCGAGATCCACCAGCTCAGGTTTCAAGGCAAAGCCACCCGCATCAATGCGGGCGATGTCGAGGATGTCGTTGACGAGGTCCAGCAGGAAGGCGCCGCTCTCGCGGATGTGCTCGGCATAATCCCGGTACCTTGCCCAGGCCTCGGGACCACCAAGCATTTCTCCGGCGATGACCTCTGAATAGCCGATGACGACGTTGAGGGGGGTTCTTAGATCGTGGCTCATCCGCGCCAGGAAGTCCGACTTGGCCCGGTTGGCCTGCTCGGCAACCTGGCGGGCAAGGGTGGCTTCCCGGGCGGCGACCTGCAGGTTCCGGCCGATCTCGCCGATCAGCAGCAACAGGGCCGCAAGGCTCAGGAACGCGTTGATATGCAGTTCGCGGCCAAGCCGTGCCACGCTCCCGCCGTCTGCACCCCAGGCAAGCCATGCCAGCGCAACCAGGGCAAAGCCGGCATAGAGCAGCCAGGCCATGCGGCGCCGTGCGGCAAACGGCATGACCAGGCCACCAAAGGCGATCACCGCTGGCAACCACATCAGGAAGGTAATCGACAGGATTATACCATTGCCACCGGCTGCAAGCTTTGCGGCAAAGCTGCCGAGAATATAAAGCGCCAGCAAATAGGACATGACCCGCCAGGTCGCCAGGCGGCGCGGGCCGGTTTTGCGCAGGGTGATGAGGGCGACGCACAGCAGGGCAGCGCCCAAAATCGGATCGGCGATGCGCTCAAAGAGGGTCTGGTTCGCCCTGACCTCTGGCAACAGCTGAAAACCTATACAGGCCAAAGCCGCAATCAGCCCGGCGAAGGGAACCACCGAGTCAAAGTGCCACCGCCGCCCGGCCTCAGGCAAAGGAAGGCTGCCGCCATTGCCTTCCTCCGTTGCCGGCCAGATCTCACTCCCATTTGCCATGATGTTTTCCGGAACCAGAGAGATTGTGCTGTGACCGTCGCGTGGACCTGAAAGCGGGGTTGCGCAGGCACCGGGCCTAGCTGGTGGCAGGGCCCGTTGGCCGGGCAGGCAGGGTGACACATGCCGTGGTGCCAAGGCCCACGGCACTCTCGAAGCGCAGGGTGCCACCATGCAGACGCACGAGGTTCTGTACGATGGCAATGCCAAGGCCTGTACCGGGGCGGTCGGCGACATCGGCGCGGCCAATCCGCCGGAAGGGCTCGCCCAGATGCGGGATCTCGGTCGCGTCAATGCCAACACCCTCGTCCCAGACCTCGATCGAGACGCTTTCCCTGCTGCGGGACAGGCGGACGCCGGCGCGATTGCCGGCGGGCGTGAACTTGACGGCATTCGACAGCAGGTTCTGGAGGATCTGTTCCAGGGCGCGCCGGTCGGCCATGATGATGCCAGCCGCCCCATCACATGTTTCGACCATGGTAACACCGTCGCGGGCGGCGATCTGGGACAGGCGGGAAACGGTTTCCGCCACCACGGCGCCCACATCCACCGGTTCAAGCTTCAATGTGAAGCCGCCCGATTCAATGCGTGCGATGTCGAGGATGTCGTTGACGATGGCCAGCAGGAACTGGCCGCTGTTGCGAATGTCATTGGCATAGTCACGGTAGCGTGGCCAGGCTTCGCGGCCGCCAAGCACTTCCCCGGTGATGACTTCAGAATAGCCGATGACCACATTGAGGGGGGTGCGCAGATCGTGACTCATCCGCGCCAGAAATTCTGATTTCGCCAGATTGGCCCGCTCGGCTGCCTCGCGGGCGAGGGTGGCTTCCTTCACGGCGGAGTCGAGACTGCTGGCGATCTCGCCCAGCAGCAGCAACAGGGCCGCCAGGCTGAGAAATGCGGTGATCTGTATCTCCTGGGTCAGGTGGGACAGTTCCCCACCATCTGCCCCCAGAAAAACCCAGACGAGGGTGGCCGCCCCGAAGGCCCCATAGATCGACCACGACAGCCGACGCAGGATGGTGAAGGGAATGATCAGGCCACCAAAGGCGATGACGGCGGGAAGCCACATCACATAGATGTTCGAGATGATGGTGTTCTCGCCGCCGTCAGCCAGTTTGGCGGCAAAGGCGAGGATGACGTAGATCGCAATGAACGCGAAAAGAGGCCGGCCGGCCTTCTGACGATCCCGGCCGGGCCTGATCAGGCCAGCCACGCTGTACCAGATGATGGCAAGGCCAAGGAAGGGCAAAGCGTAAATCTCTGGCGTGGTCAGATGCAGACGCAGGCTGGGGATGATCTGGAAAATGGCGATGGCAAGGCCGGTGATGAAGCCCACCGTCGCGACAATCACCTCGGAGTGCTTGCGTTCCGGGCGCACGGGCGGGGTCTGCGGTCGCCTGTGGTGAACCGATACATCGCGTTGCAGCGCGTCGTCGCTTGTGGTCATGGCCAGAACACCCAGAGCCTGAACAATCCACAAGCATGCTCAGCAAAGAGCTAATAAATTGTGATCACGGGGATCTGCCCGGCCTAGGCAAGCGTCGCGTCCTCCCGGGTCGGGGTTACCGGCAGGGTCACCTGCACGGAGGTGCCAGTGCCCAAGGTGCCGTCAAAGACGAGCGTGCCGCCGTGGAGGGCAACAAGACTTCTGGCAAGGCCAAGACTGAGGCCGAGGGAAGGCCGTGCGGCCATGGTCGAGCGCCTTGTGGCGTTGAAAGGCCCGTCTGGCTGGGGCACGTCAGCAGGGTCGATGCCGATGCCAGTGTCCCATATGGTGAGGGTGACGGTCGTCTTCGTGCCTGTCAGGCGCACCCCGGCATCATTGCCCGCGGGTGTGAACTTCACGGCATTGGAGAGCAGGATATCAAGGATCTTTCTGAGGGCGCGGGGGTCGGCCATGATGATGTCCGTTTCCCGGGCCACGTCATTGATCAGGCTGACGCCATTGCGCGTGGCGGCCTCGTGCAGGCTGGCGACGCTTTCCTCCACCAGCACGCCGGGATCCACCGGCCTGAACGCAAGCATCAGGGTACCGGCCTCGATCCGCGCACTGTCCAGCAGGTCATTGACCCTGCTGAGCAGGAGCGTCCCACTCTGTGCGATCTCGCCAGCGTAATCGCGATAGCGCGGCCATGCCTCGTAACCGCCCAGGACCTCGTTCCTGATCGCTTCGGCAAAGTCGATGATCAGCTTCAGTGCTGGCCTCAGGTCCTCGCTCATCCGTGCGAGGAACCGGGTCTTGGTCTGGTTGGCGTATTCTGCCACCCCCTTTGCGGCCTCCTGTTCCGAGGTCGCAAGGGTGGCGCGGATGGCGATTTCCCGGACGAGCAACAGCATGGCAACAAGGCTTAGAAACCCGGTCATCAGGCTTTGCAACATGACCGGCGTCACGCCCGCCATATCCTGGCCAAAGGCGAGCCAGCTGCCGGTGGCGAGGGCAAAGGCCGCCAGCACGCACCATGTCACCCCCAGCACGACGGCATGAGGGATGATCAGGCAGCCAAAGGCGGCAAGGGCAGGGACCCACATCATATAGGTCGTCGCCAGTTGTATGTTGTCGCCCCCCGCCGCCAGCTTGGCGCAGAAGCCGATAACGACGAAAATCTCGCCGGCGGCAAACAGGGCGATCGCCTCAAGGTGCGGGATTTTGCTGGGGCTGAGCAGGGTGCGCAGGCTGAGGGCAAGAACAAAGGCGCCAAGAACCGGCGCCGCGTAAGTCTCAACCGGTGTCAGGTTGACGCGCAGCGGCGCGTAGGTCTGGGACAGGACAAAGGCCAGAGCCGTGGCAAAACCGGCGGTTGCCAGCAGCAGATCCGTGCCACGCCCGGCCCGTGCCGCCCGGGCGGCCGTCAATTGAGGCGTCATGGGCTGATCTGGATCACGTACACGCGTCATGGCTGAAACATCCGGAGACTTTGAGGGCGGCCAGTCAAACATGAACAGCCTGAGGAAAGGTGTGCACGTCACCCTTAATGTTGCTTTGGGGTCTGGGTGGGTGCCAAGGGCAGAGTCACCTGCGCCGTGGTCCCGACCCCGATGCGGCGGAAGGGTTCACCCAGATGGGGGATTTCGCTTTCGTCTATGCCCTTTTCCTCAGCCGCTGCCATGGCTGCGATACCCCGACACCAAGAGAGAGGGCAAGATGTTCCCCATTGCCTGAGAACCCTGTTGGGGTGGAAGCCTGTCAGGCCCGCGACCCTCCCAGGGGCTGGACGGCGGCGGTATCGGGGGGAGAAATTGGCAGGGTTACAATGGCCGTGGTTCCCTCCCCGACGGCACTTTCGAAGCTGAGCGTGCCGCCATGCAGGGCAACAAGGTTCTTGATGATGGCGATGCCAAGGCCGGTGCCCGGTCGTTCGGCCACATCGGCGCGCCCGATCCGGTGGAACGGCTCGCCCAGATGGGGGATTTCCTCGGCAGCAATGCCGATGCCATTGTCCCATACGGTAATGGTAAGGGTTTCTTCACCACGTAACAGGCGCACGCCAGCGCTGTTGCCGGCAGGCGTGAACTTCACGGCGTTCGACAGCAGGTTCTGCAGGATCTGCTCAAGGGCGCAGCGGTCGGCCAGGATGGTGCCGGCCTCCCCCGTGCTTTCGTCAAGCAGGGTGACGCCGTCGCGCGCGGCCTGCTGGCGCAGGCGCGTGACGGCATGGCCCACCAGGGCATCAATCGCCACCGGCTCTGGCTCAAGCGTCAGGCCGCCCGCCTCGATCCGTGCGATGTCGAGCAGGTCGTTGACCATGGCCAGCAGGAATTCGCCGCTCTGGACAATGTCACCGGCATAGTCCCGGTATTTCGGCCAGGACTCATAGCCACCCAGAACCTCGGACTTGATGACATCGGCAAAGCCGATGACGGCGTTCAGCGGGGTGCGCAGATCGTGGCTCATCCGCGCCAGAAACTCTGTCTTGGCCTGGTTGGCCTGGTCAGCCGCCGCCTGGGTCTCTGTCAGGTCCCGGGTGACATTGGCGAAGCGGACACCCACCTCCCTGACCGCCACGATCGTGGCAATCAGACTTAAGAAGCCGGTCATCAGGGATTGCACGACCACGGGCGTTGCTCCGCCCGGGTCCGGGCTGAACCCCAGCCACACCCCTGTTGCAAGGGCAAAGGCCAGCAACAGGCACCAGCTCAGCCGCACCACGGTGGCAAAGGGAACCACCAGGCCGCCAAAGACCGTCAGGACAGGCACCCACATCATATAGGTGGTGGCCAGCAGCACATTGTCGCCCCCTGCTGCCAGCTTGGCACAAAAGCCGAGGAGGATGAAAAGATCGCCCGCGGCAAAGATGATGATTCCCTGGAGGTGCTTTAACCTCTTTGGGTTGAGCAGCACACTTAGGCTAAGCGCCAGAACGAAGGCGCCAAGTACTGGTGCCAGTATCATTTCAAGTGGCGTCAGATGCGCCCTCAGGGGCGGATAGGTCTGGGACACGATCAGGGCAAGGCCGGCGGCAAACCCTGCGACGGTAAGAATTAAATCTGTTTCTCGTCCGCTGACCACCGGGCGGGCAGTGTGACCCTCGGCACTGTCTGACGGATGAAGCTCGCTTGAAGGGGGCATGGCTGCTGGATCCCGAACACGTGGGACACCAGTCAAACACAAACTGCCTAATGAAAGGTGTTCAGGCCGCGCTGAATTTTGCCTCTAGCCCCGGGCGCGGGGGTGGGCCTCGTCATAGAGACGGGTGAGACGCTCGGCATCCACCTCGGTATAGCGCTGGGTGGTGGAGAGGCTGGCGTGGCCCAGCAGTTCCTGGATCGTCCTGAGGTCGCCACCGGCGCCCAGCAGATGGGTGGCAAAGGAATGGCGCAAAGCGTGGGGCGTGGCGCTTTCCGGCAGGCCCAGGGCGCCCCTCAGGCGCACCATGGCAAGCTGGATCAGGCGCGGGCTGAGGCGGCCGCCGCGCGCGCCCAGAAACAGGGGGTCGTTGGCGCCCGTGCGATAGGGCAACAGGGCAAGATAACTGTCGATTGCCTGGCGCACGGCGGGCAGCACGGGCACCAGCCGGTCCTTGTTGCCCTTGCCGCGCACCATCATGGATTCACCCCGGGGTGCCTGATGGCGATCAAGCGCTACCGCCTCGCCAATGCGCAGGCCACAGCCATAGAGCAGGCTGAGCACCGCCACATCGCGCGCGGCGATCCAGGGCTCGTCCGTGAAGTCGCCCACGCTGTCGACGGCGTTCAGGGCCTCTGCCGCTGCCAGGGGCCGGGGCTGGCCCTGCGGCACCTTGGGCGTGCGCACCTGGGCGATGCGGGCATTGGCGGCCAGGCCATGGCGTTCGAGATAGCGAAAGAAGGTGCGCACCGCCGACAGGGCGCGGGCGGCAGAGGCAGCGATCAGGCCGTCGCCCCGGCGCCGCGCCAGCCAGGCCCGGAAATCCTGGGTGCCAAGGCCAGACAGGGCCGCCAGATCGGGCGGCGCCCCCAGATGGTCCGTAAGGAAAGCAAAGAAGGCGATCAGGTCGCGGCCATAGGCTGCCACCGTATGCGCCGAGGCGCGCTTTTCAGCCGCCAGATGACGCTCGAAACGGTCGAGTGCCGCCGCCGCATCGGGCGCTGCGAGGGCACGGGCGCCCAGCGATGCGCCCGGTGATGTGGGCTGCGCGCTCAGCCGGGCAGGTCCAGCCAGGCGCGGATCAACCGCTCCAGCGTGGCGGCAAGGAACGAGAGCAGTTCGCTGCCCTGGCCATCATGGAACTTGTGCGGTTCGCGCGCGCCCAGCGCCAGACAGCCCCGGGGCGCAAGGGTGGAGAATTCGAGGCGGATCAGGGCGTCTGACCGCACAAGGCCGGCCGCCGGGCCAAAGATCGCAATGTCGCCCTCGATATCATCACGCAACCGCGCCTGCTGGCCCGGACCCATCAGGCGGTCGAGGGTGCCGGGCGCAATCACATAGACGCCGGGGGTGGCCAGCACCGCGCGCTGTTCCTCGTCCCGCTCGACACACAGGGTGACCACGTCCACATCAAGCGCCGTGGCGAGGTCGGAGGTGACGATGTGGATGAGATGCTCAAACGTGGTGGCGTCGAGCATGGCCAGCACACAGGCGTGTACCATCTGCTGGGCGGCCATATTGGCGCGGGCCGCCCCCACCAGCTCACGCTGGTAATGGTGCAGGCGGCCGTTTTCGCCACGCACGCGCTCCAGCATGAAGCGCTGCATGTCCACCACATTCTCGCCCGAGCGGCCCTCTGGCGGCACCAGTTCCACCAGCACGTCGACATTGTCGGCCAGGAACTCAGGATGTTCCAGCAGATAGTCGCGCACCTGGCGTGCCGCCTCGCCACCGCGCGACAGCAGCTCGCGGCGGCGCTCGGCCTCCTGGTGTTCGGCCTGGGCTATGGGGTCCGAACTGCTCATGCCATCACCCCAGAATGGTCTGGCCGGTTTTTTTCCAGTCGGCCATGAAGGTGTCGAGGCCCTTGTCCGTCAGGGGATGCAGCGCGAGCTTGCGCAGCACGTCGGGCGGCAGAGTGACCACATCGGCACCGATGCGTGCCGAATCCACCACATGGCGCGGATGGCGGACACTGGCTACCAGGATCTCGGTCTTGAGATGGGGGTAGTTGTCATAGATCTCGCGGATCTCGCGGATCAGGTCCATGCCGTCCTGGGCGATGTCATCAAGGCGACCCACAAAGGGCGAGATGAAGCTGGCGCCGGCCTTGGCCGCCAGCAGTGCCTGGGCAGAGGAGAAGCAAAGGGTTACATTGACCAAGGTGCCGGCGCCCGACAGGACCTTGCAGGTCTTCAGGCCGTCGATGGTCAGGGGCACCTTAACCGCCACATTGGGGGCGATGGCGGCCAGCTTGCGGCCCTCGGCCACCATGGTCTCATGGTCCATGGCGGTAACCTCGGCACTGACCGGGCCTTCCACC
Source organism: Acetobacteraceae bacterium (assembly GCA_947379865.1). Taxonomy (GTDB): domain Bacteria; phylum Pseudomonadota; class Alphaproteobacteria; order Zavarziniales; family Zavarziniaceae; genus CANCOY01. Next base: position 36,907 of record CANCOY010000006.1, read on the forward strand.
ACGCTGCAGATCTCGGCCACCACATCAAGGAAGTTGCGGCCGGTCTTGGCAACCAGGCTGGGGTTGGTGGTCACGCCATCCACAAGGCCCGTGGCGGCAAGATCGCGGATCTCGGCAATGTCGGCCGTGTCGACGAAGAATTTCATGTCCCCTGTGCCTTTCTGAACCGCTGACCCGGCCCGGAGGGGGGTGCGGAAGCGAGGTTTGCGCCCCTTGGCTACCTGATTCCCGCAGCCAGTGCCATGACTTCCGTCGACCGGCGGGCAATGCCCCAGTCCGGGTCCCAGTCTGGGCCCCAGTCTGAACCCCAGTCTGGGCCATGCTGCTAGAGCTTGAAACCTCACAGCGGTAATGAGGTTGGCCGTGCCCTTGGGCTTGTCTCCCGGTTTGTTATGGTTTTGGCAGTCATCCCGCGTTGACTCTTGCCTGAGCCAGACAAATCAGTTTGTCTATCAGATATCTGTTTTTTGATAGACAACTGGTGTGGGGTCTGGGCACGATAGACAAGCCAGTTTGTGTATCTCGTTCACCGAAATTCGACAGACGAAGGCGATCTCGGGAGGCGGCCATGGCGATACCCCCAAGCGAACTGAATTTTGAGAACGCGGTTGGCTATCATCATGATCGATTCCCGCCGGCCTCGCTCGATTATGGTGCGTTGATCGGTCCCGCGACCCGGGCGGCAGATGCCCTGGCGCGGTTCGACCAGATGCTCAAGACCACGCACAACAGCGCATTCCTGCTGGCGCCGCTGCGCCAGCAGGAGGCGGTCATCTCCTCGCGCATGGAGGGTACGGTCAGTACGATGGATGAAATCCTGATGTACGAGGCCGAGTATGACGAAGCCGAGCCCAATCCCTCGATGGTGCGATCGGAGATTGTCGAAACCATCCTCTATGAACGTGCGCTGACCACCGCCCAGAAGGAATTGGAGAGTGGTCACAAGATTTCCGAGTGGCTTATACGCGCCATGCACGCCAGGCTTCTTTCGTTCGGGCGTGGGGCCAGCAAATCCCCGGGACAATACAAAAGCGAGCAAAACTATGTGGTGGATCGAACGAAGCGCACGGTGCTGTTTGTTCCGATCAGTCCTGAAAAACTCAACGATGGCATGCAAAACCTCATCCGTTTCATTGATGATGAAAAGTGCCAAATCCTGATCAGGACAGCCATTGCACATATCGAGTTCGAGGCGCTTCACCCGTTCAAGGATGGTAACGGCCGGCTCGGCCGCATGATTATCACCCTGATGATGTGGCACTACGGTGTGTTATCTGCCCCGCATTTCTATGTCAGCGGATATCTTGAGGAAGAGAAAGACGCCTATATCGACTCGATGAAAGCGGTATCAGTCTCGGATGATTGGACACAGTGGTGCATCTTCTTTCTGGGGGCGGTTGAAAAACAGGCAATAAAAAACCTGAAAATTGTCGAGGAAATAAGATTCCTGTATGAGACAATGAAGGGACGATTTGAAAAAATGCTTGGCACGAGATGGCATCTTCGGGCGCTCGATTTCATATTTGCAAATCCATATTTCCGAAATAATTCTTTCACCAAGGAAAGTGGAATTCCTGGCTCAACCGCCTTCAGATTTACAAGGATACTCGCCGAAGAAAATTTGCTGATTACACTGAAAGAACCGTCTGGCAGGCGTCCGGGCCTTTATGGCTTCGAGCCTTTATTGAAGCTGGTGCGCGTCTGATCTCATAGGCATGCCTTGCCAGCTTTGAAAGACCAGGATTTTCATGAATGCCGACGACACCGCAGGCGCCGAACTGAGCCAGCCGACGCAGCCAGCACCGGAGCCGGACGACCTGCTGGGTCGCCTGCCTGCGCGGGTGCGTGTCCTGCTGCCCTTGCCGCTGCCCGGGCCCTATGATTATGGGGTGCCGCCGGATCTGGCCGTGCAGCCGGGTGATTTCGTCGAGGTGCCACTGGGCCGACGCCTGGTGCGGGGCGTGGTGTGGGACGGGGCTGCCGATGCCAGCCTGAGTGCCGCCCGCCTGCGGCCGGTGGCAGCGCGGGTGGCGGCACCCCCCTTGCCCGCGGTCACCCGCCGCTTCATCGACTGGGTGGCGACCTATACGGTGAGCCCGCCCGGCCTTGTGATGCGCATGGCCATGAGTGTCTCGTCCGTCTTCGATCCCGCCCGGGGCCGTGCTGCCTGGCGGGCCACGGGCACGGTGCCGCCCCGCCTGACCCCGGCGCGCCAGCGCGTGCTGGAGGCGGCGGCACGTCTGGGTACCAGTACCACGGCCGACCTTGCCGAGGCGGCTGGGGTGGGTGCCGCCGTCATCCGGGGCCTCGGCGAGGCGGGCGCGCTTGAGGCGGTGCTGCTGCCGGCCGACGCGCCCTTTCCCGATTATGCGTCGCTGCCGCCCGGCCCCGCCCTGTCCCCGGGCCAGGCCGAGGCGGCCGCAACCCTGGCGGCGGCAGCGCGGGCAGATGGCTATGCCGCGATCCTGCTGGAAGGTGTCACCGGCTCTGGCAAGACCGAAGTTTATTGCGAGGCCATTGCGGCGGCGCTGGCCCGGGGTCGCCAGGTGCTGGTGCTGCTGCCGGAAATTGCCCTGACCACGGCGGTGCTGGCACGGTTCAGCCAGCGCTTCGGCGTGGCGCCCGCCACCTGGCATTCGGAAATGACCCCGCGTGAGCGCCGCCGCGTCTGGCTGGGCGCGGCCGAGGGGCGGGCGCAGGTGGTGGTGGGGGCGCGCTCCGGCCTGTTCCTGCCTTTCCGCGACCTTGGCCTGATCGTGGTGGATGAGGAGCATGACGGCGCCTACAAGCAGGACGACGGCATCGCCTATCACGCCCGGGACATGGCGGTGGTGCGGGCCAGCCTGGGGCAGGTGCCGGTGGTGCTGGTCTCGGCCACGCCCAGCCTCGAGACGCTCGCCAATGTGGAGGCCGGGCGCTATGGCCATGTGCATCTGCCGGAACGCCATGCCGGCGCCACCCTGCCACAGATCGCCGCCATCGATCTGCGCCTGTCGCCGCCGCCGCGTGGCCGCTGGCTGTCGCCGCTGCTCGCCCAGGCCATGGCAGAGACCCTGGCGCGGGGTGAGCAGAGCCTGTTGTTCCTGAACCGCCGGGGCTATGCGCCGCTGACCCTGTGCCGCACCTGCGGCCACCGGTTCGAATGCCCCAATTGCTCGGCCTGGCTGGTGGAGCACCGCTATCAGCGTCGCCTTGTCTGCCATCATTGCGCCCATTGGCTGCCCACGCCTGAGGCCTGCCCCGCCTGCAGTACCGCCGACAGCCTTGCCGCCTGTGGCCCGGGAATCGAGCGCGTGGCTGAGGAAGTGGCCGAAATCCTGCCCCAGGCCCGCACCCTGGTGGTGGCGTCAGACCTGTTGCCCGGGCCCGCGGCAGCGGCGGCCGCCTTTGCGCGAATCGCTGCCCGCGAGGTGGATGTGGTCATCGGCACCCAGATCGTGGCCAAGGGGCATCATTTCCCCATGCTGACCCTGGTGGGGGTGGTGGATGCGGATCTGGGGCTGGCGGGCGGTGACCTGCGGGCCGGCGAGCGGACGTGGCAGCTCCTCTCCCAGGTGTCGGGCCGGGCCGGGCGGGCCGAACATCCGGGGCGGGTGCTGTTGCAGACCCATGATCCCGATGCCCCGGTGATGCGGGCTCTGGTCGCCGGCAATGGCGCCGCCTTCATCGAGGCCGAGCAGGAGGCGCGACGTGAGGACGCATGGCCCCCCTATGGCCGACTCGCGGCGCTGATTGTTTCCGGCCCGGATGAAGGGCGCGCGGCGGCCCAGGCGCGGCTTCTGGCCCGCACCGCGCCCCGGCCCGACGGGGTGCTGATTCTGGGGCCGGCGCCCGCGCCACTGGCGCTTTTGCGCGGCGCCTATCGCTTCCGGCTGCTGGTAAAGGCGCCGCGCAGCGTCAGTCTTTCCGCCCTTGTGCGGGGCTGGCTGGCCGACACCCGGCAGGATCCCGCAGTACGAATACAGATCGATATCGACCCCCAGAGCTTCCTGTGAGGCACCTTTGCAGGATCCGCCCATGGCAAGATCATGCGATGGGGGCCGTGCGCGTGTTGCGTCCTGTATCTGGCCTGTGGTACGAAACCGCGACCGCTGCGGGGGGTAGGGCTTCGCGGCTTACTATCGTGCGGTTTCCTCTAATCTTTCAGGGGGTTGGCGAAGGACGTGAACGTCATCGCGAACCCCGGGGAACAAGTCACGTGGCAGCCGACAGTTCGACCGTGGCCGGGATCGCCGGCCGATACGCGACGGCATTGTTCGACCTCGCCCGGGACAGTGGACAGATCGATGCAGTAGGTGCCGATCTGGGCCGCATCCAGGGTGCGATTGATAGCAGTGCCGACCTGCGCCGCCTGATCATTTCGCCGGTGTTTGACCGCAACCAGCAGGGCCGTGCCATGGCGGCGGTTCTTGGCGCCCTGGGCGTTGGTCAGACAGTGCGCAATCTGGCGGGCCTGGTGGCCCGCAACCGGCGTCTTTTTGCTCTTTCGGCGATCATTCGGGGCTATGGCGAACTGGTCGCCCGGCACCGGGGTGAAGTGACCGCCAGCGTCGTCAGCGCACAGCCGCTTGGCGCCGCCCAGACCGAGGCCCTCGCCCAGGCACTTGCCCGTGCGGTCGGCCCCAACGTCCGGATTGAAACCCGGGTGGATCCGCAATTGCTCGGCGGTCTCATTGTCCGTGTTGGATCACGGCAGGTAGACAGCTCGCTCAGGACCAAGCTGGCCAACCTTTCGGTGGCCATGAAAGGAGTTGGATGATGGACATCCGCGCTGCGGAAATCTCCGCGATCCTCAAGGAACAGATTGCCAATTTCGGAAGCGAGGCAGAAGTCTCCGAAGTCGGTCAGGTTCTTTCGGTCGGCGACGGCATTGCCCGCGTCTATGGTCTCGACAAGGTCCAGGCCGGCGAGATGGTCGAGTTCCCGGGCGGCGTCCGGGGCATGGCGCTGAATCTTGAAGCCGACAATGTCGGCGTCGTGATCTTCGGCGACGACCAGGGCATCAAGGAAGGCGACACCGTCAAGCGGACCGGCGCCATCGTGGACGTGCCCGTCGGCCGTGGCCTGCTGGGCCGCGTGGTTGATGGTCTCGGCAATCCGATCGACGGCAAGGGCCCCATCGCCTCGACCGAGCGTCGCCGCGTGGACGTGAAGGCGCCGGGCATCATCCCCCGCAAGGGCGTGCATGAGCCCATGCAGACCGGCCTCAAGGCCATCGACAGCCTGGTGCCGGTTGGCCGTGGCCAGCGCGAGCTGATCATCGGTGACCGTCAGACCGGCAAGACCGCCGTTGCCATCGACACCTTCCTGAACCAGAAGTCGATCAATCAGGGCACGGACGAGTCGAAGAAGCTTTATTGCATCTATGTCGCCATCGGCCAGAAGCGCTCGACGGTGGCCCAGATCGTGAAGACGCTCGAAGACGCCGGCGCCATGGAATATTCCATCGTCGTTGCCGCCACCGCGTCGGAGCCCGCCCCGCTGCAGTTCCTGGCGCCCTACACCGGCTGCACCATGGGCGAGTATTTCCGTGACAACGGCATGCACGCCCTGATCGTTTATGACGATCTGTCCAAGCAGGCCGTTGCCTATCGTCAGATGTCCTTGCTGCTGCGCCGCCCGCCGGGCCGCGAAGCCTATCCCGGCGACGTGTTCTATCTCCACTCGCGCCTGCTGGAGCGTGCGGCAAAGCTCGGCGAGGACGCCGGCCTTGGTTCCCTCACGGCCCTGCCCGTGATCGAGACCCAGGCGGGTGACGTGTCGGCCTATATTCCGACGAACGTGATCTCCATCACCGACGGCCAGATCTTCCTTGAGACGGACCTGTTCTATCAGGGCATCCGTCCGGCCATCAACGTCGGCCTGTCGGTCAGCCGCGTCGGTTCGGCCGCCCAGATCAAGGCGATGAAGCAGGTTGCCGGCTCGATCAAGCTGGAACTGGCGCAGTACCGCGAAATGGCGGCCTTTGCGCAGTTCGGCTCCGACCTCGACGCCGCCACCCAGCGCCTGCTGAACCGTGGCGCCCGCCTGACGGAACTGCTGAAGCAGGCCCAGTACTCGCCCATGGCGGTCGAGGACCAGGTTGTGTCGATCTTTGCCGGCGTGAAGGGCTATCTCGACCGTATCGCGGTGGGTGACATCGGACGTTTCGAGCAGGGTCTCCTGCGCGAACTGAAGACGTCTCACCCGGAGATCCTCCAGGCCATCGCAGCGGAAAAGGCTATTTCCGACGCGACCCAGGCAAAGCTCACCCAGGCGCTTGACGCCTACTCCAAGAACTTCGTCTAACGACGTTCGAGCGACGGAGGGCGGTGGCCCATGGCGAGCCTTAAGGACCTCAAGGTCCGAATAAAGTCGGTCAAGTCGACCCAGAAGATCACCAAGGCCATGAAGATGGTCGCGGCGTCAAAACTGCGCCGCGCCCAGGAATCGGCCGAGGCGGCCCGCCCGTTCGCGCTGCGGATGGACCGGGTCATCGCTGGCCTCACCGCCGGCATGGCCGGCCGCGAGGATGCGCCGCGCCTGATGACGGGCACGGGGGCTTCCAAGGTCCATCTCCTGGTGGTCATGACCGCCGAGAGGGGCCTTTGTGGCGCCTTCAATTCGTCCATCGTGCGTCTGGCCCGGTCGCGCACCCTTGCCCTTCTTGCCGAGGGCAAGGAGGTCAAGATCCTGTGTGTTGGCCGCAAGGGCCGCGACGCCCTGCGTCGCGACCTGGGTCGTTACATCATCGACACCATCGAAATGGTCGGCGTGCGGCGCATTGGCTATGTCAATGCCGAAACGGTTACCGATCGCGTCCTGGAGCTGTTTGCCGAAGGCGCCTTTGATGTGGCGACGATCTTCTTCGCCCGCTTCCAGTCTGCCATTTCCCAGGTTCCCACGGCCCAGCAGGTGATCCCGCTGCCGCTGGCGGCCGAGGGCGACGGCAGTGCCGATCTTGGCGGCGCGATCTATGACTATGAGCCAGAAGAGAGCGAGATCCTCGAAGCCCTGCTGCCGCGCAATCTTGCGGTCCAGATCTTCAAGGCCCTGCTCGAGAATGCCGCCAGCGAGCAGGGTGCCCGCATGTCCGCCATGGACAATGCGACCCGCAATGCCGGTGACATGATCAATCGCCTGACGCTCATCTATAACCGGTCGCGCCAGGCCGCGATCACCAAGGAACTTATCGAGATCATCTCGGGCGCAGAGGCGCTCTAAGGCTCAGGCCTCAACGCCCAACGCCCCGAACGCACAACGCCACGAACGCGAGGACCAATTCCCATGGCTACCAACAAGGTCGGACGCATCACCCAGGTCATCGGCGCCGTCGTGGACGTGCAGTTTGATGGCCATCTGCCCGCCATTCTGAACGCGCTGGAAACCTCGAACCAGGGCAATCGCCTGGTTCTCGAGGTCGCCCAGCATCTTGGCGAATCCACCGTGCGCACCATCGCCATGGACGCGACCGACGGTCTCGTGCGTGGCGGCGAGGTGAACGACACCGGCACCCCGATCCGCGTGCCGGTTGGCCGCGAGACGCTGGGCCGCATCATCAACGTCATCGGCGAGCCGATCGACGAGCGCGGCCCGGTCAACGCCAAGCAGACCATGCCGATCCACGCCCCGGCCCCCCCGTTCACCGAACAGTCGACCGAGGCGCAGATCCTCGTCACCGGCATCAAGGTGGTCGATCTCCTCGCCCCGTATTCGCGCGGCGGCAAGATCGGCCTGTTCGGCGGCGCCGGCGTGGGCAAGACCGTGCTCATCCAGGAACTGATCAACAACGTTGCCAAGGCCTATGGCGGCTTCTCGGTGTTCGCCGGCGTCGGCGAGCGTACCCGTGAGGGCAACGATCTTTATCACGAGTTCATCGAATCGGGCGTTATCAACCTCGATGGGGAAGGTTCCAAGGCCGCCCTCGTCTATGGTCAGATGAACGAGCCGCCGGGCGCGCGCGCCCGCGTCGCCCTGACCGGCCTGACGCTCGCGGAATACTTCCGCGACCAGGAAGGCCAGGACGTGCTGTTCTTCGTGGACAATATCTTCCGCTTCACCCAGGCCGGCTCGGAAGTGTCGGCACTGCTGGGCCGCATCCCGTCCGCCGTAGGCTATCAGCCCACACTGGCGACGGACATGGGCGCCCTGCAGGAGCGCATCACCACCACCTCCAAGGGCTCGATCACCTCGGTGCAGGCCATTTACGTGCCGGCCGACGATCTGACCGATCCGGCGCCTGCCACGTCCTTTGCCCATCTTGACGCGACGACGGTGCTGTCGCGCCAGATTGCCGAGCTTGGCATCTATCCGGCCGTGGATCCGCTCGACTCCACCTCGCGCATTCTCGACCCCCGCGTCGTCGGTGCCGAGCACTATCGCGTCGCCCGCGAAGTGCAGAGGATTCTGCAGAGCTATCGTTCACTCCAGGACATCATCGCCATCCTGGGCATGGACGAGCTTTCGGAAGAGGACAAGCTCACCGTGACGCGCGCCCGCAAGATCCAGCGCTTCCTGAGCCAGCCCTTCCACGTCGCGGAAATCTTCACCGGCTCGCCCGGCGTTCTCGTGAAGCTTGAGGACACCATCAAGGGCTTTGCCGCCATCTGCGCCGGCGAGTACGACCATCTGCCCGAGTCCGCCTTCTACATGGTGGGCACCATCGAGCAGGTGATCGAAAAGGCAAAGAAGCTTGCCGCTGAAGCGGCCTGAGGAGAACGACCTTGGCTGACAAGCTGACGTTCGAACTGGTCTCGCCGGAGCGCCTCATCCTGTCGGCCGAGGTCGACATGGTGGTGGTGCCGGGCACCGAAGGGGACTTCGGTGTCCTGCCCGGCCATGCCCCGACGGTTGCCACGATCCAGCCCGGCGTGATCGAGGTATATGACGAGGGTCATCCGGTGAACCGGCTGTTCGTGCGCGGCGGCTTTGCCGAAGTGACACCAGCCGGCCTTACCATCCTCGCCGAAGAGGCCATGCCCCTGGCCGACATGGATCGCGCCAGCTTCGAGGCGCGCCTGGCGGCGGCCGAAGAAGACGTGCGTGATGCCAAGGATGACACGGCACGGGCAAAGGCCGAGCAGAGCGCCGAACAGCTGCGCCGCGTTCTCGAGATCCTCGGCCAGAACTGATGAACTACCCCGGGGCCGTGACCGGCCCCGGTTCCTCCGTGTGCGTTCTGTGCCCGGACAGGGAGTTCGGGTGCTATCCACCAAGGGACAGATATGGCCGCTCACTGGACTTTGGACGACATTGCCTGGGACAGCTTTGATCCCACCCGAGTCGATCCGGACGTTCTGAGAGCCGTGAAGGCCGCCTCGATGGTCGAGGCGAACAGTGCTGACTATGTCAGCTATCTGAACAATGTCTTCGCCGACGATCCCGACATGGTGGCCCGAATCCATGTGTGGGGCGAGGAAGAGCGCCAGCACGGTGATGCCCTGGCACGCTGGGCCTCTCTCGCCGATCGCAGCTGGCATTTCGCGCCCCGCCTTGCCAGCTTCCGCGCCAATTACCAATTGCCTCTTGATGCCGCCGAATCGGTGCGTGGCTCACGCGCGGGCGAACTGCTGGCGCGCTGTGTGGTGGAATGCGGCACCAGCTCGTTCTATTCCGCGATCCGCGATGCCAGTGACGAGCCTGTGCTCAAGGAAATCTGCCATCGCATCGCCGGCGACGAATTCCGCCATTACAAGCTGTTCTACGAAGGCCTGCAGCATTATGAGGGCCGCGACCGGCTTGGCCTGATGACGAAGCTCAGGGTGGCCCTTGGCCGGGTTCAGGAAGCGGACGACGACGAACTCTCGGTGGCCTATTGGTGCGCCAATGTCGAGAACACGGCTGACGCAGTGCCTTATGACCGCAAGGCCTGTGCCACCGCCTATGAGCTGCGGGCGACGCGCCTTTACCGCTATGGCCATGTGGCACGCGGCCTGTTCATGATTGCACGCGCCATCGGCATCAACCCGCAGGGCCGCATTGTTGGCCTGATGTCGCGCGGGGTCTGGTACATGCTGCAGGTCCGCACCCGCCGCCTCCAGCGCATGGCCGCCTGAGCGGCCTCAGGCCGGCTCTACGCCGTCTGGTGGGCCATGCCGCCATGGGCTGGCACCGCCAGCCACGAGCGGCAGAATTCCGCCAGATCTTCCCATTCCGGTTCGCCGATCAGCCAATGACCATGGTGCGGGAATTCGTGGAAATCCGTGCGGCCGCGATAGCGCTGGGCGATGCGGCGCACGGTGGCGGCGCTGTTGATGCGGTCCTTGCTGCCTGCCACCACGAGCATGGGGCATTTGACGCGGCTGGGATCAACAAAGCTTGCCCGGCGCCAGTCCATCATCCAGTACATGATCTCGAACACGGCCTGGCCCGATTCCGGCACAAAGCGGCTGAACACCTCTTTCTGCTGGGGGCGTGGCAGCCGGTGCAGGCTCTGGTCCGCCGCAATCTGGAACAGCGGTTGCAGGGGTTCGCGCCAGAAGGTGCCCGCGGTCATCATGCCAAGGGCGGCGGCGGCCTCATATTCACTGGAGGTCAGCACGCCCCAGGGGGGCGAGGGGGCCAGCAGCACGGCGGCTGAGACAAGGCCGCGTTCAGCCAGCTTCTGGGCCACCAGCCCGCCCATGGAATGGCCGATCACGATGGGCTTTTCATCAAGGCCGGCGATCAGCTCTGCCATGTCATCGGCATAGTCGCGGATGCTGGTGGTGCCAAGGTCCGGATGGGGGGTAGCGCGGGGTGGCCTGTCGTGGTGGCGCAGGTCTGGCGCAATACAGCGATAGCCATGGGCGCCGAAAAACTGGCGCCAGGGCTCGAACGCCCAGCTCCCGCAGAACGCGCCGTGCAGCATTAGAATCGTCGCGCTCATATGATTACCCCGCCTTGTTCCGGCATCATACGCGAAACGCGCGCCCTGTCGCCCTGTTGCCCTGTTGCCCTAGCGCGCTGGTCCCTCGAGATGGCGGAAGGTTTCCACCACCCGCAGATAGAGGGGGCGCTTGAAGGGCACGATGACGTCCGGCAGGGCGGCCATGGGAACCCATTTCCACGCCTCGAACTCAGGCTGGTGGGCCAGCAGGTCGATATCGCGGTCGTCGCCCAGGAAGCGCAGGGCAAACCATTTCTGGCGCTGGCCACGAAAACGGCCCTTCCAGACCACAGACTGGATTTCTGGCGGCAGGTCATAATCAAGCCAGTCGGGCGACTCGGCCAGAATGCTGACCTTGTCGGTGCCGATTTCCTCGGCCACCTCGCGCAGGGCCGCCACACGCGGCTCCTCGCCGTCGTCGATGCCGCCCTGGGGCATCTGCCAGGCCTCGACCCGCGTATCGATGCGGCGGCCGACAAACACCTCGCCCCGGGGGTTCAGCACCATCATGCCGACGCCAAGACGATAGGGGAGCCGCGCGATTTCCTCTGGGGTCATGAATGGTCCATCTTCTCTGGCTTCAGGGGGCTTGCCGGCTGGCAAGGGCGCTGACCGGGGCCAGCACAATGCCGCGCTGTCCAAGGCCCGCCGCCCAGGCGGAAATCGTTTCCAGCACCACGGGTGCGCCATCGAAAGTGATGCCAATGGCCGAGCCACGGGCGCGCGCGGCCCGCTCAAGGTCGGCCAAGCGCAGTTCCACCGCCTCGCGGCTTGGCTTGCTGTCGAGTGTCAGGGTTGCGGCCGCCGCAGGCAGCCCCGCCGCCGAAGTAAGGCGGCCCACCAGGCTTTGGGTTGAGGCCCGGGTATCCAGCAGCATCAGCCCGCGTTCCTTCAAGGCCTCGATCACTGGCCCCAGGGCTTTTTCATTGGTGGTAAAGCCCGACCCCATGAGGGGCAGCACACCTACATAGCCTGCCGCCCGGGAAAGTGCCCAGTCGAGGCGGTGTATGTTTTCGCTGGTCCCAAGGCTGACGAGCAGTGTCTGTGGCCCGGGATCGTTTGCGGGATAGCCCAGGGGCTCCATGGGTACGCCCATCAGGGTCTCATGGCCATTGCTGCGGGCGGTGGCAAGCCAGGTGGCAAGGTTGCCCGCATAGGGTGTGAAAGCCAGGGTCACATCAGGCGGCAGCGTGCGGATTGCCGCCTGCGAATAAGCCTCGCGCAGGCCAAGGCTTGCCACCACGATGGCGATGCGGGGCGCTGGCACCGGGGGGGCAACAAAGGGCCGTGCATAGACCCCCAGGGCCGAGCGTCCATCACTGGCCACCATGGGCAGGGGGCCGGTGGCCGTATTGCGCACGATGGCTGGGTCGGGGGCCGGTGGCAGCGCACTGTTCGGGGGCTGCAAGGCTGTTGTCACGGGCTCAGCTAGCGCTGCTGTTGCCGCCGCCCCTGGTGTCGGCGGCGCTTGCGTGATCTCTGCTGGCGCCAGGGCGGCGGCTTCCGGCTCGGCCGGGTCGAGCGGCGGCGAGGTTGCTGCGGCGCTGCCGGCATCGGGCCGCAGATCAAGATAGGCGACGCGCTCTGGCGGACCGGCCAGTTGCAGCCACGCGGCGAGGCAGATCAGCAGCAGTGCCGAGAGCAGCACTACGGGCGTGCCAGAGGCACGTTTGGCCGGGCGCAACTGTGCCGTTGCCAGACCGAAAAGCCGGTCAGGTCGGATCAGGTTGAGATAGGCTGTCACCCCGGATCTCCCTCAGCGGGCAGGTGGCGACTTGGCATGCCACCCGCCCTGTCAGCTCATGGGGCTGCGGCTTTCGCCGTCGCCTGCGAAACGCCACGCAGCAGGTCCAGTGCATAAGCAAGCTGGTAGTCCTGGTCCTTGTTCTCAGGAATCTCTTCGGCCGTGCGGGTCACGGGGGGTGCGTCTTCCGCACCATCTCCCTCGCCATCGCCCTTGAGATGGTTGGGCAGGTCCGCCTCGCTGCGGATGGTTGCCTGGCCGGGGGCGGCCGCCGTCTCGGTGCCGGGCTTGGCCTGCAGCACTTCGATATCGGGCTCGATGCCCTTTGCCTGGATGGAGCGACCGGACGGGGTGAAGTACCGCGCCGTCGTCAGGCGCAGCGCGCCCTGGCCCGGGATCGGGATGATCGTCTGGACCGATCCCTTGCCAAACGAGCGCGTGCCCAGAACCACGGCCCGGCGATGATCCTGCAGGGCGCCGGCCACAATTTCCGAGGCCGAGGCGGAGCCACCATTGACCAGAATGATCACCGGCTTGCCACGTTCCTTGTCACTGTTGGTCTTGGCGTTGTAACGCACTGTGTCTTCGGGGTTGCGGCCGCGCGTCGAGACAATTTCGCCCTTGTCGAGGAATGTCTCCGAAACCGAAATGGCCTGATCAAGCAGGCCGCCGGGATTGTTGCGCAGGTCAAGCACCACGCCCTGGAGCCGCTCGGCAGTGATCTGGTCCTCAAGGGTTTCCAGCGCCTTGTCCAGGCCCTGCTGGGTCTGCTCGTTGAAGGAGGTGATGCGCACATAGGCCACATCCCCCTCCCGGCGGAAGCGGACAGACTTCAGGCGGATCACGGCGCGCTGCAGCGAGATGTCGATGGGCTGGGCCACGCCCTGGCGCACGATCTTGACCGTGATCTTGGAATCGACGGGGCCGCGCATCTTCTCGACCGCTTCGGCCAGGGTCAGGCCCATTACCTGGGTGCCGTTGATCTGCACGATCAGGTCGTTGGTCTTGATGCCCGCGCGCGATGCCGGGGTGTCGTCGATGGGGGTGATCACCTTGACCACGCCACCTTCCATGGTGACCTCAAGGCCAAGGCCACCGAATTCGCCGCGCATCTGCACCTGCATGTCGCGAAAATTCTTGTCGTTCATATAGCTGGAGTGCGGGTCCAGCGAGGCCAGCATGCCGTTGATGGCGGCTTCGATCATCTTGGAATCGGCCACCTCGTCGACATAGTCGGCGCGCACCTTCTCGAAGACGTCGCCAAAGAGGTTGAGTTGCCGATAGGTCTCAGACGTCGCGCCCTGGGCCATGGCTGCGCCAAGGCCGGTAAAGGCCAGCGCTGTGACGACGAAACCGATTCTGCGCATCATGTCTGGCCTTCTCTCTTGCCGCGATCGCGGACATAGGTCTCTTGCAACACTTCCGGCACCGCCCGTACCCGGGTTCCGGCATCGTCTTCGGCATGCTGGACGCCGATGATTACACCAATCCCATACTTCTGCACCCGGGGCCTGACGGGGCCTTTTTGCCTATCCAGGCCCGCCACCGGCCCTGCCGCCGTCGCCGGTGCGGTCCTGGCCGGCGCCGATCCAGGGCAGGGGATCCACCGGCTCCCCATCGCGCCGAAGCTCGATATAGAGCACCGGGGCATCCGATTCGCCATCACCCATACGGCCAACCGGCTCGCCCGCAAGCACCCGCTGACCAATCGTGCCGTCTATGCGATCCATGCCCGCAAGCAACAGATGGTATCCCCCGCCTGCTGCAACGATCAAGAGTTGACCATAGCCCTTGAAGGGGCCTGAGAATACAATCTGACCGGCCACCGGCGAGACAACTTCTGCGGCGGCAGCGGTGGCGATGCGCACCCCGCGTGAGGTCAGGCCTTCGGGGTCGGCAGCGCCAAAGACCGTCATCATCTGCCCGCGCACCGGCAGAACGCTGGCGTCGTCTGTCTTGCCGGATCCCTTGTTGCCACGCGGCGGCGCCATCAGGGCTGCTTTCAGGCGGGCCGCTTCAGAGCGTTTGCGACTGGCATCGGGGCCGCTGGCCTCGGCGGCGGCGGTGGCGGCCCGCTCCGCAGCGCGGCGGGCGGCGGCCTCGCGCTGGCGGCGGGCCTCTTCGGCGGCGGCGATCAGGTCTTTCAGGTCGCGGGCATTGTCGGTGAGGGCGGCCAGGCGCTGCTGCTCGTCTTCCAGACTGGCGCGGGAGTTTTCCTCGGCGGTGCGGCGCCGGGCCAGCAGCAGGGCCAGTTCGGTGCGCGAGGCCAGCAGTTCGTCGCGGGCGGCCAGCAGGTGGGCGCGCTCGTCGTCCATGCGAACGTGCAACTGCTGCAGTTCGGCCAGTTCCTGCACCAGCCGCCGGGTCTCGGCCGACAGTTGCGGCACGGCCGCACCCAGCAACAGACCCCCACGCAGCACATCCACCGGCTTGCCCTCGCGCAGCAGGGTTGCGGCAGGCGGCTGGCGGGCCAGGCGCTGCAGGGCAGCCAGCGAGACCGACAGTTGCGCCTGGCGGGCGTTGAGATCGGCGGCGCGGGCCTTGGTTGTTTTTGTCAGGTCGTTGATCCGGGCGCCGGCCGCCGTCACCGCGTCCTCCGCCGTCTGGATGCGGGCCGCAGCTCTCACCGCGCGGCGCTGCACATCGGCGCGTTCGGCTGCCAGCGCCGTGGTCTCGGCCTCAAGGGCGGCGCGGCGTTCCTCGGCCTTGCGGATGCTGTCCTCAACGGCCTTCAGCTCTGCCTGGGGCTGGGCCGCATCAACGGCTGCCGGCTCGGCACGCCCGGGCAGGGGTGTCGCCACGGGCAGCGCCAGCGCCAGCAGCCAGAAGGCGACGGCACCGCCCCTGCGCCAGGGCTGGATGGCGCGCGGGCGCTTGTCAGGCCGTTGCACGCTGCTCCTGCCGGGCCGGGTCCGATGCAACGATCAGGACATGGCCCGTCATTTCGGCAGGCTGGGGCAGGCCCAGCAGTTTCAGCAGGGTGGGTGCCACATCGGCAAGGCGACCGTCCACCAGCCCCACGGGATGGCCAAGGGTGCGCGCTGCCGCCTCGGCGCCAAACAGGATGGCCGGTACCAGGTTGGTGGTATGGGCCGTGTGGGGTTCCCCCGTCTCGGGGTCGAGGAGCTGTTCGATATTGCCATGGTCGGCGGTGATCAGCATGACGCCCCCGGCCGCCTCAACCGCTGCCGTCAGGCGGCCAAGGCTGGCGTCGATGGCCTCAACGGCGCGGATGGCGGCGGGCATGATGCCGGTGTGGCCCACCATGTCGGGATTGGCGAAATTGACCACGATCAGATCATGGGTGCCGCCGGAAATTGCCGCCACCAGCCGGTCTGTCACTTCGCCTGCGGCCATCTCGGGCTCCAGGTCATAGGTGGCAACCCTGGGGCTTGGCACCAGGATGCGGTCCTCGCCGGGAAACACGGTCTCTTCGCCGCCGTTGAAGAAGAAGGTGACGTGGGCGTATTTCTCGGTCTCGGCAATGCGCAGCTGCTTCAGCCCGGCCTTTGCCACCACCTCGCCCAGGGGCAGGTCCACCCGCTCGGGTGCAAAGATCGCCGGCAGGAAGCCATCAAGGGCGACGGAATAGGAAACCAGGCCCAGCTGCCGGACAAAGCTGACCAGACGGGGGCGCGTGAAGCCATCGAACAGGGGATCCACCAAAGCGGTCAGGATCTCGCGCGCGCGGTCGGCCCTGAAATTCGCCATCAGCAAGGCGTCGCCATCGCGCATGCCCTGATAGTCGCCAAGGGGGGCGGGCAGGACGAATTCGTCGGTCTTGCCGTCAGCATAGGAGTGTGCGACGGCGGCCGCCGCACTCTCGGCACGCGGCCCGGCACCATCCACCAGGGTGGCAAAAGCAAGGCTGACCCGGTCCCAGCGCTTGTCGCGGTCCATGGCGTAATAGCGGCCGCTGACGGTGGCAAGGCGGGTGCCGGCAAGGCCTGCGATGTCGGCCTCGAATTTTGCCAGAAAGCCCTGGGCGCTCTGGGGTGGGGTGTCGCGGCCATCGAGGAAGGCATGCACGGCCACGGGCACGCCGGCCTCTGCCGCCACCCGGGCCAGCGCCACCATGTGATCCTGATGGGAATGCACGCCGCCCGGCGACAGCAGGCCCAGCAGGTGCAGGGTGCCGCCATTGGCCTTGAGGCTGGCCACCAGATCCACCAGGGCGGGCTCCCGGGCAAGGCTGCCAGAGGTGGCGGCCTGGTCGATCCGGGGCAGGTCCTGCATCACCACGCGGCCGCCGCCCAGATTCATGTGGCCCACCTCGGAATTGCCCATCTGCCCCTCGGGCAGGCCCACGGACAGGCCAGAGGTCTGCAACAGGGCATGGGGGCAAGTGGCCAGCAGGCGGTCGTAATGGGGGGTGCGGGCCAGATGGATCGCATTGTCGGCACCGCCTTCCGGCCGCCAGCCCCAGCCGTCAAGAATGCACAGGACCACGGGGCGCGGCGTCGGCTTGATGGGGGCGGGCTGGGTCATCGGAAGATCCTGGATCCTTGAGGCTTCAGGCAGGGCGCTCAGGCCCGGTGATAGGGGTGCCCCGCCTGGATGGAGCGGGCGCGGAACAGCTGTTCGGCCAGCATGACCCGCACCAGCATATGTGGCCATGTCGCCGCCCCAAGGGAATAGACAAAGTGGGCCTTTTCCACCACCGCCGTATCCAGCCCGTCGGCGCCGCCGATGACGAAACAGGCCTCTGACGCCCCGTCTCCTTCCCAGCGGGCAAGGTGGCGGGCCAGATCCTCGCTCGACAGGGCTGTGCCGCGCCCGTCCATGGCGATCAGGCGGGCGCCCTTTGGCAGGGCGTCGAGGATCAGCGCGCCCTCGCGGCGGCGGCGCTCGTCGGCCGAGGCGGCCTTGCGGTCTTCAAGCTCGCGCAGTTGCAGGGCCGGGCTAAGGCGGCGGGCATAGTCGGCAAACAGCGTCGCCTCTGGCCCTGCCTTCATCCGGCCCAGTGCAAGCACACTCAGGCGCATGGCCCGTCCGCCCTCTTTCGTCCGCCGTCAGACGGCGGGCGGGGTCTCAACCTCGGCGGCTGGACCAGCTTCGGCGGTTGGGCCAGCCTCAGTGGCTGGGCCAAGGTCGGCCGCCCACATCTTCTCCAGATTGTAGAAGGCGCGGACTTCCGGGCGGAACAGGTGGACCACCACGTCGCCGCAGTCGATCAGCACCCAATCGGCCTGGCGCTTGCCCTCCACGCGGCAGCGCTTGAAGCCGGCGGCCAGCACCCGCTCCATCAGATGGTCGGCCATGGCCGAGACCTGGCGCTGGGAGCGGCCGTTGGCGATCACCATATTGTCGGCAATGGCGGTCTTGCCCCGCAGATCGATGGTGACGATCTCCTCTGCCTTGTCCTCGTCAAGGCTGTGGAGGACAAGGGCCAGCAGGGCAGCCGAGGCGGCGCCATCCAGCTTTTCGTCCTTCACCTTGGCCTTGGTCGTCCGCACGCGAACGCGCTTGGCCGCAGGGGCCTTTTCGGCAGCAGCGGTCTCGGGTGCGCCGGTTTCGGGCATATCATTCTCGGGTGCGGCGTTTTCATGTGCGTCTGGCGCACGGGCGGTGGGGGTCAGAGGGGTGCTCCTGTTTCAGTTGATGCTGGACCCAGGCCAGCGGCCCGTTGGCGCGCCGCGCGGATCGCGGTCGCCGAAGTGGGATTGAGGCGCATGGGCACGAAGATCCAGGCCGGCGGTGCTGCCAGTGCCAGGCGCCGCGCGCTTGCCACTCCCCGGCGCGCCCGCGCAAAACGCTGCGCGGCCGGCGCCCGGAGGCTGCCGAGAGAATAGGAAGGCCGGTCGAACACCGCAATGGGCACGGTTGCAAAGATGCGCCGCCAGTCCTTCCAGCGGGAAATCTGCACCAGATTATCTGCCCCCATCAGCCAGACAAAGGCAGCATCACGCCGCACCTGTACCAGCCGCGCCAGGGTATCGGCGGTATAGCGGGTGCCAAGGCGGCTCTCCACATCGCTGACGCGGATGCGCGGATGGGCCGCCACCTGGCGCGCCTCTGCCAGGCGTTCGGCCAAAGGCGCCATGCCGGCGACAGGCTTCAACGGGTTCTGGGGCGAGACCAGCCACCACACCTCGTCCAGACCCAGGCGCTTCAATGCCTCGAGGCTGAGCTGGCGGTGGCCGCCATGGGCCGGGTTGAACGAGCCGCCAAGCAGGCCAATGCGCCGCCGGCGACGGCGGGCTGTGGGGGTGGGGTGCCGGGGCATGTGATGGATCTGTCGGGGCTCAGGGCCGGGTCTGGCCGACGCCGCGCACGACATATTTGAAGGTTGTCAGCTGTTCCGGCCCCACGGGGCCACGGGCATGCAGACGGCCGGTGGCAATGCCGATCTCTGCCCCAAAGCCGAATTCGCCGCCGTCGGCAAACTGGGTAGAGGCATTGACCAGCACGATGGCGCTGTCCACACCCGCCAGAAAACGCTCGGCGGTGGCGGCATTGCCGGTGATGATGGCGTCGGTGTGATGGCTGCCGTGGCGGGCAATGTGGTTCATGGCCCCCTCCACACCCTCCACCAGACCCACGGCGATCACGGCATCCTGATATTCCGTGTCCCAGTCCTCTGGCGTCACGGGGCTGACGCGGGCGTCGACCGCCTGGGCCGCCGCATCGCCGCGCACGGCACAGCCCGCCTCCAGCAGCGCCTTGACCAGGGGCGCCAGATGGCTGTGGGCGACAGCCTGGTCCACCAGCAGGGTCTCGGCCGCGCCACACACGCCGGTGCGCCTGAGCTTGGCGTTCAGCACCACGCTGCGCGCCATCTCCAGATCAGCTTCTGCATCCACATAGACATGGCAGTTGCCATCCAGATGGGCCAGCACGGGCACCCGGGCATCCGCCTGCACGCGGGCCACCAGCGACTTGCCGCCACGGGGCACGATCACGTCGATGAAATCGCTCATGCCCAGCATGGCGCCAACCGCTGCGCGGTCGGTGGTGGGAACCAGCTGGATTGCCTGGGCCGGCAGGCCTGCCGCCTCCAGCCCCTGCACCAGACACCCATGGAGTGCCAGGGAGGAGTGCAAACATTCCGAGCCGCCGCGCAGGATGGCGGCATTGCCCGACTTCAGGCACAGGGCGCCGGCATCTGCCGTCACATTGGGCCGGCTTTCATAGATGATGCCAATCACCCCCAGCGGCACGGCCACCCGCGCAATGTCGAGGCCATTGGGGCGCTGCCAGCGGGCCAGTTCACGGCCCACGGGATCGGGCAGGGTGGCGACCAGCTCAACCGCTGCCGCAATGCCTTCCACCCGGGTGGCATCAAGGCGCAGCCGGTCGAGCGAGGCTGGCGTCAGGCCCTGGGCAGCGCCTTCGGCCATATCGCGGGCATTGGCCGCCAGGATCTGCGCCACCGATGCACGCATGGCGCCGGCGGCGGCGTGCAGGGCCTGTTCCTTTTGTGCCGACGGGGCGGCTGCCAGCACCGGCGCCACGGCACGGGCAGCGGTGCCGATATCGGCCATCAGGGTGGTTACGTCGGTGGCGTGGGTCATGGCAGGGTTCCCGGGCTCAGGCGTCGGGCGCATCGGCGGGGTTGCGGTTCAGGGCCATGTCGTCGCGGTGGATCATCTCGTCGCGACCGCGATAGCCCAGAATGCGTTCAATGTCCTGGCTGCGGTGGCCCATGATCAGGCGTGCGTCATCCGTGGAATAGGCGATCAGGCCCCGGCCCAGTTCCACCCCGTCGGGGCCGCGCAGCAGCACGGCATCGCCGCGCTCGAACTGGCCTTCGATGGCGATGATGCCGGCGGGCAGCAGGCTGGAGCCGCGGGCCAGCGCCTTCAGGGCGCCGTGGTCCACGGTGACGCTGCCCAGCGGCTTCAGGGTGCCGCCGATCCACAGCTTGCGGGCGGTGCGCGGCGTGGCATTGGGCACGAACCAGGTGCAGCCGGCCCCCGCCTCCACAGCGGCTAGCGGGTGGTCGATGCGGCCGCTGGCAATGGCCATGTGGCAACCGGCCGCCAGCGCCACCCGGGCGGCGGCAATCTTGGTGGTCATCCCGCCAGAGCCCACGGCCGACAAAGGCGCGCCCGCCATGGCTTCGATCTCGGCCGTGATGCCGTGCACCGTCTCAAGGCGGCGGGCATTGGGGTCGCGGCCGGGATCGGCGGTATAGAGGCCATCCACGTCCGACAGCAGCACCAGCACATCGGCCGAGGCCATTTCAGCGACGCGGGCCGCCAGCCGGTCGTTGTCGCCATAGCGGATTTCGCTGGTGGCCACCGTGTCGTTCTCGTTGATCACCGGCACCGCGCCCAGGCGCAGCAGGGTGCCGAGCGTCGAGCGGGCATTGAGGTAACGGCGGCGGGATTCCGTGTCGTCGAGGGTCAGCAGGATCTGGGCAACCGTCAGGTCATGGCGGGCCAGCGCCCCCTGCCAGGCATGGGCCAAGCGGATCTGGCCGGTGGCCGCCGCCGCCTGGCTTTCTTCCAGCCGCAGGGGGCCAGGCGCCAGGCCCAATTGGCGCCGGCCCAGCGCAATGGCGCCGGACGAGACCACCACCACTTCCTGGCCACGGGCCCGGCAGGCGGCAATGTCGTCCGCCATGGCATCAAGCCAGGGCCGGCGCAGGGCGCCGCTTTCCTGGTCCACCAGCAAGGCCGAGCCAATCTTGATGACGATCCGCTGTGCCTCAGCGAGCCGCGAACTCATGGCCGCCAGCCCTCAGCCTCCGCGCCCGGTACATTGGGCGCGAGCACGGCCGCATCGGCGGCGCGGCGGGCGTGAATGGGGTGCAGCAGGGTGCGCAGCACCTCGTCCACCCCAAGGCCCGTGGCGCCGGACAGCACCATGATCTGGCCCTGGCGGCAGCGGGCGGTGCGGGCCAGCTTGGCGAGCTTGGTCTTCAGCTCGGCCGGCGGGATGGCGTCGGCCTTGTTCAGGCCGATGACCTCGGGCTTTTCCGCCAGACCATGGCCGTAAAGCTTCAGCTCGCGCCGGATGGTGCGATAAGCGGCCGAGGGGTCCTCTGCCGTGCCGTCGATCAGGTGCAGCACCACATTGGTGCGCTCCACATGCCCCAGGAACCGGTCGCCCAGGCCCGCACCCTCGTGGGCGCCGGCAATCAGGCCCGGCAGATCGGCCATCACGAATTCTTCGGTGTCGATGCCCACCACGCCCAGCTGGGGCACCAGCGTGGTAAAGGGATAATCGGCAATCTTGGGCTTGGCGCGGCTGACGCGGGCAAGGAAGGTGGACTTGCCGGCATTGGGCAGGCCCACAAGCCCGGCATCGGCGATCAGCTTCAGCCGTAGCCAGACCCAGCGTTCCTGGCCATCAAGGCCGGGATTGGCCCGGCGCGGCGCCTGATTGACCGAGGATTTGAAATAGGCATTGCCAAAGCCGCCGTTGCCGCCCTTCAGGAAGCGCACGCGCATGCCTACCTTGGGCAGATCGGCCAGCACCGTCTCGCCGTCTTCATCCATGATCTGGGTGCCGGCGGGCACGCGCAGCACAACGTCGGCGCCATTGGGGCCAGAGCGATTGCGGCCCATGCCATGGGTGCCGGTGCCAGCCTTGAAATGCTGCTGATAGCGATAGTCGATGAGGGTGTTGAGGCCGTCGACGCACTCGAACCAGACGTCGCCGCCACGGCCGCCATCGCCGCCGTCGGGGCCGCCGAATTCGATGAACTTCTCGCGATGGAAGCTCACGGCTCCGCCGCCACCGTTACCGGAGCGGAGGTAGATCTTGGCCTGGTCTAGGAATTTCATGGCCGGTCAGGCCCCTTCTGGGTGGCCGGGCCGGGGCGCTCCAAGGCCAAAAGGGGCCGGATCGCGACCGATCCGGCCTCACCTTCGTGCAGCGGGATCTAGTGGATGGCTTCGCTTGCCGGCGGGGCTGCCGGATCAACCGAAACATAGGTGCGGCCAAGCTTGCCGGTGGCGAAGCGCACTTCGCCATTGACCAGGGCAAACAGGGTGTGGTCGCGACCGACGCCGACATTGCGGCCGGGGTGCATCTTGGTGCCGCGCTGGCGGACCAGGATATTGCCGGCGCTGACGACTTCGCCGCCAAAACGCTTCACGCCAAGACGGCGGCCGGCGGAGTCGCGGCCGTTGCGGGATGAACCGCCTGCTTTTTTATGGGCCATGGAATGTCTCCCGAAAGGCTATCTGCGGCTCAGGCGCCGGCGCTGATGTCGGTAATCTTCAGCACGGTGAAGTGCTGACGATGGCCGTTCTTGCGGCGGTAGTTCTGGCGGCGCTTCTTCTTGAAGATGATGATGGTGTCGCCCCGGGTCTGTTCGACCACTTCGGCGGTGACCATGGCCCCGACCACGCGGGGGGCACCCACGGTGACGCTGGCGCCTTCGCCGACCATCAGGACCTCATCCAGGGAGACGGAAGCGCCGGCAACGGCTTCCAGCTTCTCGACCGTGATGACGTCGTTCTTCGCGACCTTGTACTGCTTGCCGCCTGTCTTGATGACTGCGAACATGGGAACCCGCCTGGTGCTGCGGCCCGGACAACGCCCGAACCTGAATGCAAAGGGCCGCGCCCGACGGAACAGCCGGTCGCGAACAAGGCGCGCACTATAGCCAGCCGCGACCGCCTGTCAATCTCGGACCGACTCCATATGTGACTCTATCTGCACACCATTTCGGTGCGGGCCAGGGCGGGCCAAGGTGGGG
>CANCOY010000007.1 GCA_947379865.1 Acetobacteraceae bacterium
CCGGCGATGACGATGTCGGTTTTTTTGCTGACGGAGCCGGCGACCTTGGCGCCGAGGGCTTCGGCGCGGGCCTTGGCTTCGTCGCGGGTCATGCGTTCCAGCGTGCCGGTGAAGACCACGGTCTTGCCGGTGACGGGCGAGGTGGACAGCGGCTGGACGAAGTCTTCGACGCTCAGGATGGCGGCAAGCTCTTCTACTACCGTGCGGTTATGGGGTTCGGCAAAGAAGTCCACCACGGCCTCTGCCACCACGGGGCCGATGCCGCTGATATTGTCGAGGTCGCCATAGGCCTCCCCCCCGCGCTCTTCAGCGGCGGCCATGGCGGCGCGGAAGGGGGCCAGTGCGCCATAGTGGCGGGCCAGCAGGCGGGCGTTGTTCTGCCCCACATGGCGGATGCCCAGCGCAAACAGGAAACGCTCCATCGCGATGGTGCGTTTGGAAGCAATGGCGGCAAAGAGATTGCGGGCCGAAGTCTCGCCCCAGCCTTCGCGCCTGGCGAGCGGCGTGTCGAGGTCGCCGTCGCGGGCCTCAAGGGTGAAAATGTCGGCCGGGCCGCGCACCAGGCCGGCTTCCCAGAAGGCGCGCACCTGTTTTTCGCCCAGCCCCTCGATATCAAAGGCATCGCGGGAGACGAAATGGCGCAGGCGCTCCACCGCCTGGGCGGCGCAGGTAAGGCCGCCTGAGCAGCGGCGCACCGCCTCCCCCTCTTCCTGGGCGGCATGGGCGCCGCAGACGGGGCAATGGTCGGGAAAGACAAAGGCCACGGCATCAGCCGGGCGGCGCTCCAGCACCACCGAGACCACCTGGGGGATTACATCGCCGGCGCGCTGCACGATCACCGTGTCGCCCACCCGCACGTCCTTGCGGGCAATCTCGAACTCATTGTGCAGGGTGGCGTTGGTGACGATCACCCCGCCTACGCCCACGGGCGCCAGCCGCGCCACGGGGGTGAGGGAGCCGGTGCGGCCCACCTGGATGTCGATGCGCTCCACCGTTGTTTGCGCCTGTTCGGCGGGAAACTTGTGGGCAATGGCCCAGCGCGGAGCGCGGCTGCGCAGCCCCAGGCGCTGCTGCCAGTCCAGCCGGTTCACCTTGTAGACGGCGCCGTCGATCTCATAGGGCAGGCTGGCGCGCTCTGCCCCCAGATCGCGATAGAAGACGAGGGTCTCGGCAATGCCGCTGCACACCCGGATCAGCGGGTTCACCGGCAGGCCCCAGGCGGCAAAGCGCGTCAGCATATCGGCGTGCAGGCCGGTGGGGGCTGGCACCACATCGCCCCAGGCATAGGCCCAGAAGCTCAAGGGCCGGCTGCGGGTAATGCCCGGATCGAGCTGGCGCAGGGAACCGGCGGCGGCATTGCGAGGATTGGCAAAGGGCTTTTGCCCGGCGGCCGCCTGCGCCTCGTTCAGGGCGAGGAAGGCGGCGCGCGACATATAGATCTCGCCGCGCACGTCCACGGTCTCGGGCACGTCGGGGCCAGCCAGGCGGCGGGGGATGTCGGCAATGGTTTCCACATTGCGGGTGACATCCTCGCCCACCAAGCCATCGCCCCGGGTGGCGGCCTGAATCAGGCGGCCGCGCTCATAGCGCAGGGTAACGGCCAGGCCATCGATCTTGGGCTCGGCCACAAAGGCCACGGGCGCGTCGTCCGGCAGCGCAAGAAAGCGGCGAATGCTCTGCTCGAACTCCCCCGCGTCACCATCGGAAAAGGCGTTTTCCAGGCTCAGCATGGGGCGGGAATGGGTGACCGGCTCAAAGGCGCCGGCCGGGGCAAAGCCCACCGCATGGGAAGGGCTGTCTGGCCGGATCAGCTGGGGAAAGCGGCGCTCGATATCCGCATTGCGCTGGCGCAGGGCGTCATAAGCGGCGTCGGAGATGGTGGGGGCGTCCTCGCCATGATAGCGGCGATCGTGCTCGGCGATTTCAGTGGCGAGGCGCGCCAGTTCGCCCTCCGCCTCCAGCACGCTCAGGCGTTCGACGGCCAGGCTGGTAGCATCGCGCGGGCTCATTTCTGGCTGGCAGCCATCAGGTCGCCGGCGGCGGCGCGGGCGGCGTCGGTTACCTCGGCACCGGCCAGCATGCGGGCGATCTCTTCGCGCCGGGCAGGGTCGGCCAGGCTGCTGACCTGGGTAAAGGTGCCAGCCTTGCGCTCGTCCTTGGCAATGCGGAAATGATTGGCACCACGCGCGGCCACCTGGGGACTGTGGGTGACCACAAGCACCTGCGCCCCCTCAGCCAGGCGGGACAGGCGCTCGCCCACGGCGGCGGCAACCGCACCGCCAATGCCCCGGTCCACCTCGTCAAAGACGAGAGTAGGCGCAGAG
The DNA here is from genome assembly GCA_947379865.1 of Acetobacteraceae bacterium. Lineage (GTDB taxonomy): Bacteria > Pseudomonadota > Alphaproteobacteria > Zavarziniales > Zavarziniaceae > CANCOY01. The sequence goes on from CANCOY010000007.1 coordinate 2,325, forward strand.
CCGGCGCGGGAGAGCACGACCTTCAACGCCAGAATAAACCGCGCCAGTTCGCCACCAGAGGCAATCTTGATCAGGCCGCCAAAGGGCGCGCCCGGGTTGGTCGCCACTTCAAAGGCGACGCGGGCGCCGCCATCAGCGGTCCACTGGGCCTCGGCGAGCGGCTCCACCGTGGTGCGGAAGTTTGCCTTGCCCAGTTTCAGGGCCTCAAGCTCGGCATTCACGCCCTTGTCGAGGCGCAGGGCGGCGGTGCGGCGGGCCTTGGTCAGGCTTTCCACCTCGGCGGCGCGGGCCAAGCGGGCCTTGGCCTCAGCCTCGGCCAGCTGGCGCACGCGGACGTCGCCGGTGTCGATGGAAGCGATGCGGCTGCGCATGCGATCGGCAAGGGCGGGCAACTGGTCCACGGTCACCTGGTGCTTGCGGGCGGCAGCGCGCAGGGCAAACAGGCGCTCTTCCACCCGCTCCAGCCGGTGGGGATCATGGTCGAGGGTGCGGCGCGCCACATCAAGGGCGGTGGCGGCCTCGCCGGTTTCGGTGGCGGCGCGGTCAAGCGCGGCCAGCACGGCGTCGAGATGGCCACCGGCGCGCTCGGCCACCCGTTCCAGCTTGCGCTGGATGCCGCGCAGGCGGGACTCTATGCCACCATTCTGGTCGAGGGCGGCAGCGGCCTCCTCCAGATCGCCGCCCAGTTTCTCGCCCTGCATCAGGGCGTGACGGTCGGCGGCCAGGCGTTCTTCCTCGCCGGGTTCGGGTGCCAAAGCGTCGAGTTCGGCGGCAACGTGGCGCAGATAGTCCTCGTCGGCGCGGGCGGCCTCAAGCTCGGCCTGGGCGGCGTCAAGGGCGGTTACGGCGGCGTCCCACGCCTGATGGGCGGCGCGCATGGTCGCCAACTGGGGCGCAAGGCCACCAAAGGCATCGAGCAGGGCACGATGGCCGGCGGGGGCCAGCAGGCCGCGCTCGTCATGCTGGCCGTGGATTTCAACCAGGCTCTGGCCGATGCGGGCAAGCAAGGCAACGCTGACGGGCTGGTCATCGATGAAGGCCCGGCCCCGGCCGTCCTTGCCAATGACCCGGCGCAGCACCATGCGCTCGGGATCCTCGCTGTCGAGGCCATGTTCGGCGATCAGGCCACGGGCGGGGTGATCAGGGGGGACGGCAAATTCAGCGGCCACCGACCCCTGGTCGCAGCCCCGGCGCACAAGCCCAAAATCAGCCCGGTCACCCAGAGCGAGGCCAAGCGAATCCAGCAGGATCGACTTGCCGGCGCCGGTCTCGCCCGTAAGTACGGTGAGGCCACGGCTGAAATCGAGATCGAGCCGGTCGATCAGGACGATGTCGCGGACGGCGATATGCCTGAGCACGGCAGCGGCGCCCCTGTCAGAACACGCTAGAGAAGGCGCGGCTGACCCAGGACTTCTTGTCCTCAGCAGGCGCAAGGCGGGCACCAGCAAGGAGGTTGTAGCTGTCCTGGTACCAGTCGCTGCCGGGATAGTTGCGCCCCAGCACGGCGGCGGACGCCTGCGCCTCGGTAGAGACACCAAGGGAGAGATAGCACTCCACCAGCCGGTGCAGCGCCTCGGCCACATGGTTGGTGGTCTGGTATTTCTCTACCACGGTGCGGAAGCGGTTGACCGCCGCCACATATTCCTGCCGCTTCAGGTAATAGCGCCCGACAGCCATTTCCTTGCCGGCCAGATGGTCGCGGGTGAGGTCGATCTTGAGGCGGGCATCCCTAGCATAGGCCGAATCCGGATAGCGACGCACCAGTTCCTCAAGGGACTTCAGGGCATCTTCGGTGGTGCGCTGGTCGCGGCCCACGTCGGTGATCTGCTCGTAATAGGACAGGCCGATCAGGTAGTATGCATAGGCCGCATCCTTGTTGCCCGGGTGCAGCTGCAAGAAGCGCTGGGCTGCCAGGATGGCCTCGTCATATTCGTTGACCTGATAGTGCGCATAGGCCGCCATGACCTGGGCACGGGTGGCCCAGACCGAATAGGGATGCTGGCGCTCGACCTCGTCGAAAAGCTTGGCCGCCTGGCTGAAACTACGACGGCCAAGGGCATCCATGGCATCGTTGTAAAGCGGCTCAACCGGCTGCTCGACATAGAAATCCTTGTCCTTCGACCCACAGGCCGACAGGAGCATGGCCCCGCCAAGAAGCGATGCCAGGGTCAAGGTGCGGAAGATGCTACGCCCGTGGGCGACGACAGAACGTAATGCGGACGACAAGGTCTCGGCCCTCGACTCAGTCGCGCAGGCCGCGCGGAGCCCTGATCCTATAGCATGCCCCCGGCACGCCAACCACCGACCACCGCCCCCGGGTGATGGGGCAAAAGGCAGCGGCTTTTCCGGAGGAAGACGCCCACTTTTTATCGGAATGAGGTATGATGCCGACCAAGCACAGCCGGGTGACAACCCCAATTATCGGTATTGTCAGTTCACAAATTGGGCTTAAACTGGCCTGTGTTGTATGCGTTTCTAGTTCCGGGAGTAGGCATTGACCAAATCCAGAGCCGGTCGGCCCCGCGTGGCGAAACGGGTCGACGATCATGTTGGTGAGAAGATCAGGGAACGCCGGACCATGCTTGGTCTGACGCAGGAACATCTGGCGGCAACGCTCGATATCTCCTACCAGCAGGTCCAGAAATACGAGACCGGGGCCAATCGGGTCAGCGCAGGTCGCCTTTACGAAATATCCCGGGCCTTGCAGACAGACGTGGCGTTCTTTTTCGACGGGACCATCCCTGTCGCCGAAAGCGGGCCCATGCCCCATGGCGGCCGCAACAGATCAACCATAGAGATCGCCCGCAATTTCGGTGAGATCACCGATCCCGCCATTCGCACCGCGCTGGCTGGTCTGATCAAGAGCCTGGTGTTGTCGGGCGATGAGACGGAAAAAGTCGACGGCGACGCGGTCGACTGAAAACCTGAAACGGTGATGTGGCAGGGGGGCGCGGTATTATGACCGCCCCACCCCGATGAGCATCCGGCAGATGATCAGGCAGACGCGGGCGCGGCCGCAGACATCTCAAGGATCTGGGCGCCTGCGCCCCGCCCCGCGGGAGCCGGGCTTGTGGTCCACACAAAGGCGCCGGGCATTGCAAACAGGCTGCGAAGCAGGCGGTTGTTGAGGGCATGGCCCGACCGCTGCCCACGGAAACGCCCGATGATCGGTGCGCCTGCAAGATAGAGATCGCCCACCGCATCCAGCGCCTTGTGACGCACGAACTCGTCGGCATAGCGCAGGCCGCCTTCGTTCATCACCACATCGCCGTCAACCACCACTGCATTGTCGAGGCTGCCACCCAAGGCAAGACCCTGGCCACGCATCCAGTCAATTTCGTGGCGGAAGCCAAAGGTGCGGGCCCGCGACAGCTCTGCCTTGAAGCCGGCGGCACGAAGATCATAAACGCCCGCCTGGCGCGCCACGGCGGCCGAGGCAAAATCAATCTCGAACTCCACCGAGAAGCCATCGTCGGGAACCAGTTCCACCGACCGCGCACCATCGACCACGCGCACAGGCTGCATGATGCGAATGGCACGGCGGGGCGCATCCTGGGCAACCAGGCCGGCGGCCTCGATCAGGAAAAGAAACGGGGCGGCGCTGCCGTCCATGGCCGGCACTTCCGGGCCATCAAGCTCGATCACCAGATTGTCGATGCCGGCGCCGGAAAGCGCTGCCATCAGATGCTCGATGGTGATGATGCGGGTGCCACTGGCATTCTGGATGGATGTGGAGAGGGTGCAGTCCCCCACCTGGTCGAAGCGGGCGGGGATCTCGGCCGCCTCTGGCGCAACATCGGTCCGGCGGAACACAATCCCGGTGCCTGCGGCGGCTGGCCGCAGGGTCATGTGCACGTCAGCACCTGAGTGCAGGGCAATGCCGGCGCAGGTAACGGCGTGGCTCAGGGTGTGTTGGCGGGCGTAAGGGACCACGATGTGCCTCGTTCCGGATGCGCAACTGTTGCAAAAGGGCGTTGATGCTTCTGCCTCACCCTCTTGATAGCCGGGAACTGCGTCACCACACAAATAACGCTTTGTTACTCTCCCTTAACAGGATCATCAGTGGAAAGGCGTTACGCTCCAATATCTTAGGCGGCACGCCCCTGCCCCTCAAACACAAATGCCCGGGCAAGGCCCGGGCACCGTGTCAGCATTATAGAGGCGCAGTCTTCAGTTCGCCTGCCGCCTCAGGAAGGCGGGGATGTCGTACTGGTCTTCCTGGGCCCGGGGGGCCACCACGCGCTGGGCCGGATCAGGCCGCATGGTTGGCAGTTGTGGCTCCACGCGTGGTGCTGGCTGATGGGCCGAAGGCTCCGGCGCACGGGGCGGTTCGGCTGCGCGCCCGCGCGAGACAATGCCAAAGAACTCCCGCAGATTGCGCGGCCTCGCCCGGGGGGCATCAGAGGTATCCGCGATATCGGCCACTACCGGCGGTGAGGCGACCAACCGATCTGCAGGCGACGGCGCAGCCACCTGCGGCGCGGCAAGGGGCCGTCTGTAGCCATCGACAGCAGCTGCCATGTCGAAGCGCGTATGGCCATCCAACTGTTCACGCGCCGCCGGTTCCGGCACCTCATCGAGGAGAGCCTGGGGCTGGGGGGCCGGGGCATCGGGAACAACACGCATCACCGGCTCGGCAGGCGCTGAGGCGACCACAGGCTGGGTCTCGTAAGAGGCTTCCTGGCGCAGCATCGGCGAAATGGCCACAGCCACATTTCCCTGGCTCAGTCCACCACCGGCATAGCGCGGGCGCGGGGCATTGCCAGTGAACGGGGTGCGCGGCTTCTGTTCCAGGATCGGGGTAACGGTCGCCGTGGTGACAATCTCCGGCTTGGAGACGTACTGGCTCTCCAGATCAATGCCGGTGGCCACGACGGAAACACGCATCCGCCCGTCCATCGTGGGGTCAAAGGCCGACCCAACGATGATGTTTGCGTTGGGATCAACCTCCTCGCGGATGCGGCCCGCCGCCTCATCGACCTCGAAGAGGGTCAGGTCGGAACCACCCGTGATGTTGATGAGCACGCCGCGCGCGCCCTTCATCGAGACCTCATCGAGCAGCGGGTTTGAGATGGCGGCCTCGGCGGCCTCATGGGCGCGCTTTTCGCCAGCGGCCTCGCCGGTGCCCATGATCGCCTTGCCCATCTCGCTCATCACCGTGCGAACATCGGCGAAGTCGAGGTTGATGAGGCCAGGCATCACCATCAGGTCCGTCACGCCACGCACGCCCGAGTGCAGGACATTGTCCGCCATGGCAAAGGCCTGGGCGAAGGTCGTCTTCTCGTTGGCGATGCGGAACAGGTTCTGGTTCGGGATGATGATCAGTGTATCGACATACTGCTGCAGGTCGGAAACGCCCCGGTCTGCCAGGTTCATGCGATGGGTGCCCTCGAACTTGAAAGGCTTGGTCACCACACCAACGGTGAGGATGCCCTGCTCGCGCGCCAGCCGGGCGATCACCGGTGCAGCGCCAGTCCCCGTGCCACCGCCCATGCCGGCGGTGATGAAGACCATGTGGCTGCCCTGAAGATAGTCGAGGATCTGGTCCACGGCCTCATCAGCGGCGGCGGCCCCGATATCCGGGCGGGACCCGGCACCAAGGCCCTGGGTAAGGGCGCGCCCAAGCTGGATGCGCCGATCAGCCCTGGACGCTGCCAGGGCCTGGCTATCGGTATTTGCAACCACGAACTCGACGCCTTCCAGTTGCGCCTCGATCATGTTGTTGACTGCATTGCCGCCAGCGCCACCCACACCGAAAACGGTGATCTTCGGCTTCAGCTCAGACATCTGCGGCACATTGAGGGTCAGACTCATGGCTATCTCCCTGTTACCTGGAACGCGTGTCCCGTTTCCGATCTCGCCAGCACCCCCCGCCTTTGCATGTGGGCGGTGCCGCAGCTCCCTAAAAAACTTCGGCCTTTCGGCCTTCTCTAACTGCGGACTCAGAAATTTGCCTTCAGCCAACGGCCAAGCTTGCCGAAGGGCCCACGGCCTGTTTCCTCATCCGTTACCCGTTGTGCGCCAAGCGCTGCTTCAACCGGCCCCCGCGCAGCATAGGCAACAAGCCCTGCACAGGTCGCAAACGCCGGCCCACCCGCAGCCTCTGCAAGGCCACCCAGACGGATCGGACGCCCGATCCGCACCTGCTTGTCGAGAATCATGGAGGCAAGTTCGCTGACGCCCTGCAGCTGGCTGCCACCGCCCGTCAGCACGATCTTGCGTCCACCAATCTGGTCGAAGCCACTTTCCTTGAGATGCGCCCGCACCAGTTCCAGCGTCTCCTCGATACGGGGACGGATGATGGCGTTCAGAAGCGAGCGCGGCACGTGATTGGGCGCCTCGTGCTCGGCCTCACCAACCTGGGGCACATCGATGAAATCGCGATCATCACTGACGCTTGGCATGGCGCTGCCATAAAGGGTCTTCATGCGCTCGGCGTGGGTCGTGGGTGTCAGCAGACCACGGGCAATGTCATTCGTTACATGAACCCCACCGATGGGAATCGCCCCTGAGTGTATCAGGCTGCCATCATAGAAGACCGCCATGGAGGTGGAGCCGCCACCCAGATCAATCAGGGTGATGCCAAGGTCCATCTCGTCTTCGACGAGGGTCGCAAGGCCCGAGGCATAGGGGCTCATCACCATGGAGGCGATACGCAGATGGCCGCGCGCCACACAGACCGAAAGATTGCGCACCGGTCCGGCAGCTGCCGTAACCACATGCATGTCCACGCCCAGCAGATCGCCAAACATGCCACGCGGGTCGCGGATTCCGCGCGATCCGTCGATTGTATAGCCAACGGGGATGGCGTGGATGATTTCCCGGTCCGCCGGGGTATCCCCACGTGAACGCCCGAGATCGAGCACGCGGCGAATGTCGTGGTCACCCACCTCGTGGCCACTGATGGGCACGTCGACGCCAAATGTCTGGCTGTCCGGCAGGCCGGCAGAGAGATTGACGAAGACCTCGCGGATCTGCTCACCAGCCATGCGTTCGGCAGCATCCACCGCCGCACGGATCGACAGTTCGGTCGCCTCCATGTCAACAACCGAACCGGCGCGCATGCCCTTGGAAATCTGGTGGCCAATGCCAATGACGCGCGGGTGCCCAGGCGTCTCGATGCGCGCGATGAAGCAGCACACCTTGGTGGTGCCAACATCCAGTGCTGCGATCAGACCGCCCCTCGCCAGTGCCATCACATCCCCCTAGGTGTTCTTCGCAGGTCCGAGCCTGCTTTTGATGGCGTCATCCAGCATGTGAATGACCAGACGATCAGCCAGGCGCATGTCGACGGCATCGATCGCCCGTCCGGTCAGACCGTGTGAGCGTTCAAGTGCGGCCAGGCGGCGCCATGCCCCTTCGTAGTCGGCTTCCGGCAGACGCACGGTGATGCCGTTGCCCAGACGAATGTCCCAGCGCCGGTCACCCACGCGGACTGCAGCCACCACAAGGGCGGCAAGCTTTGGCTCAAGCGCGATAACCGAAAGAATCTCGGCGGCGTGGGCAGGCGCCCCCTCCCCCACGACCAGGGGCAGGCCGGCGATCTTGCCAGCCTGGCTCGCGATGACATGGCCGTCGCGGTCCACCAGCACATGGCGGCCATTGGTCTGCCAGACAGCCAGCGGGCGGCGCTCCACAAGTGCCACGTGCAGTGTGTCGGGCAGGACGCGGGTAACCGAGGCCGTGCGAACCCAGCCAAGTTGCTGCAGACGGTCACGAACCGCTTCGGTATCGATGCCCAGAATGGGATCGCCCTGCTTGACACCAAGGGCCGCAATAAGGTCCTCGCGGGAGGTATCAATGCGGCCTGAAACAGTAATTTTCCGCACGCTGAGGCCGGCATCGACCGCCAGATTCTCCAACCCTGCCTGTACCTTGCCGAGACCAGCCATGGGAACGCCAAAGGCCAGAGAAACAGCAACTGCCGTGAGGCCAAGACCACCGAGGCCAAGGCGCATGCGGCGGCGCAGACCAGGGCTTCCCCAGCGCCGCACGGGGGCCGCCGTGACAAGGGGCTTCTCGACCTGGCGTATTGCTGTCGGCGCCTGCTTGGTGCCGCCCTGCAGTCGCTGGCGCGCTACCTCACGCGAATTTGCCGGGCGCCGGATGGGTCCTTCGGCGATGAGCGGATCTAGCGGTCGCATGACGCGTCCTCCACGATCCACGAAACAAGGTCGGGGTACGAGATGCCGCGATGGGCTGCAATCTCCGGAACCAGGCTCAGCGGGGTCATGCCCGGCTGGGTGTTGATCTCCAGCATCACGAGGCGACCAGGCTCGCCTGCGGTATCGTCATATCTGAGGTCGGCCCGTGTCACACCCCGGCAGCCAAGCACCCGGTGCGCCTTCAGGGTCAACTCACAGGCCTCGGCATAGGCGGCAGGGTGAATGGGTGCCGGCATCAGGTGGCGGGCGCGCCCTTCCTGATATTTGGTCTCATAGTCATAGAAGCGGCCAAGGGGGACGATCTCGATGGCGCCCAGCACCGCATCACCCATCACGGCAACCTGCACCTCGCGCCCCGGGATATAACGCTCCACCAGAACGGCAGCCCCAAACCGCCAGTCGGCCAGGCGGCCCGAGAGATCGCTTTCACCCTCGAGAACGATCTGCACACCAACAGAAGACCCCTCGTTGATCGGCTTGACCACATAGGGGCGGGCCATGGGCTCACCGGCCAGCAATTCCTCGCGGGTGCATACACGGCCCTCTGCCACGGGAATGCCGGCAGCACCAAAGATCTGACGGGCGGTTGGCTTGTCCATGGCATTGGCCGACGCGCGCACGCCCGAATGGGTATAGGGAATGCCCATCATCTCAAGCAGGCCCTGGATACAGCCGTCCTCACCCCAGCGACCATGCAGTGCGTTAAAGCAAACATCAGGGCGAATGGCTTCAAGCTGGCGGGCGACATCAGCACCCACATCAACGCCTGTCACGCGATAACCCTTTTCCACAAGCGCCCGCGCCACGCCCGCACCAGAGACGAGGCTAACCTCGCGCTCGGCAGAGCGACCTCCCATGAGGACGGCAACATGGCGACCTGCAGCATTACTCATGGCTTTTCATCCGTGTGGGGCCGGTAAGCCACGGGCGCGGGGCGACCGAGACGTACAATTTCCCATTCAAGTTCCACGCCACTTGTCTGGAGCACCCTCCAGCGGACCTCTTCACCAAGACTTTCAAGATCAGCTGCCGTTGCCTCACCTGTGTTAATCAGGAAATTGCAATGCTGTTCCGAAACCTGGGCACCACCGCGCGACATTCCACGGCAACCCGCGGCATCAACCAGTTCCCAGGCCCGCACACCCGGCGGGTTCTTGAAGGTGGAGCCACCGGTGCGTGTACGGATTGGCTGGCTATCCTCACGCGCCTGGGCAATGGCTGCCATGCGGGCGCCAATTTCAATGGGATCCCCCGGGTGTCCCTGAAATACGCCTTCAATCAGGATCCAGTCGTCGGGGATCGCGGAATGGCGATAGGTAAAGCCCATGTCTTCAGGCGAAAGGACGTGGCGCCGGCCCTCGGCATCAAGGGCAGTCGCCTCAACCAGCACGTCGCGGATCTCGCCACCATAGGCGCCGGCATTCATCTTCAGGGCACCGCCAATGGTACCCGGGATGCCGCGCAGAAATTCGAGGCCGGCAAGGCCCGCATCCCGTGCTGCAAGCGAGACATTCACATCCAGCGCGGCAGCACCCGCGCGCAACCGATTGCCCTCCACGCTGACACCGGCAAAGCCACGCCCCAGCCGCAGCACGATCCCGTCGATGCCGCCATCGCGGATCAAAACATTGGAGCCGACACCCAGCACGGCCAGGGGCACGTCACGCGGCCGGTCGCGCAGGAATGCAGCCAGATCATCGACATCAGCGGGGCGCACCATGACTTCGGCCGGACCGCCGACGCGAAACCACGAGATTGCCGCCAGCGAGACGCGGCTGGAAACACGGCCGCGCAGGGGTGGCAGACGATCAAGCAACTGGGGAGTTGGCGTACGGGCAGGCATCATGGCTGTCTCCCGGTGCTTGGCGCAGCTGCGGCGTGAAGGACTTCCAGTTCTGCAGGCAGGGCATTTGCCCAGGTCGTGATGTTACCCGCCCCGAGGCAAACGACGAGATCGCCGGATCGCGCGATCTGATCGATCAGCGGTGCCAGCTGCTCAGGGCTGTCGAGGCCAAGGACCTCGCGATGTCCATGGTTGCGCAGGCCGGCGATGAGATGATCACGGTCGGCCCCCTCAAGGGGGGACTCGCCTGCGGCATAGACGTCGGCAACGATCACGATGTCGGCATCATTGAAGCAGGTGCAGAATTCGAGAAAGAGATGCTTGAGCCGTGAGTAGCGGTGCGGCTGCACCACGGCGATCACCCGCCCGGAATAGGCGCCACGGGCCGCTGCCAAAACGGCCGCGATCTCCACGGGATGGTGGCCATAGTCGTCAATCACCGTGATACCGCGCACCTCGCCCGTGCGGGTAAAGCGACGCTTGACGCCAGAGAAATTGGCAAGCCCCCGGCGCAGCACATCATCATCAAACCCCATGTCCCGGGCGATGACGGCAACCGCAAGGCTGTTCTGGACATTGTGGCGTCCCGGCATGGGCAGTGTCAGGCCCTCGACAATGCGTTCCACACCGCTTACCCGGTCGCGGAACTGCACGTCAAAATGTGCCCCGCCTTCGGCAAAGCGCACGTTGATGGCACGCACATCAGCCTGCGGACTGAAGCCATAGGTTACGACCTTGCGGTCGGGCACCCGGCTGATCATTGCCTGAACTTCCGGATGATCGATGCACAGGGCGGCAAAGCCGTAAAAAGGTACATTCTCGATGAAGGTCTGAAAGGCGCGTTTCACCGCCTCGAAGTCACCATAGAAATCCAGGTGCTCAGGGTCGATGTTCGTCACAACCGCGATGGTGGCTGGCAGCTTGACGAAGGTGCCGTCGCTTTCGTCGGCCTCAACCACCATCCAGTCACCAGCACCCAGACGGGCATTGGTGCCATAGGCATTGATGATACCGCCATTGATCACCGTGGGATCATAGGCCGCTGCCTCTAGCAGGCTTGCGACCATGGAGGTTGTCGTGGTCTTGCCATGGGTTCCGGCAATGGCAATGCACGACTTGAGGCGCATCAGTTCAGCCAGCATCTCGGCCCGGCGCACCACGGGCAGCAGACGCGCGCGCGCCGCATCAACCTCGGGATTGCCAGCCTTGATGGCAGAGGAAATGACCACAACCCGGGCCTCGCCAAGGTTCTCCTCGCGATGGCCAACCAGCACGGGGATCCCCTGCACCCTCAGCCGACGGACATTCGGCCCATCCGCCACATCCGAGCCCTGCACGCGATAGCCAAGGTTGTGCATCACCTCGGCAATGCCCGACATGCCGATGCCGCCGATGCCCACGAAATGAATGGGGCCAATATCATGCGGAAGGGCCCTCATGCTGCTTCCTCCGCGCTGGCCTGCATCCCCTTATGGGGGCGACTTGGCTGGTTAACAGAACGGTCCGCCGTCAGGGACCGGTGGCCGACTGCGCCATTGCCGGCAACAGCCTCAACCACATCGGCCAGCAGCGACGCCGCTTCCGGTCGGCCAAAGGCAAGGGCAGCCGCCGCTGCGGCGCCAAGTTCGGATGGCGCGCTGGCAAGATGTGTCAGGCGCTGCGCCAGGGCATCGACAGTAAAATCCGCTTGCGGCATGAGCCAGGCACCGCCGCCTGCAGCCAGTGCACGGGCGTTTGCCGTCTGGTGATCGTCCATGGCACTGGGCAGCGGCACCAGGATTGCCGGGCGACCAACCACGCCAAGTTCGGCAAGGGTCGACGCGCCAGAGCGCGCAATTACCAGATGGGCATCTGCCAGATGTCGGGGCATGTCCGCTAGGAAGGCGGCGCAATCGGCCTCTATGCCATGGCTGCGGTAGAACGCGGCGACGCGCTGCAGATCGGCGGGTCGCACCTGCTGGGTTACGCGCAGGCGCCCACGCAGCGTTTCAGGCAGGGCCGCCAAGGCAGCCGGCACGATGTCGCCCATGATAGAGGCACCCTGGCTGCCGCCGGTTACCAGCAGGTTGAGGGGCCCGGTAACCTCAGGCTCCACATAAGGGGTGCCAGCGACAGCCAGAATGGCTTCGCGCACGGGATTGCCAGTGATGACGAGCCTGGCGGCAAAGGCAGCGTCGCGTGCCGTCGACAAAGGCAAGGCGCCCGCAAGGGCTATGGCGCGGCTTGCAAGCAGGCGGTTCACGCGACCCAGCACGGCATTCTGCTCATGAATGCAGCAGGGAATGCCCAGCGACAGGGCCGCTACCATGGCAGGCAAAGAAGGATATCCGCCAAAGCCAATGACAGCCCGTGGCCGCAAGCGGCCGAGATGGCGGCGGGCCTGGAGAATGCCACGCGCAATGTCGAAGAGAACCCGGATCTGGCCAAGGCGGCCAGCGCGCGCGAAGGTTCCAGCGGCAACGCCCACCACCGGTACACCGGCAAAGGCGGCCTCATAGTCTGCACCACGACGATCAGTCATCAGCACGATGTGCCGCCCACGACGCTGCAACTCGGCTGCCAGTGCCTGGGCCGGGAACAGGTGGCCGCCAGTGCCACCAGCGGCCAGCACGATATCCACCGGCCCGAGGGGTGGGTGGGCTGAGGTCAAGGTCATAGCGACTGCCCCCCCAGCGTGACGGGGCGACCGGGGCGCACACGCGTGAGTGCCAGAACCATGCCCATGCCCATGGCAAGCGCCATCAGGCTGGACCCGCCATAAGAGATGAACGGCAGGGTCATGCCCTTGGCCGGCAGCAGGTGAAGGTTCACGCCGATATTGATGACCGCCTGAAGCCCGAACTGAATCAGAAGACCGGCGCCGGCCAGCAGCACAAAGGGATCAGTTTCCTGCAGAAGCCGGGCGAAACCGCGCAGCACCACAAAGGCAAAAAGACCTACCAGCACGACACAGGCAAGGGTGCCGAATTCCTCCCCGGCCACAGCGAAAATGAAATCCGTGTGGGCGTCGGGCAGAATGCGCTTGATTACACCCTCGCCCGGGCCACGGCCCCACAGGCCACCGGTGGTGAAGGCCGACAGGGCCTTGTCGATCTGGAAGGTGTCGCCCGATTCCGGACTGATGAAGCGATCAATCCGGCTGGCCACATGTGGCAGAAGAAAGTAACCGCCCACAATGCCTGCCAGACCAGCCAGGGCCAAGACCATGACCACAAACATCGGCAGTCCCGCCAGGAACAGTTGCGCACACCAGACCGCAGTAATCAGCAGGGTTTGCCCGAAATCCGGCTGCAGGATCAACGGGCAGGCAACTGCTGCCCACAGGGCCGCCGAAAGTTTGCCGCCCGGGAAGGCAGGGTTGCGCACCCGCTCTGCCAGCATCCAGGCCGAAACCACGATGAACAGGGGCTTGATGAATTCAGACGGCTGAATGGACAGGGGACCTACCACCAGCCAGCGTGTCGAGCCCTTGATCGCGGCGCCAAGAAACAGCGTGGCGACAAGCAGCACATAGGCACCAAGGAAGGCGAGCACGGCAAAGCGGCGCACCTGCAGGGGGGGCGCCAGCGAGATCACGAACATCACCAGCAGCGATGGCGCAAGGAAGAGCGATTGGCGGTGAACGAAGTGAAAGCTGTCGGCACCGATGCGCAGGGCCACCGCCGGGCTTGCCGCCAGGGTGAGGAGAAGGCCGGCGCCGATGAGCAGACCTAGGGCCAGCAGGGTCCAACGGTCGATGGTCCACCACCAACGGCCGATAATGCTGGTGTCGCTACGGGTGAAGCCGGTCATGCCGAGCCCTCCCCCAGCGCCGCCGCCAGTGCACGGAACGTGTCGCCGCGCTGCTCATAATCCTTGAACTGATCAAAGGAGGCGCAGGCCGGAGACAGCAATACGACGGGCTTGTCACCTGGCACGCGGCGGGCGTCTGCAAAGGCAGCAGCAACGGCGTGGGCAAGGTCGCCCACCTCTGCGCAGGCTACCCTGCCGGCCAGGGTATGGGCGAAGGCTGGCGCCGCATCACCGATCAGATAGGCGCGCCGGATAGCCGGGAAAAAATCAACAAGGCTCTCGATGCCGCCAGCCTTGGCCTTGCCACCGGCGATCCACCAGATGGCAGGATAAGCGGCAAGCGCCTTTGCGGCTGCATCGGCATTGGTTGCCTTGGAATCATTGATGAAGCGCACGCCATCGATCTCGGCGACAAGCTCCATGCGATGGGCAAGGCCAGGGAAACTGGCAAGGCCATCAAGGATGGCTGCCCGTCCGATACCAAGCGCCCGGGCGGCCGCATAGGCCGCCGCAGCATTCTGCCAGTTATGCCGACCCGGCAGACGGCTGAATGTCCGTAGGTCGACAATCTTTTCGGGTGGCCCATCAATGGCGTCAAACAGCATGCCATCCAGAACATAAACGCCACACTCAACCGGCCCCTCGGTTGACAGGCGCAGAAGGCGCTGAGGCCCCGCCTCAACCCGGTCTGCGATGGCCTGGCACCAACTGTCCTCGACACCGATGATGGCTGTCTGGCCAGCATGCTGGTTGGCAAACAGACGTTCCTTCACGGCCGCATAACCCACCATGTTTCCATGGCGATCGAGATGGTCTGGGGTGATGTTGAGCAGAACGGCAACATCAGGCGCAAGGGTTGAGGTCAGATCGATCTGGAAAGACGACAGTTCGATCACATAGGCGCCAGATGCCGGCACCGGCTCGAGGTCGAGAACGGCACGCCCCAGATTTCCACCAATCGCAACCTCACTGCCAGATGTGGCAACAAGGTGGCCGATCAGGGCCGTGGTGGTGGACTTTCCGTTGGTACCCGTTATGCCGACCAGGGGGGCCGCCCCTCGTGCCGGGCTCCCGGCAAACAGCTCCACATCTCCAATAACGGGGACGCCGGCGGCCCGTGCCGCAAGCACCAGCGGATGGGGTGCGGGATGGGTGAGCGGAACACCCGGGCTCAGCACAAGGGCGGCAAGCTGTGCCCAGTCGAGTGTTGCGGGGTCGGCAAGAAACAGACCGGCGGCCTGTGCCTCAGCACGGCTCTGGGCGCCATCATCCCAGGCCACAGCCTTGGCACCACCCGCCTCGAGCGCGCGCGCCACAGCAATGCCGGTGCGGGCAAGCCCGAACACCAGCACAGTGCGATCGCGAAACTGCTCGACGCGGATCATTGGCTCACCTCAGCTTCAGGGTGGAAAGGCCAATCAGGGCCAGCACCACGGAGATGATCCAGAACCGGATGACCACAGTCGGCTCTGCCCAGCCCTTCTGCTCGAAGTGATGATGCAGCGGCGCCATGCGGAACACGCGCTTGCCGGTCGTCTTGAACGAAATCACCTGGACGATCACCGAAACCGTTTCGAGCACAAACAGCCCGCCGATGATGGCAAGCACGATCTCATGCTTCACGATAACGCTGATGGTTCCAAGTGCACCACCCAGAGCAAGGCTGCCGGTGTCACCCATGAAGACCATGGCAGGCGGCGCGTTGTACCAGAGGAAGCCCAGCCCCGCGCCCACAAGCGCACCACAGAAAATCGCAAGCTCCCCCGCACCGGGCACGGCGTGGATCTGGAGATAGTTCGAGAAGACCGCGTTGCCCACAAGATAGGAGATCAGTGCAAAGCTCGCCGCCGCGATCATCACCGGCACGATGGCCAGCCCGTCGAGACCATCCGTAAGATTGACGGCATTCGAGGCGCCAACCACGACAAACACCGCCACGGCAGGGAAGAACCAGCCCAGCTGGATCAGCAGATCCTTGAAGAAGGGAAGGCTGAGGGCAGTTGCGTGATGCGCCTCGCTGAGGGTCATGATCCAGGATACTGCAATCAGGGCAATGACAACCTCCAGCACCAGCTTCAACCGGCCGGGAACACCCTTTGGATTACGCTTGGAGACCTTCAGATAGTCATCCCAGAAGCCGATCAACCCATAGCCGAGGGTGACCAGCAGAACCGACCAGACATAGCCCGACGTCAGGTCTGCCCACAGCAGGGTTGCGACGCCCAGGCCAATCAGGATGAGGAAGCCGCCCATGGTCGGCGTGCCCTGCTTGGTCAGGCGGTGGCTCTGCGGGCCATCGTCACGGATCGGCTGGCCCTTGCCCTGGCGCAGCTTCAGCCAGCCAATCAGTTTCGGGCCCAGCAGGAAGGTGACCAGCATGGCCGTCATCACGGCGCCGCCCGTCCTGAACGTCAGATAACGGAACAAATTGAAGAAGCCGATATCGTCGGCCAGTGGAGTAAGGAGGTTGAAGAGCATGGCTTTATTCCACCGCTTCTGTGGCGGTGCCGGCGGGCGGCGCCCCGGCCTTGGCCAGTACGTCAACCAGCGGGCCCATGCGGCTGCCCAAAGATCCCTTCACGACCACCACATCGCCAGCCCGCAGGGCGCCGGCAACAAGCGGCGCCAGTTCGGCTGAAGTCGCAGCGTGGAGCCCCCGGATCAGGGGCGGCAGGGCATCATGCAGATAGGCCATGTTTGAGCCCGCCGTGAAGACAAGGTCGAAATGTGCATCGGTCAGTGCGGTCGCCAGACTGGCGTGAAGGTCTGGCGCCGTGGGCCCCAGTTCCCGCATGTCGCCAAGAATGGCGATGCGCCGCCCACGGCCTTCTGGTGTAATGCGGCCCACCGTATCGAAAGTGGCGCGCATGGAGGCGGGGCTGGCATTGTAGGATTCGTCGATCAGCGTGAAGACGCCACCAGCGACGCTGATGGCGCGTGTCTTGCCGCGCCCCTCAGGGCTTTCAACCGAGGCAAGCGCAAGGCCGGCAAGTGAGATATCACCGCCCACCGCTTCCACAGCCGCCAGCACGGCGAGGCTGTTCATGATCCAATGCTTGCCAGGTGCACCCACCTTGTAGGCAAGGCGCATGCCGTGAACCTCAGCCGAGACACAGGAACAGTTCGGGGTCAGCGCAGAATCAATCAGGCGCACGTCACTTTGGGGATCTGAGCCAAAGGTAACGATACGGGCACCATGAACCCGTGCTGCCGCCGCGATGCGATCAAAATGCGCATTGTCACGATTGAGGATGGCAACACCGCCAGGCTCCAGTCCCATGAAGATTTCCGCCTTGGCATCGGCGATTTCCTCAACCGAGGAAAAGAACTCCAGATGTACCGCCTCGATGGTGGTGACGATGGCAACGTGCGGCCGGACCATGGTGGTCAGGCGGGCAATCTCGCCCGCGTGGTTCATGCCCATTTCGAAGACACCGAAATGGGTGTTGGTCGGCATGCGCGCAAGGCTCAATGGCACGCCAACGTGATTGTTGAAGGATGCCTTCGAGCCGTGGGTATGGCCCTGCGCCGCAAGGACATGCTCAAGGGCGGTACGCGTGCCTGTCTTTCCGACACTGCCTGTAACCGCAATGATACGCGCCCCGTCTGCAGGTGCGATGGGGGCGGTGCCGCCGGGGATGCGGGCACGCGCGGCAATTCCCAGGGCCTCAAGGGCCTTCATTGTGTCGGGCACGTGAACAAGGGGAACCGCTTCCGAGACATCGGGTGGCCGGCGCGAAACCAGGGCGGCAGCGGCGCCATTGGCAAAGGCCTGGGCGACGAATTCATGACCATCAGCGACGGTTCCCGGCAGGGCCACGAAAAGGTCGCCGGGCCCAACGCTGCGTCCATCGATGGCAACACCAGAGATGGCGGCGGCGCGGCGGGCATGGCCGCCGGTTGCATCGGCAATCTCGTCGGTGGTCCAGAGTGGCGCCATCATGGCTGTTCCCCCCTGATCTGGGCGACGGCGGCGCGGGCCTCGTCACGATCATCGAATGGCCTTGTCACACCCCCTGCGGTCTGACCCTGCTCATGTCCCTTGCCGGCGATGACAAGAATGTCGCCTGTCTCAAGGAGCGAGACCGCAGTGCGGATCGCCGCAGAGCGATCGCCAATCTCAATTGCGGCGGGAGCCCCGGAGAGGATCGCCCGGCGGATGGTGGCAGGATCTTCTGAACGCGGATTATCGTCGGTGACAATCAGCGTATCGGCGAACGCTTTGGCAACCGCCCCCATTTCGGCACGCTTGCCAGCATCGCGGTCGCCGCCAGCGCCGAAAACAACAACAAGTTTGCCGCGTGCATGTGGGCGCAACGCCTTGAGAATCGTCATGAGGGCATCGGGCGTGTGGGCATAATCCACATAGACCGGCGCACCACAGGGATGCAAAGCTGCATGTTCCATCCGGCCGGGAACACCGCGGAGTTTCTCCAGTGTGGCAATCGCGGCCTGCGGATCCCCACCCGTCGCCAGGACAAGGCCCAGGGCCACAAGAGCGTTGGAGGCCTGGAAGGCACCTGCCAGAGGCAGGTTTACAGTCTGCTCACGGCCTTTCCAGCCGATGCGCAGGCGCTGACCCACGGCATTGGGTGCCTGTTCCAGCAGGGCCAGATCAGCCTCCGGTGTCCCCACGGTCACAAGGCCCAGGCCTCGTTCGCTGGCAAGGGCGGCCAGTTCATCGACCCGCCCCGAAAGGGCTTCCACCACAATGGTTGCCCCGGCTGGCAGCAACTCGGCAAACAGGCGGCGCTTGGCCTGCCAATAGGCGGCGACAGTGCCATGATAGTCGAGATGGTCACGGGTGATGTTTGTCAGCGCGGCGGCCGCCAGATGCACGCCATCAAGGCGACGCTGGTCTATGCCATGGCTTGACGCTTCCATGGCAACGCAGCTGATGCCACGCGTGGCCAGATCATCAAGGACCTGGTGCAATGCCACCGGATCAGGCGTGGTCATGCCAAGCGGCATCTCACCGCCTGCGTATGTCACCCCAAGTGTACCTATTGCACCAGCCTGAGACCCCATGCCCTCCCAGATCTGGCGGGCAAACTGGGCAACGGAGGTCTTACCATTGGTTCCCGTCACCGCAACCACGGTGGCTGGCTGGCGGGGGAAGAATCGCGCGGCCGCCAGAGCCAGACAGCGACGAGGATCCTCGTCGGTGACAATGGTCAGGCCAGGACGGGCTGCAACGGCGCCGGGCGCAGCAAGAATCGCGACGGCGCCGTGCGCCAGTGCATCATCCAGATATCTTGCGCCGTCGGCCTGAACGCCTGACAGGGCGGCAAAGAGGTAACCGGGTTTCACCGCGCGACTGTCTGCACTCAGACCGGTTATGGCCAGGGCGCCGTCGCCGATGATGGTGGCCCCGGGCATCAGGTCGTCAAGGCGGCAGGTTGCGTTCATTCCGCCCCCTCGCCCTGCATGGGCACGTACATCGCCTCGGTAATGACGGGGGACTTCTCGTCCACGGGCTCAACCCCAAGCATGGGGGCGATGCGCATGATTATGTTGCCAACCGCAGGAGCCGCCACCCAGCCGCCGGTTGCCATGCCCGCCGAGTCCTTGTTGGGACGCGGTTCGTCAACCATGGCAAGCACGACATAGCGCGGCGACGTCATCGGAAAGGCGGCAACAAAGGACGAAAGCAGCGACTTATGGGCGTAACCGCCATTGGCACCGGTTTTTTCCGCCGTGCCTGTCTTGCCGCCCACCAGATAGCCGTCAGCTTCGGCCTTCTTGCCGGTACCGCGCATGACCACGAGACGCATGAGGCGGCGAATGGACTCCGAGGTCTTTTCAGAGACCACACGCATGCCCGACGGCGCCTTGGCATGGTCGCTTTTCAGCAGGGTTGCCGGCAACAGAACCCCACCGTTGACCATGGCAGAGACCCCGGTCGCGAGGTGCAGCGGGGTTACGGCAATACCATTCCCGAACGAGATCGTCATGGTATTGATCTCAAGCCAGGGCTTTGGCACCAGTGGCATGCCACGTTCCGGCAGTTCCACAGAGGTCCGGCGCAGCATGCCCAGCCGGTTCATCAGCGCCTGCTGGGCGGCCGTGCCGGCATCCAGCGCCATACGGACGGAACCGATATTGGACGAGTACATATAGATTTCAGGCACCGTCAGCACCCTGTTCTGGGGATGCGAGTCCGAAATCAGATGTTTGCCAACCTGCAGGGGATGGCTGGCATCATAGCGTGATGCCAGGGTGGCGCTGCCGGTTTCAAGGGCGAGGGCCGTGTTGAAGGTCTTGAACGTCGACCCCATTTCATAGACGCCAAGACTGACCCGGTTGAACCTGGTCTCAGGCGGCACGGCTGCCGGGTCGTTGGGATCGAAATCCGGCAGGGAGACCATGGCGAGGATCTCGCCCGTCTGCACATCCATCACGACGCCAGCGCCGCCAATGCCATTGAAGCGGCTGATGGCGCCAGCCAGTTCATCGGCCAGCACATGCTGGACACGCACATCGATGGAGAGTGTCAGGGGCTGGGCAACCCGTGCCGGGTCGGCCAGCTTTTCGTCGAAATAGGCTTCAACGCCGGCCAGACCCTTGTTGTCGACATCGACCAGGCCAAGCACATGGGAGGCAAGCGACCCATAAGGATAGACCCGGCGCTCCTCGCGCTGGAAGGCGAGACCCGGCAGACCCAGGGCATTCACTTCCCATTGCTGGCGCGGCGAGAGATTGCGCTTCAGCCAGATGAAGGACTTGCCCGACGAGAGCTTGGCCTCAACATCGGCACGGCTGAGGTCGGGCAGAACCGTAACCAGGGCCGAGGCCGCATCGCCAGCATTGATGATCCGGGTACTGTCGGCATAGAGGGAAGCCGTATCCAGATTGGTCGCCAGCAGCACGCCGTTGCGATCAACGATATCGCCCCTGGCCGCAAGCTTGGCCGGCGTGCGGTGGGCGTGTGCGGCCACCTCTGCCCCCTGGAACAGGGAAAGGTCAACCAGCCGGAAACCCAGGGCGATGAAGCACAGGCCAAACAGGGCGGCCGTCACGATGAGCCGGTTGCGTGCCGTCTCGATAGCTTGACCGGCCACGCCGTCCATGGGCAGCACACGGCGCCGCAGCGGAAACGTCTCACGCGCACCTTCGGGCACATGCACCTGGTTGGGCGCACGGTCGGGGCTGCGGGGGGCGTCACGCCAGCTCATTCGTCATCCCCCATGGTTACGGGGGTGATATCTTCGTTGGTGGCCGTGCCGCCGCTGATCATCAATGCCTGACCCGCCGGGGCACTAAACCCGGAGGATGGGGGGCGCACTGCCGGCGGCGGGGCTGCGGGCAACTGGGCACTTGGTGGTGCCGCAGGCGGGGTGCGCGGGACCGAGGGTGCCGGCAAGGGTGTCAGCGCCGGGGAACTGCCCGGGGATGGGGCGGACGCAGGCCCAGGTGCAGCAGCAAGGACCGGCGCGCCGCGCGGAGGCAGGCTTTCAATCGAGGCCATCTGCGATGCCCTGATGGGCACCAGAGCCAGATATCGCCGCGACAGATCCTGCAGCCGTTCCGGCTGGTTCAGGAAGCTCCATTCAGCGTCAAGGACCTGCATCTCTTCGTGGTCATGCACGATCTGGCGCTTCATGGCAGCCAGGTTCCGCTCCATGTCCTGAACCTGATACTTCACCTGATAGAGGCCGATGGAGGCGGCAGCAGCCAGCACAAGACCGAAGGCGGTAAGGAGACGGGTCATGCCAGGCCCCCCCCTGAGCTATCCCAGACGGCCGCCTCGGTACGTTCGGCAACCCTGAGGCGGGCCGAGCGGGAACGCGGGTTGCGCGAGGTCTCGGCATCTGACGGCTTGGTTGCACCGGCAGCCAGCAGCCGGAAAGACGGCGCACGACGCACGGCGACAGGGGCATGGCGCGAGGGGGCACCAGGGCCACCGGAACGCGTCCGCAGAAAGCTTTTCACCGCGCGGTCTTCAAGACTGTGGAAAGACACAACCGCCAGCCGCCCACCCGGGGCCAGCAGCCGCTCGGCCGCGGCCAGGCCGCGCTCCAGTTCGCCGAGTTCGTCATTCACGTGCAGGCGCAACGCCTGAAAGGTGCGCGTGGCGGGATGAATGCGCTCGCCCAGGGCCTTTGGGCCCATGGCGCGGGCAACGATATCGGCAAGGCGACCGGTCCGGTCGATGAGGGCAACCGCCCGCGCCTCGACAATGGCCCGGGCGATCCGGCGGGCCATGCGCTCTTCGCCCAGCCGCCAGATGATGTTGGCAAGGGCCGTCTCTTCGACGCTGTTGACCACGTCGGCAGCACTGGGGCCACCGCCGCCACCCTCCATGCGCATGTCGAGCGGCCCGTCGAGCCTGAACGAGAAACCCCGCTCGGCCACATCCAACTGCATGGAGGAGACGCCCAGGTCGAGGGCAATGCCGTGGATGGCGACCGTCCCATGCTGTCCCAGAAGCGCCGCCATGTCGCCAAAGCGACCATGGACAAGCGTGAGCCTGCCAGGGTGGTCGGCACCAAGGGCCGCGCCAAAGGCCAGCGCCGAAGGATCCCGGTCAATGGCAAAGACATGGGCGACGCCAGCCTCCAGCAAGGCCCGGGTATAGCCCCCGGCGCCGAAGGTGCCGTCGACATAGATGCCATCAGGCCGGGGCGCCAAAGCAGCCAGAACCTCGTCCAGCAGGACCGAGCGATGGGGAGAGGGCGTGCTATCAGGCAGGGTCATGACTGCCCCCCGCCCTGGTTATCGGATCCGCCGGGCTTCGAGGTGGCAGATGGCCAGTGCAAGCGGTCGCGCTGGGCGCGGGCCAGGCTGCGAGCCTCTGTCTCGGCAATTTTCCAGGCCGCAGGCTCCCAGATCTGGAAAGTCTGCCCACGGCCAACGAAACAGACGTGTTCGGATATTCCGGCAACGGAGATCAACTCGTCCGGCAGCATGATCCGGCCTTCCGGATCGAAGGCCAGCTGGTGGCAGGACGCCAGGATCGACGAGAAGGCATCGGCCGCATCAGAGAACGGCGGCAGGTCGTCGATCAGCTGGGTCAGGCGGGAAATGTAATCCATTCCAGCGCCTTCGATCGCTGCATGCTTGAGCGACGGGAAGGCGATTATCCCATTGAAATCCTGAGAGGAAACGGTCGCGCGGAATGGCGCGGGCACGGAGACGCGGCCCTTCTTGTCCACCTTGTTGGTGTATGTGGACAGGAACATCGGCACCGGCCCAATCCCCCCACCTCTCCATCCGAGTAACCCGTCTATCCAGGCGATGGATGAAAATCGCCGGGCCTTGGGATGAATTGGGATATCATGGGAGGATATGGGCGTCAATGGGATGCAGAAGTATAAATACCGGATTTTCTGTAAATGTTCTCAAACTCCTCACCCCAGAGGCGAAGCGTCGTAGAGAGAAAAAGGACGCCCGAGACCCCCTGGCATGGGAATCCAGAACCCCGATCGCGCAAGTTGTTCTTGTAATGTTCTTGATAAGCGCCCGCGCGACGGGGTCAGGCCAGGTGATTGGCGAGAATGGAAAGCGGGCCGCAGCAGGGGGAAATGGGCGTATTGGGGGGGATAAACGTCAGATGGCCTGTAAGCCGGGTTCTGTTCCGCCGAAGCGGAGACGACCATTCTTCTAGGAGATCCGTTGCCGGATCCCTCAAGCAACCAACCCGGGTGGCGGTCCGGATCCCCGACCTGTCAGGCAAGCCCGACGTGCCACCCCTATTCGGTTTTGCTCCCGGTGGGGTTTGCCGTGCCGATCCCGTTGCCGGGATCGCGGTGCGCTCTTACCGCACCGTTTCACCCTTACCGGCGCCGCTTGCGCGGGGCAGGCGGTCTGTTTTCTGTGGCACTTTCCCTGGGGTCGCCCCCGCCGGGCGTTACCCGGCACCGTGTTTCCGTGGAGCCCGGACTTTCCTCCCCCAGGCTTGCACCCGGCGGCGGCCGTCCGGCCATCTGACGCGCCCCGTGTGGACCCCGCGGGACGCCGCGTCAAGGCTTCGTTAACGGCTATGCCCGAAAGTATGGATAACCAGAACATCACCGGAGATTGCATTGTCACCCACGCCCGCCTCCACATCGGAATCCAGCGCAGATTTGGGCTCGGCGAGGCGTCTGACGCTGGCGGCGTGCGCGGTGCTGGCACTTGGCGCAAGCTGGGGACTGGCCACCCTGTGGCAGGACGCAGGCGGCCGCAGTTTCCAACTGCTTGCCGGGCTAACAAGCCTGCTCTGCCTTGGCCTCGTCATTTACCTTGGAAAGGTGCATCGGCAGAGAGGTGTCACAGGTGATCTCCACGCGGCCGAAATCGCCCAGGGCAAGGACAGCCTGACCGGCCTTGCCAACCGGCGCAGCTTTGCCGCGCGCCTCAAGCGATCCCTTGAAGATGCAGAACTGGCAGAGGGGGCCATGGTCGCCCTTCTCGTCGATATCAGCACCTTCAGTTCCATCAACGATGCTCATGGTGTTGATGTGGGGGACGAGGTACTGCGGGCGGTAGCCGGACGCCTGCGGCAGGTTCTGCGCCAGGGCCGGGGCGGACGAACGTCGGTCGATCTGGTTGCCCGGATGGACGGCAACACCTTCGGCCTGCTTGTCTATCCGGGCAACGGCAAGTTCGACTGTGCCGTCCTCGCCAATCGCGTGCTGGCAACGATTGCTGCCCCCATCGAAATCGCTGGCGCAATCATCAGGCTTGGGGCCGTGATGGGCAGTGTGATCCTGCATGCGCGGCATGAAAGTGGCGAACAGATCCTGAGCGATGCAGAAATGGCGCTCGCTTCTGCCAAGGTGGAAGGGCCGGAAGCGCACATCCAGTGGTCACAATCGCTATCAGACCGGAGACGACGGGAGCGGGCTCTTGCCTCCGATCTCAAGGCGGCGCTCCAGCTCAATCAGTTTGTGCTGCATTACCAGCCGATCGTCGACCTTCAAGGGGAAACGGTGGTGGGCGTGGAGGCGCTCCTGCGCTGGCAGCATCCCGTGCACGGCCTGCTGGCGCCTGCCGCCTTCCTTGATCAGGCCGAGGCATCGGGCCTTATCATCCCCATTGGCAACTGGGTTATCCTGGCCGCCCTGCACCAGATCGCGGCATGGCGGGAGCGGCACGGGGGAAATCTCATCACCTTCGTTGCCGTCAATGTATCAGGCCGGCAGTTTGAGCGGCCCGAGTTGC
The DNA here is from genome assembly GCA_947379865.1 of Acetobacteraceae bacterium. Classification (GTDB taxonomy): domain Bacteria; phylum Pseudomonadota; class Alphaproteobacteria; order Zavarziniales; family Zavarziniaceae; genus CANCOY01. The sequence goes on from CANCOY010000007.1 coordinate 27,270, forward strand.
TGGTGGCCACGGTCACCGAAGCCCACCAGGCCCAGCTGCCCCTTGAACTGCTGAAGCTGGAAATCACCGAGACGACAATGATCCGCAATCCTGATCAGGTGCGTGTCACTCTGGCAGAGCTTCAGGCCCTGGGGGCCTCCATCAGCATTGACGATTTTGGAACCGGCTATTCATCCCTGTCGGGCCTTGGCCTCTGGGATTTTGACACGATCAAGATCGATCGCAGCTTCGTCAACGGCATGGAAACGTCCAGAGGAGCAGAGATTCTCAAGACGATGCTGGGCTTTGCGTCTGTCTTCAAGGCCAGCGTGGTTGCAGAAGGCGTTGAAACCGAAGCGCAGCGGGACTTCCTGCACGCGAACGGCTGCCGTCAGGCCCAAGGCTATCTCTTCGGCAGACCGATGGAACCATCAGCCTGCGGCGATTTCATCTTGGCACGCAACTACGCCGCAGCGCGTCTGCCCGTTTAACCTGAGGCGGCAATCAGGGCAGCCAGCAGATCCTGCGTCTGGGCATCGGCAATGCCACTGACCCGGGCGGGGCGCCAGTGGCGCTGGAAGGCCGTGATGATTTCCGCCGTTGCCGCATCATAGTGGCCGGTATTCACCGCCCCAAAACCGAACCGCGCCAGTTCAACCTGCAGGGCGGAAACAGCCTCACCCACGTCCCCCGGCCCAAGGGTTTGGGCGGCAAGCGGGCGCACATCCGTTGGCCACAGTCCGATGCCGGCCGCTGCCAGGCGGCGCCAGTCAAATGTCTCCCCCGGGTCCTGCTTGCGCGCCGGCGCCACATCGGAATGGCCCAGCACCCGGGCGGGTGGGATGGGGTGCCGCCCAAGGATGTCGTGAGCCAGTTTCTCCAGCGCCTGCATCAGCGGCTCGGCAAAGGGCCGGGCGTTGGGGCCTGGGCCCGGATTTGCCAGTTCGATCCCGATGGAGCGCGCATTGATATCGCTCGCCCCGGCCCAATGCGAGACGCCGGCATGCCAGGCCCGCCGCGCCTCAGGCACCATCTGATAGATGGTGCCATCCTCATCAATCAGATAATGGGCCGACACCTTGGCGTCGGGATTGCGCAGGATGGCAAGGGCCCCGGCGGCATCGGCCATGGCGGTATAGTGCAAGACCAGAATATCCACGGCCTGCCCGGGCGGACGGGCATCATGGTTGGGGCTGGGCAACTGGATCATGGTGGGGGGCACGGGCATGGCGGGTGCCTTCAGGGGGCGATCTTGGGCGCATCCGGCACGCCCAGCTGCCGCTCGCGCAGGGTGATGATCATGATGCCGGCGATGGTGACGATGCCGCCCAGGATCATGCGCAGGGTCAGCTCATCCCCCATCATGGTAACGCCACTGGTAACGCCAATGACGGGCGCCAAAAGCATCATGGGCGAGATCTGGCTGGCCTGATAGCGCTGGACAAGAAAATACATGCCGCCATGGCCGATCAGCGAGGTGGCAAACACCGTATAGGCAACCGCCCCCCAGCCCCGCCAGTCAGCATTTGCAAGGGCCGCCACCTGGCCATGCTCAAAGACGGCCGAGATCAGGAACAGGCCGGGGCCACTGATGGCAGCGATCCAGGCCTGCATCTGGAAGACGCCGATTCCGGTTACCTTGCGCATGAAGATGGTGGCAATGGCGATCATCAGGGCGCCAGCGATGGCGGCGGCAAGGGCCGGCAGATGGTCGAACAGCGTGGGCTCAAAGCCCATATAGGCGACCCCGCCAAAGGCAAGGCCAATGCCCAGCCAGCGCCGCCAGCGCACCTCTTCCCCCAGCCAGAAGACCGAGAGGACGGCCACAAAGGGCACGTTCAACTGCACAACGATGGCGATGGACGAAATGTTCCGCCCCAGCGCCAGGGCCAGAAAGAACATGGCGAAATGCAGCACCCCGGCGAGCAGTGCAATGCCCACGACATAGCGCATCTGCCCCGCATGCCAGCGCAACAAGGGCGCCAGCAGCACCGCCAGCAGCATGAAGCGCAGGCCCGCAAACAGGATCGGTGGGATCTGGCCAAGGCCGATCTTCGCCACCATGAAACTGAGGCCCCAGACAGCATTCACCAGGAGCACGAGGGCAAGGTGCGCCGGTTTCATTCGAGTGTCATCGCATCAGCTTTCATGGATGCCTGCTAATTAGCACGCTGGCAGTCCCTGCCGGAAGCATCCTCGCCCCGGGCGCGCTTGCGGTTATGATCACCCCTGTGAACGCTGCTGGACGGCGCATGGGGAGGATGGCATGGCGAGCGAGACATCACGGGTTGAAACATATGAGGCCGACGGGATCATCGAGATCCGTTTCCGCTCGGAAAAGGCCCTGAACCTGCTGGACGAAACCCTGCTAGCGGGCCTCGTCGATGCCGCCCGCGCGCTTGAGGACCGCGACGACCTGCGCGCCGCCCTGATCATCGGCGGGGAAAGCCACTTCACGGCCGGAATGAACCTGAATGCGCGGGGCGAAACCGCGCCCAAGGGGTCTGCCGGTCGACCCCGCTCGACCCTGCTTGGCCCGCGCGCCTGCGCCGCCATCGAGGCCATCCCCGTCCCCACCCTTGCGGTCATCAAGGGCCATTGCATTGGTGGCGGCATGGCGATTGCGGCCGCCTGTGACTTCAGGATCGTGGCCGAAGGTGCCCGGCTGCGGGTGCCAGAAATCGCCCTTGGCATGAGCATGGGCTGGCAAAGCCTGCCCCGCTTTGTCGCCCTGATGGGGCCGGCAAAGGCCAAACGTCTGGTCATGCTGGCCGAAACCATTTCGGCCGCCACGGCGGATGCTTGGGGATTCGTGGACGAACTGGCCCCGGATGGGCAGGCGCTTGCCCGTGCCAGGGCCTGGGCGGCTTCGCTCGCCGCCATGCCGGCCCTGCCCGTGCGCATGACCAAGCGCGCCATCAACGCCGTCGCCAATGCCCTGCACGAGCCCATCAGCCACATGGATGGCGATCAGCTTGCCTTCACCCTGACCACAGAAGAGTTCCGCACCGCCGCCGCGCGTTTCCGCAAGACCTAGACACCTGCCAGCTTCAGGCCGGCGCCCGCGCCTTCATGATGCGGTCATAGGCATCATTGATGCGCGCCAGCCTGTCGTTGGCGATGGCGACGAATTCCGGGGGCATGCCTTCAGCAATCAGCTTGTCCGGGTGATGGGCGCGGGCCAGACGGCGCCAGGCGGCCTTGACCTCGTCGCTGCTTGCCCCCGGCTCAAGCCCAAGGATGAGATGGGGATCGGCGGCATCCCGCCCCATGTGTGCGGCACGGATCTGGGCAAAACGTGCGGCATCGAAACCAAAGATCTCTGCCACGCAAGCCAGATAGGCAAGTTCGGCCGAATGGACCTCGCCATCTGACTTGGCGATGTGGAAGAGGCCGTCGAGCAGGTCTTCAAGCACGGCGGGGCGGTCCTGAAAAAGGCTTGCCACCTGGCCCGCATAGGCCTCGAAGCCGAGCACGTCCTGCTTGGCGAGATCGAAGATATAGGTGACGTTGCGTGCCTCGTGCTCAGGAACCTGAAAGACCTGGCGAAAGGCCTCCTCCTCGGGCGGTGTGACGACGCCATCGGCCTTGGCCATCTTGGCGCCAAGGGCAATCACCGCAATGGTAAAGGCAATCTGACGGGTTCCGTCGGAAACCTGGTCGCCAAGCCCCTCGGGCACGCCCTCCTCGCGGATGACGTCAAGCGCATGGCCGGCAAGGCCGCCAACCAGCGCGCCGATCGGGCCGCCCAGGGCAAAGCCTGCGGCGCCGCCAAGTATTTTCCCCCAGATCGTCATCATGAATCGCGCAAGCTCGAAACCGGGGCGCGAGCGGCCCAGGACGGCAGTAAACATAACAAGTAAACTCCCCCATGCGCCATGGCACAGCCCCCGGATGCAGGGCTGCCCGCAGTTTCCACCCCAATTGCGGCTTTTTCGCAGCGCAAAAAGATGCTCAAACTGGCGCTTGGAAAATTATGATGGCCGGAGGCCGCTCATGGGCGATTACGAAGTTGGCGATGGCCCGGTTGAATGGGTCGGCGACCCCCTGAGGGACACCCTCACCTATCGCTGGATTGACAATGCAAGAGCGGCGCTTGAGCTGATCTTTCTTGATGATGCGGTAGCGGAGCGTTACGAGGACTGGATTGTCCGCCATGAAGGCAGCGAAGCCGCCAATGACGCGGGCGGCGCCGAGGGCGACAGCATGGTCCTGGAACAATGGACCTCGGAAGCCGGTGGCGCCGTGATTCTGAGTGCGGGCCCGCGCCGCAATGATTTTGTGCTCGACGTCCTCTCGGCCGGGTTCGAGGCCAGTATTGGTGTGCTGTTTGATGTCAGCACCCACGACCTGATCGCCGGCACCCTCAACAATTTCTCTGGCAACCCGGAGGCCGGGCTGGTCGGCGGGGCCGAATTCGGAGAAATGATTCTGGATGAGGAAGCCGAACTTCTGACATCGGGCATGAACGGCACCGCCGAAGACGACGAGGACTGACCCCAGCGAGACAAGAGCGCCGGCACCGCTGCAGCCGGTGCCGGCTGCCACGGGATCGGCTAGGATCAGCGCATCCTGAGGCCGGCGGCACGCAATCATGACAAGCACCAGTGGACAAACATCCTGCCCCCCCGGCAACAGTGCCTGGGAGTTCTGGATCGACCGGGGCGGCACCTTTACCGATGTCGTCGCCCGGCGACCCGACGGCACCCTGGTGACGGCCAAGTACCTGTCGGAAAATCCCGAGCGTTATCAGGATGCAGCTGTGGCGGCGATCCGCGACCTGCTTGGCCTGAAAGCCAATGAACCCATTCCGGACAACGCCATTTCCGCCGTGAAGATGGGCACCACCGTGGCCACCAATGCCCTGCTGGAGCGCAAGGGAGAGCCGACGGTACTGGTGACCACGCGCGGTTTTGCCGATGCGCTGCGCATTGCCTATCAGAACCGCCCCCGCATCTTTGCCCGCCACATCATCCTGCCGGAACTGCTGCACAGCCGGGTGATCGAGGTGGACGAACGTCTCAGCGCCGAGGGTGAGGTGCTGGTGCCCCTCGATCTGGCCGCGGCCGAGGCCGCCATGGCCGAGGCCGTGCGGGCCGGCTTTGCCGCCTGCGCCGTCGTGCTGATGCATGGCTACCGCTATCCCGCCCACGAGGCTGCCCTTGCCGAAGCGGCGCGGCGCGCAGGCTTTGCCCAGGTCTCGGTCAGCCATCAGGTCAGCCCCCTGATGAAGCTGGTGGGACGGGGCGATACCACCGTGGTGGATGCCTATCTCTCGCCCATCCTTGGTCGCTATGTGAACCAGGTGGCGTCCGCACTGGGCGAGACACGCCTGATGTTCATGCAGTCCAATGGCGGGCTGACCGACGCACGGCTGTTCCAGGGCAAGGACGCCATTCTCTCTGGTCCGGCCGGTGGGGTGGTGGGTGCCGTTGCCACCTCCCACGCCGCCGGGCAGGACCGCATCATCGGTTTCGACATGGGGGGCACCTCCACCGATGTCAGCCATTATGACGGCACGCTGGAGCGCACGTTCGAGACCCAGGTTGCCGGCGTACGCATCCGCGCGCCCATGATGGCCATCCATACGGTTGCCGCCGGCGGCGGGTCCATTCTCGCCTTTGATGGCGCCCGCTTCCGCGTGGGGCCAGAGAGTGCGGGTGCCAATCCAGGGCCTGCCGCCTATCGGCGCGGCGGCCCCCTGACGGTGACCGATGCCAATGTGATGGTGGGCAAGCTTGACCCCGCCTTCTTTCCCCCTGTCTTTGGCCCTGGCGGCGACGAACCCCTCGACCGCGAGGCGGTGGCAATCCGCTTTGCCAGCCTTACGACCAGCATCGCCGCATCATCCCAGACCAGCCGGACGCCTGAGGCCGTCGCCGATGGTTTCCTTGCCATTGCCGTGGACAACATGGCAAATGCGATCAAGAAGATCTCGGTTGCGCGCGGCTATGATGTAAGCCGTTACACCCTTGCCTGTTTCGGCGGCGCGGGTGGGCAACATGCCTGCCTTGTGGCCGATGCGCTGGGCATGACCCGGGTGCTGCTGCACCCCTTGGCCGGACTTTTGTCCGCCTATGGCATGGGTCTGGCCGATATCACCACCATGCGCGAACAGGCCGTTGAGGCGCGGCTGGAGCCTGGCCTGATGCCGCGCCTCCACACCCTGCTGGATACACTTGCAGAAGTGGCAAAGGCCCAGGTCATTGGCCAGGGCACGACGGCAGAGAAAACCCGTGTGCTGCGCCGCGCCCACCTGCGCTATGAGGGGACCGACAGCGCCCTGATCCTGCCCGCCGGCGCGCTCGACGAAATGAAGGCCGCTTTCGAGACGGCGCACCATCAGCGCTATGGCTTTGTTGCCGAGGCCAAGCATGTGCTGGTGGAGGCGGTATCGGTTGAAGCCATCGGCCAGGCGGCCAGCGTGGACGATGAACCTCCTGCCCTGGCTGACCGCGCGGCGGGCCTGCCCCCCGAGGCCTCCCGCACGCGGTTCTTCAGCCAGGGCATCTGGCATGAGGCGCCCGTCATCAACCGCCAGGCCATGGTGCCCGGCGATACGGTGTCTGGCCCCGCCATTCTGGTGGAGGACCACGGGACCAATGTGGTGGAGGCCGGCTGGCAGGCGCGGATGCTGGCGCGCGGCGAACTGCTGCTGGAACGCATCGTGCCCCTTGCCCGCAGCTTTGCCATCGGCACCCGTGTTGACCCGGTGATGCTGGAGATCTTCAACAATCTGTTCATGGCGGTGGCCGAGCAGATGGGCCTGACGCTGGAAAAAACAGCCCATTCCGTGAACATCAAGGAACGCCTGGATTTTTCCTGCGCAATCTTTGACGGTCAGGGCGGGCTGGTTGCCAATGCGCCCCACATGCCGGTCCACCTTGGCTCCATGGGTGAGAGTGTTACCACAGTCATTACCAACAATCCCGACATGCGGCCAGGTGACGTGTTCGTTCTCAACGCACCTTATAATGGCGGCACCCATCTGCCCGATGTCACCGTGGTGGCCCCCGTTTTTGACAGGGCAGAGGCAGCAACCGGCACAGCGCACATCCTCTTTTATGTCGCGGCGCGCGGGCACCATGCCGATATTGGCGGCATTTCGCCGGGCTCCATGCCACCAAACTCGCGCAGTGTGGGCGAAGAGGGTGTGCTGATCGACAATTTCCAGTTGGTCCGCCATGGCCGCTTCCAGGCCGAAGAGATGCGCACCCTTCTGGAAGGCGGTGCCTGGCCCGCCCGCAACCCGGCCCAGAACCTGGCCGATCTTGAGGCACAGATCGCCGCCTGCGAGAAGGGCGCCCAGGATCTGCGCGCCATGGTGGCCCAGTTCGGACTTGAGGTGGTGCAGGCCTATATGGGCCATGTCCAGGCCAATGCGGCTGAAAGCGTGCGCCGTGTCCTCGACGTGCTGAAGGATGGACAGTTTGTCCAGGAACTGGACGACGGGGCGCGCATCGCCGTCTCCATAACCGTGGACCATGCGGCGCGCCGGGCGCGGATCGACTTCACGGGCACAAGCGACCAGGTGCCCACCAACTTCAACGCGCCGCTTGCGGTCTGCAAGGCGGCCGTCCTCTATGTCTTCCGGACCCTGGTGGACGACGACATCCCCCTCAACGCCGGGTGCCTCGAACCCCTCGATATCATCGTTCCCCTTGGCTGCATGTTGAACCCCAGGCCGCCTGCCGCCGTTGTGGCCGGCAATGTGGAGACCAGCCAGGCGGTGACCGATGCCCTTTATGGCGCCCTTGGCGTGATGGCGGCAGCCCAGGGGACCATGAACAACTTCACCTTTGGCAACCAGCGGGTGCAGTATTACGAGACCATCGCCGGTGGCTCAGGCGCAGGGCCGAGTTTCGATGGCTGTGACGCGGTGCAGACCCACATGACCAACTCCCGCCTGACCGACCCGGAGGTGCTGGAGTGGCGCTTCCCGGTGCTGGTGGACGGCTTCTCGATCCGCCGGGGCTCTGGCGGCAGGGGCCAGTATCATGGTGGTGACGGCGTGGTGCGGCGGATCCGCTTTCGCGAGGCCATGACGGCCGGTATTCTTTCAACCCACCGTCGCATCGCCCCCTTTGGCATGGCGGGCGGCGGGCCGGGGGCCGTGGGCCGCAACAGCCTGGAGCGTGCCGATGGAACAACCACGGTGCTCGGTGCAGCGGCCGAGGTCCAGGTGATGCCGGGCGACACCTTTGTCATCGAGACGCCGGGTGGCGGCGGCTTTGGCAAGGCCCGGTGACGATCGAGAACATACAAACGCCTTTTCACTTCAACGACCAACGGAGCCGATCATGTCGTTGCGCGATCCTGGAAGAACCTGTCTTGTAACGGGCGCCTCACGCGGGCTGGGCCTTGAACTCGTCAGGCAATATGTGGCGGACGGATGGGTGGTGCATGCCTGTGCCCGCGATCCCGCCAGCGGCGCCCTTGGTGAGGCCATTGCGGCCTCGAACGGCAACATCGTTCCCCATGTCCTCGACATGATGGACCCGGAGGCTCCGGCGCGGCTGGCGCATGACCTGCGGGGCATGTCGCTTGATCTGCTGATCAACAATGCAGGCGTCTATGGCCCGCCGGTGCAGGATCTGAGCGGCGTTGACCAGCAGGCCTGGCTTGATGCCTTCACGGTGAACAGCATTGCGCCGGTGCGTCTGACGCTGGCCTTTCTGCCCTATCTGGCCAAGGTGAAGGGCAAGGTGGTGACCATCACCAGCCGCATGGGCTCCATCGGTGACATGATGGCCGGTGGCTATTACGCCTATCGCGCCACCAAGGCCGCCGTGAACGCCAGCCTGCGGGCCATCTCCATCGATGTGGCTGCGCAGAATGTTACCTCTGTGGTAATGCATCCCGGCTGGGTACGGACTGATATGGGCGGCAAGGAAGCCCCCCTGTCACCAAAAGAAAGCGTTACCGCCATGCGCAAGGTAATCTCTGGCGTAACCCTGTCTGATACCGGAAAATTCTTCAACTATGACGGTGAGATCCTGCCCTGGTAGGCGTGTGCGGGGCTGCTGCGGCCATCAGGCCACGGCAGCCCCTGAGCATCAGACGGAGAAATACTTCGCCTGGGGGTGGTGAAGCACGATGGCAGAGGTCGACTGCTCGGGATGCAGCTGGTCCTCGTCGGCCATGTTCACCCCGATGCGCCCGGCATCCAGCAGGTTCAGCAGGATGCGCTGGTCAGCCAGGTTGGGACAGGCGGGATAGCCAAAGGAATAGCGGCTGCCGCGATAGCCCTGCTTCAGCATCTCGCTCATGTCGCGGGAATCCTCATGGCTGAAGCCCAACTCGCCCCGGATGCGACGGTGAACATATTCCGCCAGCGCCTCGGCCATCTCCACTGACAGACCGTGGAGATAGAGGTAATCCTGATAGCGGTCGTTCGCGAACCATTGCCGCGCCACATCCGAGGCACGCTCGCCCATGGTGACAACCTGAAGGCCGATCACATCGCGCTCGGCATGGCTGATGTCACGTACGAAATCGGCGATGCACAGGCCCCCTGCCCGCCCCTGGCGGGGGAATTTGAAACGCGCCACCTCGGTCTTGCCATCCTCATTGAAGAGGACCACGTCGTTCCCCTCGGCGGCGGCCTTCCAATAGCCATAGACGGCCTTGGGCAACAGGATTCCCTCGGCAATCACGGTTTCCACCATGCGATTAAGGATTGGGCGCACTTCGCGCGAGGCCCAGGTCTTGTAATCTTCCAGATCCTTTCCGGCCTTGCGGAAGCCCCACTGGTATTGGAACAGCATGGTCTCTGACAGATAGGGAACCAGCGCCTTTGCAGATACATGGTCGATGACCCTGGCGCCCCAGAAGGGCGGCGGGGGTACTTGTACGCCAGCCGCCAGTTGGTCGCGGCGGAGGCGGGTTTCCTCCATATCCACCGGCCGTTCACCAGCATCGGGGCGTGCGGCACCCAGAATCTTGGTCGACGACGGTCGACCGGCGCGCTTGCGCTGGGCCTCGTCCAGATGGGCCTGGAAGTTGTCGTTCACGACCTTGGCCATGAGGTCGAGGCCGTCGAAGGCGTCGCGGGCATAGGCCACCTGCCCGGAGGCATAGGCGTTCACGCAATCTTCTTCGACATATTTGCGGGTCAGCGCGGCACCGCCCAGCAGAACGGGCACGGCAAGGCCCTGGCGCGTCATCTCTTCCAGATTTTCGCGCATGATCACGGTGGACTTCACCAAGAGGCCCGACATGCCGACGGCATCAGCCTTGTTGGCCGCTGCCGCATCGATGATGGCCTGCACCGGCTGCTTGATGCCAAGGTTGATCACCCGATAGCCGTTGTTGGTAAGGATGATATCCACCAGGTTCTTGCCGATGTCGTGCACGTCCCCCTTCACCGTGGCCAGCACGATGGTGCCCTTTTCCTGGCCCTCGATCTTCTCCATGCGCGGCTCAAGGAAGCCGACAGCCGCCTTCATCGTTTCGGCCGATTGCAGCACGAAGGGCAGTTGCATCTTGCCGGCACCAAACAGCTCACCCACCACCTTCATGCCGTCGAGCAGGAAGGTGTTGATGATGTCGAGCGGCGGGTGCGCCAGCAGCGCTTCCTCAAGATCGACGTCGATGCCGACGCGATCGCCATCGATGATGCGGTTGGTGAGGCGCTCTTCAACGGTCTCCGCCCGCTTGCGCACTTCCTTGGGACCGGACTTGCGGTCGGTGAACAGCGCGATGAAGGCCTGCAGCGGGTCATAGCCCTCCCGCCTGCGGTCAAAGATCAGATCCTCGGCCGCCTGCACCTCCTCTGCCGGGATCTTGTGGAGCGGCATGATCTTGGAGATGTGCACGATGGCACCCGTCAGGCCACGCTTCAGGGCGTGATCCAGATAGACCGAGTTCAGAACATGGCGCGCCTCGGCATCAAGACCAAAGGAGATGTTCGACAGGCCCAGGATGATCTGGCATTCGGGCATGTCGGTGGCGATCGCCTCGATGGCTTCAAGGGTCCACAGCCCAAGCTTGCGGTCGTCCTCGTTACCGGTGCAGATCGTGAAGGTAAGGGGATCGAACATCAGGTCGGACGGCGGCAGGCCATGGCGGTTCACCGCCACGTCATAGAGACGGCGGGCCACGCGCAGCTTGTCCTCCACCGTCTTGGCCATGCCGGCCTCTTCGATGGTGAGCGCGATGACGGCGGCGCCAAACTTGCGGGCCAGCGCCAGGCGGCGATCGGCCGGTTCATCCCCGTCCTCGAAATTGATCGAGTTGAGGATAGCCTTGCCGCCATAGAGCCGGAAGGCTGCCTCAAGCACGGGCAGTTCGGTTGAGTCGATGACCACGGGGGCATCGACGCTGCCGCGCATGCGGCTGAGCACCTCGGTCATGTCCGAGATTTCATTGCGTCCGACATAGGCCGTGCACACATCAAGCGTGTGTGAGCCTTCCTTTACCTGTTCGCGCCCCATGGCGATGCAGGTATCCCAGTCGCCCGCAGCCTGGGCTTCGCGGAATTTCCTGGAGCCATTGGCATTGCAGCGCTCGCCGATGGAGAGATAGGCATTCTCCTGGCGCAGCGGCACCTGGCCATAAAGCGAGGCGACAGAGGGCATCCATATGGAGGTGCGCTTGGCCGGTGTTGGCCGCGCCGCGCCACCTGCCAGATCACGCAGCATGCGGTCAAAGGCGGCCGTGTGATCGGGCGTGGTGCCGCAGCAACCGCCGATCATGTTGATGCCGTCCTCGCGCACGAACCGGTCAAGCCAGCGCGCCGCCTCGTCCGGGCCAAGAGGATAATGGGTGTGGCCATTGTGCAGTTCAGGCAGGCCGGCATTGGGCTGGATGGAGATGTAGCCCGGCCAGTTCTGTGACAGCCAGCGCACATGCTCCGCCATTTCCTGGGGGCCGGTGGCGCAGTTGAGGCCCACGATGGGCACGTCGAGGGAATGGATCACCGTTGCGGCAGCGGCAATGTCGGCCCCCACCAGCAGGGTGCCGGTTGTCTCCACCGTGACCTGCACGATCAGGGGAACGCTGCGCCCAAGCGTCGCAAAGGCAAGCTTGGCCCCATTCACGGCGGCCTTGATCTGGAGTGTATCCTGACAGGTTTCGATCAGCAGCGCATCCACGCCGCCCTCCACCAGGCCGCGCGCCTGGATCTCGAGGGCTGCCTCAAGCGGGTCATAGGCGATGTGGCCAAGACTGGGCAGGCGCGTGCCGGGCCCGATGGAGCCCAGCACAAAACGCTGGCGCCCATCGCCCGCAAAGCGCTCCACCGCCTCGCGCGCAATTTCGCCAGCCCGCCGGTTCAGCGACAGCGCCTCATCCTCCAGCCCAAACTCCGCCAGGGTGATGGGGGAGCCGCCGAACGAATTCGTCTGCACCATGTCGGCGCCAGCTTCCAGATAGCCCTCGTGGATGGTGCGCACCACGTCAGGCCGCGTGCGGTTGAGAATTTCGGTGCAGTTTTCCTGCCCGTCGTAATCGCGCACGACATCAAGGTCCATGGCCTGCACGCGGCTGCCCATGGCGCCATCGCACAGCAGGACCTGGTTTTCGAGGGCGTCGAGAAAATTGCTCATGTCAGGGACCAATCAGTAACGGATCAGGCAGGGCGGGCGGCGGGCGCGGGCCGTTTGCCAAGGGCATGGCAGATGGCATAGGTCAACTCGGCCCGGTTCAGGGTATAGAAATGAATGTCGCGCACGCCGGCGGCGGCAAGGCCACGGCACTGCTCGGCAGCGATCATGGCGGCCAGCAGCTTGCGCGTTTCCACATCATCGTCGAGGCCGTCGAACAGTTCGGCCATCCAGCCGGGCACGCTGGTGCCGCACATCTTCGACATGCGCCGGATCTGGGTAAAGTTCGTCACCGGAATGATGCCGGGGATGATCGGGGCATCGATGCCAGCCGCAAGGGCGCGATCGAGGAAGCGCAGGTAGACATCGTTGTAGAAGAAGAACTGTGTAATGGCACGCGTAGCACCGGCATCCAGCTTGCGCTTGAGATTGTCGAGGTCATCCTCGGCCGAGCGCGCCTCTGGATGCATTTCCGGATAGGCGGCCACCGAGATTTCGAAATCACCCACCCGCTTCAGGCCCGCCACCAGATCGGCGGCGCTGGCATAGCCCTGGGGGTGGGGCACATAGCTGCCGGCGTCGGCCGGCGGGTCGCCGCGCAGGGCCACGATATGGCGCACGCCGGCGTCCCAGTATTCCCGGGCCACGTCATCCACCTCACCCTGGGAGGCCCCGACGCAGGTCAGATGGGCGGCCGGCTTCAGGTCGGTCTCGGCAATCAGCCGGCGCACGGTCGCATGGGTGCGCTCGCGGGTTGAACCGCCAGCGCCATAGGTGACCGAGACGAACCGGGGCGCCAATGGTGCCAGCCGGCCAACCGCCCGCCAGAGGCTCTCCTCCAGTTCCGCCGTCTTGGGCGGAAAGAACTCGAAAGAGACGTCAAAGCGCTGTAGCGGTTCGGCCGGCAGGGGCCGACCCTGGCCGATGGCTCCACGGACGATCATGGCAGATCCCTTGGGACAGATGGGAGGGACGCAAGCGGCTTGGTCGCCACCCAGATGGAAACGGTAAGTGGGTTACCCGCCAGCTGGCGGGCAAGACGCGCCTCAAGCCCGGCAGCCTGACACCAGCCGATCACCTCGGCCTCGGTGAAGCCAAGGCGACGGTGGGCATGAACCTCGCGCAGAAGTTCCAGATCATGAGGGGCGAAATCCGCAATCAGCGCCCGGCCGCCCGGCGCCAGCACGCGCCCGATCTCGGCAACGGCAAGGCCAGGGTCATGGGCGAAATGCAGAACCTGGTGCATGACCGCCAGGTCGATCTGACCTGCATTAAGCGGCATCCGGTACATGTCGCCATGGCGCACCTGGCAGTGGCGCAGGCCTGCCGCATCCAGCGTTGTCCGGGCCATGGACAACATCTCATGGCTGAGATCAAGACCAAGCCCACGCCGCGCGCGCGGCCCCAGCAGCGCAAGGATCCGCCCCGTGCCGGTGCCGACGTCCAGCAATTCGTCGACCGGGCCGCCTTCGGCCAGGTCAAGCAAGGCTGTCTCTACCTCTGCCTCGGGGACATGAAGCGAGCGGATGCGGTCCCAGTCGGCGGCATTGGCGGCAAAATAGGCATTGGCGGCTTCGGCCCGGGTGCGGGCAATGCCGGCCAATCCCTCCAGATCGCGGGCGAGCCCCTGGTCGCCTGGCGGCAGCAGGCGCACGAGATCGCGCGCCAGAGCCGCCCCGGCGCCCTTGTCGCCCAGTCGGTAAAATACCCAGGTGCCTTCGCGAAAGCGGTCAATCAACCCGGCGCCCGCCATCAGCTTCAGATGGCGGGAGACGCGAGGTTGGCTTTGCCCCAGGATCTGGGTCAATTCAGTAACCGTCAGTTCACTTTTGGCCAGCAGCGCAAGAAGGCGCAGGCGCGTCGGCTCGCCCGCCGCGCGCAGCCCATCCAGCAGGGCATCAAGGGATGATGGATCCCCCCCCTCTGATTCCCTCTCGGCGCCAAACAAGTCGGCTGCGGGGCTTGGACGCGATGAAAACGGCATAACCAGATATAAACATATCTTTATATCGTATCGCAAGCCCTCTGTTTTACACCCGGTTGCCCAGGAAACGTGCACTTCCCTCAGGATCGGTGAAGTTTCCCGGAATCCGTGATCCATGCCGGTTGGAGAGCACGACGGCCTATGATAATAATAAGTGGTTGCTGAAGCTTAACAGGCTGCTTGAGGCTTACCGTCCATAGGCGCGTTTTGTCGTTAGGGGATGGTTAACTATAAGCGGCTAGGGTGTCAGCATGCTGGAAATGCGGACTCGGCCGGGTCGGGCCTTAGATGGGTACAAGATCATGAACAGGATCGTGGACGGTATTGACGCTGCAACAGTTGCCCGGTGGATTGCCGGTCTGACGCGCGCCCTCCCGCTTGCCGTGGTCGGCGCTGGCTCCCTGTTGCTCGCTGGCTGCGCCACGCCGCCGCCCTCGTCCGACCCTGAGGCCGTCACCGAATTCAACGAGACGAACGACCCGATCGAGCCGTTCAACCGTTCCATGTTCGATTTCAATCTCACCCTCGACGACTATGTGCTGTCGCCGGTGGCCCGCGGCTATCGTTGGGCACTGCCGTCCTATGTGCGCGAGCGGGTGACGAATTTCATGGCGAACCTTGGCGAGCCGGTGACCTTCGGCAATGATCTGGCCCAGGGCAATTTTGGCCGGGCCGGTACCTCGCTTGTGCGTTTTGCCTCCAACACCACCATTGGTCTGGCCGGTCTTTATGACCCCGCCAAGGTCTGGGGTCTGCAGCGCCACGATGAGGATTTTGGCCAGACCCTGGGCACCTATGGCACGCCAGAAGGCGCCTATCTGGTTCTCCCCTTCCTTGGCCCCGCACCGCCCCGCGATGCGGCTGGCCGTGTGGTCGACATGGTCATTGACCCCACCACCTGGATTGGTGGCCACAACGCCATGATCGCAGGCTACAGCAATACCGCGCTTGGCATCACGAACTCGCGTTCGAACAACCTTGATACCATCGCTGATCTCCGCAAGACCTCGCTCGACTTCTACGCGGCGGTCCGCAGCCTGTATCGCCAGAACCGCAATGCCGAGATTTCCAACGGGACCGCGTCACCGGCAGCGCCTGGCTATGGTGGCTCCAGCAGCATCGAGCCGTTCATGCCCGTGACCTCAATCGAGGCTGCCGGCAAGGATGAGGTGCCCGCCACCCTTGCGCCCGTCAACGGCAGCGCGACGCCGTCTGCGCCTCAGGCGTCTTTGGAACAAACCGCCCCGCAGACCTCTTATGTGATGGCAAGCCCGACTGCCTCGGACTTTGGCGCCGCGCCCCAGCTCACACCCTAAGGCCAGGACCGCAGCCGCACCCTTATCCGATCTCAGGAAAGCCCGGACTTTCAAGATGCCTGGTCGTATCAATCGCCTTATTGGGGCCGCGTTCCTTATGCTGGCGGCCCTCTGCTCGGTCCGTCCGGCGCTTGCCGATGCGGCCGATCCAGCGAGCCACTTCATCGCCGACCTTGGCAGCCGCGCCATAGGCATTCTGTCGGACAAGTCCCTGGCGACAGAAGACCGGCGACAGCAGTTCCACGTCATCTTTGTGAACCATTTCGACGTGCCAGCCATCGGCAAGTTCGTTCTGGGCCGCTATGGACGCAGTGCGACGCCCGAGCAAATGGACGCCTATCAGCAGGTGTTCCAGGACTATGTGGTCAGCACCTACAACACCCGCCTGACCAGCTATGCCGGCCAGACGCTTGATGTCATCGGCTCGACCCCCGGCGAAGAAGGCCGGACCATCGTCAAGAGCCGGATCAACCAGCCTGCCGCCGGCACACCGCCGATCCAGGTCGACTGGGTGGTTACAGGGGCTGAGGGCGGCTTCAAGATCATCGATGTGGTGATTGGTGGCGTGTCCATGGCTTTGACACAGCGCAGCGAGTTTGGCTCCGTCATCCAGAGCGGTGGCGGCACGGTGGACGCCTTGATCACGCGCCTGCGTGATCAGGTGGCGGCCGTCAACGAACAGGGCTGAGGACACCCGGCCCTGCGGCAAACGCGGGGCATTCCAATCCCAACCACAAAAAACGCCGCGCTGGAGTAATCCCCCAGCGCGGCGTTTTTGTTTGCCCCGGTCAGACGCGTGACAGCGGCTTGTACTTGATGCGGTGCGGGCGGTCGGCATCGGCGCCCAGGCGGCGCTTCTTGTCGGCCTCATAGTCCTGGAAATTGCCCTCGAACCATTCCACATGGCTGTTGCCCTCGAAGGCGAGGATGTGGGTGGCAATGCGGTCGAGGAACCAGCGATCATGGCTGATCACCATGACGCAGCCGCCGAAATCCAGCAGCGCCTCTTCCAGGGCGCGCAGGGTTTCCACGTCGAGATCGTTCGTCGGTTCGTCGAGGAGAATCAGGTTCGCCTCAGCCTTCAGCATCTTGGCGAGGTGCACGCGGTTACGCTCACCGCCAGAGAGTTGGCCAACCTTCTTCTGCTGGTCGGCACCCTTGAAATTGAAAGCGCCAACATAGGCGCGGCTGGGCATTTCGCGCTTGCCAAGCTGCAGGATGTCGAGCCCGCCGGAAACCTCTTCCCAGACGGTTGCATTGGCATTCAGGCTGTCGCGGCTCTGGTCGACATAGCCGAGTTTCACCGTCTCGCCCACGCGCATCTCGCCCTGGTCGGGCACTTCCTGCCCGGTCAGCATGCGGAAAAGGGTGGTCTTGCCGGCGCCGTTGGGGCCAATCACGCCAACAATGCCGCCCGGCGGCAGCTTGAAGGTGAGGTCGTCGATCAACAGGCGTTCGCCATAGGCCTTGGAGAGGTGTTCGGCCTCGATCACCAGGCTGCCAAGGCGTGGGCCTGGCGGAATGACGATGCGTGCGGCACCGCCCAGTTTCTCGCCCGTGTCGTCCAGCAGCTTTTCATAGGCCGCAATACGCGCCTTCGACTTGGCCTGACGGGCACGCGGGCTGGAGCGAATCCACTCCAACTCGCGGTCGAGCGAGCGCTGCTTGGCCTCTTCTGTCTTGCCTTCCTGCTCCAGCCGCTTCTGCTTCTGCTCCAGCCAGGAAGAGTAATTACCTTCCCACGGAATGCCCGAGCCACGGTCGAGTTCAAGGATCCAGCCGGCCACATTGTCGAGGAAGTAACGATCGTGGGTTACCGCCACCACGGTGCCCGGATATTCCTCGAGGAAGCGCTCCAGCCAGGCGACGGACTCGGCATCGAGATGGTTGGTGGGCTCGTCGAGGAGGAGCATGTCCGGCCGCTCCAGCAGCAGGCGGCACAGCGCCACGCGGCGACGCTCACCACCCGACAGCTTGGTGACATCGGCATCGGGGGCCGGGCAGCGCAGGGCATCCATGGCGATCTCGACCTGACGGTCCAGTTCCCAGGCGTTCAGCGCGTCAATCTTTTCCTGAAGGTCCGCCTGTTCGGCGATCAGGTCGTTCATCTCGTCGTCGGTCAGCTCTTCGCCAAAGCGCATGTTGACCGCATCGAACCGGTCCAGCAGCGCCCGGGTGCCGGCAACGCCCAGCATCACATTGCCGATCACGTCGAGCGTGGGGTCGAGTTCGGGTTCCTGGGTAAGGAAGCCAATGCGCACGCCCTCAGCCGCCCAGGCCTCACCCTGAAATTCGGTGTCGCGGCCCGCCATGATCTTGAGCAGGGTCGACTTGCCGGCGCCATTGGCACCCAGCACGCCGATCTTGGCGCCCGGCAGGAACGACAGCCAGATGTTTTTCATCACCTGCCGCCCACCCGGATAGCTCTTGGACAGGTCCTTCATCACATAGACGTACTGATAGGCAGCCATGGTCGGGATCCGGGTGTTGCGAGGGGTGCCGTTTTCTAGCTGACGGGGGCCTGCGAAGCAAGGTTCGGCTAAGGGGCAAGCCGATCAGAATAGGCATGCACCACCTTCACCATGGCCCCGGTCAGCTGCGACAGCTCATCATCCGGAATTGTGAAGGCCGGCATCAGATAGACAATGTCACCAAAGGGCCTGATCCAGACCCCTTCCTCCAGGAAGCGCGCTCGGAACCAGGGAATGTCCGGGCTTTGCAGTTGCACCGCCCCCATGGCGCCCTTGACCCGCACATCCACCACCCCCGGCAGGCCGGTGAGGGGCGCCAGATCCGCCGCAAGACGGGCAGAAAGCGCCGCCACCTGCGCCAGGCGTGGCTCACGCTCGAAGAGGTCGAGCGAGGCATTGGCGGCGGCACAGGCCAGCGGATTGCCCATGAAGGTCGGCCCATGCATCAGGGCGGCCGTGGGAGTATCCGACAGGAACGCCTCATAGACATGGCCGCGCGCCAGGGTTGCCGCCAGGCTCATGGTGCCGCCCGTCAGCGCCTTTGACAGGCACATGATGTCGGGCAGAACCCCGGCCTCGGCGCAGGCGAACATGGCACCGGTGCGGCCAAAGCCGGTCATGATCTCGTCGGCGATCAGCAACACGCCATGGCGCGCACAGGCCTCCGCCACCCGCTGCAGGGTTGCTGCATCGTGGATCTTCATGCCACCAGCCCCCTGCACCAGCGGCTCAACAATCGCGGCCGCAAGCTGGCCGCGATGGCGCTGGAGGATGGCGTCCAGTGCCTTGGTGCTGTCCTCATCACGGGGCAGGTCGGCAAAGACCTGTTCCGGCAGATAGCCCTTGAAATGGGCGTGCATGCCCTCGTCAGGGTCGGTGAGCGACATGGCACCCATGGTGTCACCATGATAACCAAAGCGGAATGACAAAAGGCGCGTGCGCCCCTGCTCCCCCCGGTTGATCCAGTACTGGACCGCCATCTTGGCCGCCACCTCGACCGCTACCGAGCCCGAGTCCGTGAAGAAGACATGGTCGAGGTCGCCCGGCGCCAGCGCCGCCAGACGCGCGGCCAGACGATAGGCTGGCTCGTGCGCCAGCCCGCCAAACATCACATGGGGCATGGCCTCAAGTTGGGCCGCCACATTTTCGCGGATGTGGGGATGGTTATAGCCATGGCAGGCAGTCCACCATGACGACATGCCGTCGATCAGCACCCGGCCATCTGCCAGGGTCAGGCGACTGCCCTCAGTCCGCACCACGGGGATCGGCATCGGGGCCGTCTTCATCTGGGCATAAGGCAGCCAGACATGCGGACGGCCAGCCACAAGCCAGTCCGGTGGAGCGCCAGCGCCAGCCCTTCGTCCGATGTTCCCCGTGTCATTGCCCATGAACGATCCTCCCCGCACGGCACCCTCTTAGCGGATCGCCGGGCCACCTCCAATCCATGTAAGGTCGCCATTGCCCGCCTCCAGTTGCGAATGTGTCGCACTTGCAGAAACGCCCCCGCTCTGGCAATGTCCCTCCAGAATTTGCGAACGGTTCGCAATAAAGCGTTATCAAAGGACCGCTCCATGCGCCTTAACGTGATTGCCGGCCTTGGGTTGCTGGCTGCCGCCCTATGGGGTCCTGCGGCATTGGCGGCTGAGGTGAATGTCTATTCCTCGCGCCATTATGCGTCGGACCAGCAATTGTTCGACCGCTTCACGGCCGAGACCGGCATCAAGGTTCGCCTCATCCAGGGCAAGGCCGAGGAATTGATGCAGCGCCTCAAGCTTGAAGGCGCCAACAGCCCGGCCGACCTGTTCATCACGGTGGATGCCGGAAACCTGTGGCGGGCAGAGGAAGACAGCCTGCTGCAGCCCGTGAAGTCGGCGACGCTGGAAGCAGCTGTACCGGCGAACCTGCGCCAGCCAGACGGCAAATGGTTTGGCCTGTCGCGCCGCTCGCGGGTGATCGTCTATGCCAAGGGTCGGGTGAAGCCGGCCGAGCTTTCAACCTATGAGAACCTGGCCGACCCGAAATGGAAGGGCCGCCTGCTGATCCGCTCCTCCTCCAATGTCTATAACCAGAGCCTGGTCGCCTCGATGATCGCGGCAGATGGGGTTGACGCCACCGAGGCCTGGGCGCGCGGCCTGGTCGCCAACATGGCCCGCCCGCCCCAGGGTGGCGATACCGACCTGATCAAGGCCGTGGCAGCAGGGGCTGGCGACGTGACGCTGGTGAACACCTATTACCTGGCCCGCATGCTGGAGAGCACCGATCCTGAGGAAAAGAAGGCCGCCGAAGCCGTAGCGGTCTTCTTTCCCAATCAGACCGGCAAGGGTTCAGAGGCGCGTGGCGCCCATGTGAACATCTCCGGCGCCGGGGTTGCGGCCCATGCGCCAAACCGGGGTGAGGCGGTGAAGCTGCTGGAGTTCCTGGTGGGGCCAGAAGCGCAGCAGGCCTTTGCGACAGCCGCTTATGAATATCCCGTGGTCGAAAGCGTGCGGGCCAGCGCCACCATAGAGGGGTTTGGCTCCTTCCACGGCGACACCATGAACATCGCCCTGCTGGGCAAGAACAATCCCGAGGCGGTCCGCCTGATGGACCGCGCCGGCTGGCGTTGAGGAGACGACAATGAATGGCACGGTAAAGCTCTGGGTGGGTATGGGCGTCTGGGTTCTTGCCTCCACCAGCACAGCAGCCCTGCTGGCAGACGGCAGGCTGATCCAGCCGGCCCTGGCGGGGACGATTGCCGGTTCAGGCGAGGGCGGCGAAGGCGACGAAGCCACGCCGCCACCCGCTGTCCACAAGATGGGGGATCAAGGTGGTGAAGGCGGCGAGGCCGGTCATGCCGCAGATGGCTTTGAGGCCCTGCCCCCCGATGTCGCTTATGCCACCCGCCTGCTGCTGATCCGGGGCCATCTGCGCGTCGGCCGCGAGTTGGTGGAGGCGGGCCACATGGCAGAGGCCCATGTGCATTTCATGCATCCGGTGGACGAAGTCTATGACGGTCTGAAGGCGGGCCTGAAGACGCGGAAGGTGGCGCCGTTCAAGTCAAAGCTGGAAGCCCTGGCCGAAACCGTCGAGGCGGGCGACAAGGCGGGCTTCCCGGCGGCGTTCACGGCGGCATCAGGCGCGGTCGATACCGCCTGGGCGGCACTGGCCCCGGCATCGCGCAATGGCGCCGGCCTTGCGGCCGCCACCATCTCTGCCCTGGTCAGCAAGGCGGCCGAGGAATATGGCGGTGCCGTTGCCGATGGACGGGTGACAGACCCTGTCCCCTATCAGGAGGCCCGGGGCTTTGTTGCCGAGGCGCAGGATCTCTATGGCCATGCCAGGGCCGCCATGACGACCCAGGATGCCGACAGCGCCGGGCGCATTGGCACAGTGCTGGCCGACCTTGCCACAGCCTTCCCGGCCGTCATGCCGCCGGCAGCTGTGGTTAAGGCTCCGGGCGAAGTCACCGCCCTTGCCTCCCGCATTGCGCTGGTGGCGGGCGACTTCAAATAGGCCGCTTCAGACAGGCGCCTTCAGACAGGCGCTTTCAGACAGGCAGGGGGGAGGTTGTAGCCGCCCCCCACCTCGCCTGATCAGGCGTAAAGCACCGTGATCATCTCGGCGACCAGGGCGGGGCGGCTCTGCCCCTCGATTTCCACTGTCACTTCATTGATCAGCTGCAGGCCGCCGTCCTTCAGGGTCTCCGTCGCCTTCAGGGTCTGGCGGGCGCGCAGGCGCGAACCGACGGGGACCATGTTGGTGAAGCGCACGCGGTTCGAGCCATAGTTGATGCCGCGCGAGGTGCCATTCACCCGCATGATCTGGCCCATCAGCACGGGCAGCAGCGAGAGTGTGAGGAAGCCGTGGGCGATGGTCTTGCCCGTCGGCAATTCCTTGGCCGCGCGGGCGGGGTCGATGTGAATCCACTGGTGGTCGCCCGTGGCGTCCGCAAACAGGTTGATCCGGGCCTGGTCCACTTCCAGCCAGTCCGACACGCCGATTTCCTGGCCAGCCAGGGTCTTGAGCTCTTCGAGCCCGTTCACCACGCGCATGATGGTCTCCGCCATTGCTTGTTCAAGGTGAACGTTTCCTAGCATCCGCCCGGCCGCTTGCGAAGACCCGCCAGACTTCCGCCAGGCCTGAGATGCTGTTAGAAAACAGGGGTGCGCATGCCTGCCAGGGGATGCGCCTGTGGGCCTGTAGTTCAGCGGTTAGAACCCGCCGCTCATAACGGCGTTGTCGCAGGTTCGAATCCTGCCGGGCCCACCAAACCCCTGCTTTGCGAACAACCGGTCGGCAAGCGAGCGCGGCCTTTGCCAGGCCAAGGTCATTTACCGACAGAGCCCCGGCGGTCGGTTCGATCCGTCGATGATGCCGCGCTCGCATGAGGTGAGCGGTTCAAGGGCAGGCCCGTGCCTCAGACCATGGGCCACATACAGCCAGTGGAAGATCAGGATCGCACCTCCGCCGTGCTGGACCATGCACCCGTGGCGGCTTAAACTGAGACGGTCCGATACGGAAAATCTGGGTCCAGTTCACGGACCAAGCCTCGGGCAACCGCTGCCATGTTGACGGTATATCTCGAGTGCAAGGGTGCCAATCGCGCGCCTGTTCAAGCGAAGGGCATGATGGCGATCAGACACCTGCAAGGTTTTATTTGACGAGATGGGTTTTGTAATTAAATTGAGGGGTTATTCCAGTGAATGCATTAAATAAAATTGAAAAATTTATTTTTGAATCAGAAAGATGGAAACTAGTATTACTTATTTCATTATTGACTATTATCAAAACAGGTATTTGGCACACGCCAAGTTTAGGCTCTTCCCTGGCAATTGCACAAAACCCGTTTGTAAATCCATTCACTGACCCAAACGCACATTTTCTTTTTTGGAGTTGGCTCGGGCCTTTTCTGGCTTGGCTGATTGGCGCCACAAGCAAATGGCAGTTTTTTGCTTTCCATCTGTTATTTTCTCTTTCTTTCACGTTCTTATTTGTAAAACTCGTCTTTAGTAGATTTTCAGACGTCGTCGCCAGATCGTCATTGATTTTATTTAGTGCACTGCCGGTCTCGGCAACGGCATATTTTTGGGTTAGCACCGATTCCATAACCCTCTTTCTAATGATCTTGGCTCTGTCTTTCCCTGGATCACTAGCATTCATATTTGGTATCGGAATTCTTGTTGGAATGCAGCATTTTGAACAGGGTTTTTTTGCGGCTGCGGGACTTCTGTTTGCAATCAGTTTGAGCTCTAGACAAGGATACACACTAAAATATTCATGGAAATACGGGCTCACAATTCTGCTCGGGACTATATCTGGGAAAATTTTCCTGTACCTGATATTCAATCATTTTTCAATCGATCTAAATTCAGGCAGGCTATATTGGCTTATTGGACATTTAAAAAGCCTTTTAAGCCAATTTTTCTTTCATTTCCAATTCATTGTTTGGTCGGTTCTGGGGCTTGGCTGGCTTGTCGCACTAAGATTCACCGACTGGGGGCGCAATTCCATACCATTTTTCATAACACTTGCAGGACTTTGCCTGTTGTTGCCAGTTTCAGAGGATCAGACTCGCGTCCTGGCAGTTATAACTTTCCCATTGGTTGCAGTGTATTGGCTACTCAATCCAGACTTTCTTGAAAAATTGACCAAACGAGAGATCTCGCTTCTATTCACTGCTTGGGCACTTATACCTTGGGGGTGGACGTGGGTTGGGGCCCCGAAGTGGTCAGTATTCCCCTATGACGTCGCCTACATACTTCACAAGATTTTTGGGTTGTTTAGTGTTCCGGCAGATCCATCGCTTTGGCCATTTGGATAATTGGCCCAGAAGGTTCGTATTTCTGCAACCAGTGGTATGATCCTGTACTTGATCAAAGGCGGCCAGCCAGCAAACATAATTCCTCCAGCGCTGCCTGTCCGACCAGGGCGGCAACGAGAGGCTGGTGTTTTTTGCCTCGTCCGCCGGAACCCATGGATACCTGGGCGTTGCCTGCTACCCCTCGAAATTCTGAGCCCCATAGGGCACGAAGCATAGCCCCCCCTACGACCCCTCTCCTCACCCCGTTTCCCAAGGTTGACCAAAGGCGGTCAGCCAGCAAACAATCCTCCCAGCGCAGCCAGCCCGGAAAGGGCGGTGGCCGCATCGGGGGGAAGTCATGGCACAGAGTGAAACTGCAGCAAAAGGCATGGGCGGCAACGAGAGGCTGGTGATCTTTGCCTCGTCTGCCGGGACCGTTTTTGAATGGTATGACTTTTATCTTTATGGCTCGCTGGCGGCGACGATCTCGAAACAGTTCTTCTCGGGCGTGAACCCCACGGCTGGCTATATCTTTGCCCTGCTGGCCTTTGCCGCCGGCTTTGCGGTGCGCCCGTTTGGTGCGCTGGTGTTTGGCAGGCTGGGGGATCTGGTCGGGCGCAAATACACCTTCCTTGTGACCATCCTGATCATGGGCCTGTCCACCTTCGCCGTTGGCCTGCTGCCAACCTATGCCGATATCGGCCTCATGGCGCCCATAATCCTTATCGCGCTGCGCCTGCTCCAGGGCCTGGCGCTGGGTGGCGAATATGGCGGGGCTGCGACCTATGTCGCGGAACATGCGCCCAACGGCCAGCGTGGCTATTTCACGTCTTTCATCCAGACCACGGCCACCCTTGGCCTGTTCCTGTCGCTGCTGGTGATCCTTGGCTCCCGCATGAGCCTGACACCCGAACAGTTTGACGCCTGGGGTTGGCGCATTCCGTTTCTCGTCTCCATCGTGCTGCTGGCAATTTCGGTGTGGATCCGCATGAAGCTCCACGAGAGCCCGGTCTTCCAGAAGATGAAGGAAGAGGGCACGGGGTCAAAGGCGCCGATCACGGAATCCTTCCTGCGTTGGGGCAATCTGAAGCTGGTGCTGATCGCGCTGTTTGGCCTTACGGCCGGCCAGGCCGTGGTTTGGTACACGGGTCAGTTCTATGCCCAGATCTTCCTGACCAAGATCCTGCTGGTGGGCGAGCAACAGGCCTATCTGATGGTAGCAACAGCGCTGCTGCTGGGCACGCCGATGTTCATCGTCTTTGCCCGCCTGTCGGACCGCATTGGCCGCAAGCCCATTATCCTGGGCGGCTGCGCCCTGGCGGTGGTCATTTTCATGCCGGTCTTCCACGGGCTGACGCATTATGCCAATCCGGCGCTGGAGAGTGCGATTGCCACCTCTCCGGTGGTGGTGGCGGCAGACCCTGCCACCTGCTCGTTCCAGCTCAACCTGACCGGCAAGTCGACCTTCACCTCCAGCTGCGATGTCGCCAAGGCGGCGCTGGTGAAGCGCGGCGTGCCCTATGGCAATGAAGCGGTCACGGGCGATGCCCAGATCCGCGTGGGCAGTGCGACCATCGCCTCTTATGATGGGACTGCGGCGGACGCCAAGGAAAAGGCAGCGGTCTTTGATGCAGCGCTGGCCGAGGCGCTGAAGGCGGCCGGCTATCCGCCCAAGGCAGATCCAGCCCAGATCGACAGTGTCATGGTGGTGGCGCTGCTGCTTGTGCTGATGATCTGCGTGACCATGGTCTATGGGCCAATGGCGGCCATGCTGGTGGAAATGTTCCCGACGCGGATCCGCTATACCTCCATGTCCCTGCCCTATCACATCGGCAATGGCTGGTTTGGCGGCTTCCTGCCCGCCACCTCCGTCGCCATCGTGGCGTCCACCGGCAATATCTATGACGGGCTGTGGTACCCCATCGTGATCGCCGGGGTGACCTGCGTGATCGGGCTGATCTTTGTCCGCGAGACAAAGGACAGGGATATTCACGCCGCCTGACAGGCCCGCTGAACAGCACAGAAGGCCCCGCCGGGTGATCCAGCGGGGCCTTTTTGTGACCGCCACAATTCCGCCATCAGATGAGTCCTTGTGGCGCCGCAATTGCCCCCCATCTTGATCTCATCAAGGAGGGTCCCATGCGGATCACAGGTCTGGCTCTTGCACTCGTTCCCGTCATCGCCATCGCTGGCTGCGCCCAGCCCGGCTATGGCAGATATGGCGGCGGTTACGGTGGTGGCTATGGGGGTGGCTATGGGGGCGGCTATGGGGGCGGCTATGGCGCGAAACAGACCATGGGCGGTCTGATCGGCGCTGGCACCGGCGCCCTGATCGGCTCCCAGTTCGGCGGTGGCAGCGGGCGCCTGGCGGCAACGGCAGGTCTTGGCCTGCTCGGTGCCATCATCGGCGCAGGTGCCGGCGAATCCATGGACCGGGCGGATCAGGTCTATCTGGGCCAGACGACCCAGCAGGGCCTGGAATACGCCCCCTCGGGCGCACAACTAGGCTGGCAGAATCCCGATAGCGGGAACTACGGCACCATCACGCCGCAGGCCACCTACCAGACCCCCAATGGCGTTTGCCGCGAGTTCAACCAGACGGTCATCGTCGGCGGCCAGCAGCAAAACGCCTATGGCACGGCCTGCCGCCAGCCCGACGGCAGCTGGAAAATGGTGCGCTAGCAGATTGTCGACTGACCGCAGCAGGGGTGCCCCGGCGCTCTGGCTGCGGTCAGGATCTCGCGGCGGTAAAGCCGGATTGCTGGCGCCGTTTCCAATCCTGTCCTGAACCTTGAGCCCGCCCTGGTCGGAGGAGGAGGCAAGTGATTTTGCACGTCATGAAAATGTAATTCTTTTGCCATGGACGCTTCAGCTTTTCCCTGTTTAGTTGTTCATCATGCAGCTGTTTCAGCAAAATCATGCCGTGGACGCCGGCGCAGTAGGGGAGCGGATCGCGAGGGAGCGAGCGCCCGTTGCTGATCCGACAGCGGCACTCAAAAGCAGCCTGAACGAGCATGACGACGAACGCCTTGCCGCCATTACAACAGCCGTTGACCCGGTCAGCCCGGTAACCACCTGCGACCAGGTCTATCAACTGTTCGTGCGGCAGAAATCCCTTGATGCGATTGCGGTGGTGGCGCGCGGACAGCCACTGGGCCTCGTGGCGCGGGACAGGTTCCTGATCGCCCTGGCCAGCCATTATGGCCGCGCCGTGTGGGCCAAGAAGCCGATTACCGTGCTGATGAACAGCAACCCCGTGGTGCTTGATGCAGATACCCATATCGAAGCACTGGCCGACGAAATCGCCAACCGCGACATCTCGGAACTGCATGGCGGCATTCTGGTGGTCAAGGAGGGCGGCTATCTTGGCATTGCCGCCATGGGTGGCCTGCTGAAACTCTCGCGCCAGCGGGCACTGCGGCGCAACCGGGAACTGGAAGAGGCGAAACGGGCGGCAGAGGCAGCCAACCAGGCAAAATCGCGCTTTCTTGCCAATATGAGCCACGAACTGCGCACGCCACTTAACGCGGTCATCGGCTTTTCGGATCTCATGCTGGCAGGCATCGCCGGCCCCCTGCCAGCCGGGCGCTTTCAGGAATACATGACGGATATCCGCGACAGCGGCCAGCACCTGTTGCACCTGATCAATGGCGTTCTGGACATGGCCAAGCTTGAAGCCGGCCGCATGACCCTGGATGAAGAAGAGTTGGACCTCGCCGAGGTCGCCACCCTCGTCCATCGCATGCTTGTGGCACAATCCATCCAGTGCGGTGTCGATATCGAACTGTGCCTTGAGGCCGGTCTGCCTGCCCTCAGGGGAGATGCCCACGCCATCCGGCAGATCCTGCTGAATCTGGTCTCAAACGCCCTCAAATTCACCGGTCGCGGCGGACGGGCGGTGATCGCCACAGGCCTTTCCAGGGACGGCGGGCTGTGGCTTAGCGTAACTGACAACGGCCCCGGCATGACGCCCGATCAGATCGAGATCGCCCTGACACCCTTTGGCCAGGTGCGCGGCGACAATGCGGGCTTCGGGGGAACGGGCCTCGGCCTGCCATTATGCCGCTCTCTGGTAGATCTGCATGGCGCGGCCTTCACCCTTGAGAGCGCCCCCGGCAAGGGAACCCGGGTGCTGATAACCTTCCCACCCGAACGCAGCCATCCGGCGGTTCAGGCCGGCACTGCCGGGGCATGACCCCTCTCTCAGCGCTCAAGATAGGCCGGCAGGGTCACGTGGCGGCCCAGATAGGTCGGGCGGGCAGGTCCCATGGCAGCGACGGCATCAACCATGCGGCCACCCCGCCCCAGCAGGTCATCGGCGAGCGCAATGATGCGCCGGTTGGGTTGGGCATGGTCGGCCGCGTCGCGAATGAGGCGGGCCGCCTCTGCCTCGCGGCCCTCGTTCAGGATCGACATGGCAATGAAGGCGGTGGCCATGGAGCGGCTGACGCCGGCAAAGCAATGCACCAGCAGCGGCGCCTTCACATCCCAGTCGCGCAGGAAGGCGATAATCCGTTCCACATGCTCGACACCCGGCGGCGTCATGCCCGGCAGCACCTCGGCAATGTCGTTCATGCCGATGCGCAGGTGCAGGTCCGGGCGGACCTCTGGCGGCGTCTCGGAGACATTGGTCGGGTCGAGCAGAGTGATCAGGCGGACCGGCCGGATGAGGGCCGAGACGGCCGGGACCTCTTCCCAGGGGCAGACATGGATCGTGGGCATGGTTCAGACCTTTTCCAATCAGGAGCCAGCATCAACCGGCCCGCCGACCTCAGATTGTTGGCAGCACGTGATCGCGGAACTGCTGGCGCAGGGTCAGCTTCGAGATCTTGCCGGTTGCGGTATGGGGGATCTCGTCCACAAAGACGACATCATCGGGCAGCCACCATTTGGCAAGGCGCGGGGCGAGCCAGGTGAGCAGTTCGTCCCGTGTCAGGCTGGCGTCCTGCTTGAGGACAACGATCAACAAGGGTCGCTCGTCCCATTTGGGGTGATGGGCCGCAATCACCGCCGCCTCAAGCACAGCGGGATGGCTCGACGCCGTGTTCTCAAGATCGATGGACGAAATCCACTCGCCGCCTGACTTGATCACGTCCTTGGCGCGGTCCGTCAGCACCATATAGCCATCGGGGCGCAGGCGGGCGACGTCGCCCGTGTTCAGCCAGCCATCGGCCGACAGGGGATTGCCGCCCTCACCCTTGAAGTAACCGGACGCGATCCAGGGGCCGCGCACCTGCAGCACGCCCGAGGCCTCGCCATCATTGGGCAGGACCTGCCCCGCATCATCGACAATGCGCATCTCAACGCCATAGGCGCCCCGACCCTGGGTCATCTTCAGGGCCGCCTGCTCCTCCCACGGCAGATTGCCGGCGCCGGGCTTGAGGCCACCCTTGGTGCCGATGGCGCTGGTTTCGGTCATGCCCCAGCCCTGATAGACCTCGATACCCAGTTCCAGTTCGATCTTGCGCAGCATGCCCTCGCTGGGGGCGGAGCCGCCGATCAGCACCCGGGTCAGGCTGGTGGGCCGCTTGCCGGTGCGGTCGAGATAGTCCATCAGCATGGTCCAGATGGTCGGCACTGCTGCAGTTACCGTCACCCCCTCGTCATTCATCAGTTCAAGCAGCTTTTCCGGCTCATAGGAGCGGCCGGGCAGTACCATCTTGTTGCCGGTCATGCACGGCGTGAAGGGCAGCATCCAGCCATTGGCATGGAAGAAGGGTGAGATCGGCATCAGCACGTCGCCGCCCTTGGGCGCCGCCCCCAGAACATCGCCCATACTGGCCGCAAAGGTTGCCAGCACGATGGAGCGGTGGCTGTAAACGACACCCTTGGGATTACCCGTGGTGCCAGACGTATAGCACATGGTGGCGGCGGTATTCTCGTCAAAGCTCGCCCACTGGAAGTCGCCCGAGGCGCCATCGATCAGATCGTCATAGCAATGGACATTGGCGAGCTTTGTCTCGGGCATATGGGCGCGGTCGGTCATCACCACCCAGCCCTTCACGCCGGGGAGCTTGTCGGCCAGGGCCTCGATGATTGGCCAGCAGGCGAGATCAGCGAACATCCAGCTGTCTTCGGCATGTTCGACGATATAGACGATCTGCTCCGGGAAGAGGCGCGGGTTGACCGTGTGCAGCACGGCCCCGATGCCGGTGACCCCGTGGAACATTTCCAGATGGCGATAGGTGTTGAAGGCAAGGCTGCCGATGCGGTCGCCAAGGCCAACGCCCAATGTGGTCAGCGCCTGGCCCAGCTTGAGGGCGCGCAGGCGCAGATCGGCAAAGGTATAGCGGTGGATCGGCCCCTCGATGGTGCGGGTCACGATCTCCTGGGTGCCGTGGTAGCGGCCGGCATAATCGACCATGGACGTGATCGTCAGGGGCCAGTCCATCATCAATCCACGCATGTCGCTCTCCCTCTGCTGT
>CANCOY010000008.1 GCA_947379865.1 Acetobacteraceae bacterium
TCTGCCGGCAGGACACTGACCATTTCCGCGACGGCTGCACGCGCATCTTCCACCAGACGGCGCGCCAGCCGCCCGGCGCGGTGCACCGAAGAAGGATTGCCACCCAGCGCCAGCGCCTCAGCCATCGCGCGCACAACCTCAGGCGCGGCGGGGGCGCCGGCATTGTGGTCGAGATAGGCGAAAGCGGAAGTCATGGGGCAGTCAGTCTTTCAAGGTCAGGCGGTCAGCCGAAACGCACATCACATGAGGAACTAGCTGGATCGATCTCCGGAACAAGGCGGCTGGTGCCCAGCACCTTGCGATCCACCACGTCGGAAAGGCTTACGGAGGCCAGATAGAGGTGGATCTGGTTACCCAGTTCCTCCCACAGGTCATGGGTCAGGCAGCGTCCCTGGTTGCCACGGCAGCCGACAGGCGTTCCGGTCTTGCAGCGCGTCGCCGTGATTGGCTCATCCACCGCAAGCACAATATCGGAAATTCTGGTTTCGACGGCGGGGCGACCAAGGGTGTAGCCGCCACCAGGCCCCCGCATGCTCTTGACGAGGCCAGAGCGCCTGAGCTTGCCAAACAGCTGCTCGAGATAGCTGAGCGAGATTTCCTGGCGCTCTGCGATGTCAGCAAGGCTCATCGGCCGGCCCTGACCATGGGTCGCGAGGTCAACCATTGCCATCACGGCATAGCGCCCCTTGGTGCTGAGCTTCATCGAACGCTCTCCATCATAGTCCCGCGCCAACGGCACGGGACGAAGCCGTGGGCAACAGGTCCACACGGCCATCTGTTTCTGCCGTGCCACCCTCGAGGGCGGCCAGGCGATTGCCAAGTTCGGCAACCCTGACGTTCAGGGCTTCAATCTGGCGCAGCAGCGGGTCAATCACCTGATCCCGCACTGTGCCATAGGGGACAAACGTCTCAGGGCGATCGTGGCGCACCTCGCCCACGACACCTGCGGGGATGCCGACCACGGTTGCGCCCGGCGGCACGGGCCTTACCACCACGGAATTGGCGCCGACGCGCGCGCCCTCTGCCACCAGGATCGGGCCAAGGATCTGTGCGCCCGCGCCCACGATCACGCCATTGGCGAGGGTGGGATGGCGTTTGACGCCAATCTGCGCCGCCGAGTCCACGGATGGCAGCAATCCACCCAGGGTAACCCCGTGATAGAGGGTGACATCGTCTCCAATCTCAGCGGTTTCGCCGATCACGACACCCATGCCATGGTCGATGAAGAAGCGTCGGCCGATCTGCGCACCTGGATGAATTTCGATGCCCGTCAGGAAGCGCCCAAGCTGGGAAAGCCCGCGCGCCACAAGGCGCCACTGCCGCAGCCAGAGGCGGTGGGCGACCCGGTGAACAAGGGTTGCGTGGAAGCTGGGATAAAAGAGAATGACCTCAGCGCGCGAGCGGGCAGCAGGGTCGCGCGCACGGATTGCGTCGACATCCTCCTGTATGCGCCCGACAATCCGCTGAAACATCCCGACTTCCTTGCATTCCCTGCGGCCGGTTGTGCTATAACCCCGCGCCGGAACAGGTCGCACACGCCCCGGCGGCCTCTATTGAACATATGGTTATCCGACTGCGCAGGTCAAGTATAGACCTGTTCGGTGCGCCAGCCGCCCAGCGAAGTCTGGTGCGGAAAGCAAACGGATTTCCTACTGTTCGGCTGGGAAACACGCGGTTCGGAGACGGAACGCGGGATCGAGGGTTCGAGGTACCGGATGCCTGAAATCATCTTCAATGGCCCGTCGGGTCGATTGGAAGGACGCTACCAGCACAGCCGCGAGCCGGGTGCGCCGATTGCGCTCGTCCTCCATCCGGACCCCCGGTATGGCGGCACGATGAACAACAAGGTCGTCTACAACGTCTTCCATGCGTTCGCGCAGCGGGGATTTTCCGTTCTGCGCTTCAACTTCCGGGGTGTCGGGCGCAGCCAGGGCGGTTTTGACAACGGCCAGGGCGAACTCGCCGATGCGGCGGCCGCGCTCGACTGGATGCAGACCTATAATCCCAATGCCAGCGCCTGCTGGATTGCGGGATTCTCGTTCGGCGCCTGGATCGGCATGCAGTTGCTGATGCGCAGGCCCGAGATCTCGGCCTTCATTTCAGTGGCGCCCCCGGCCAACATGTATGACTTCACCTTCCTGGCACCCTGCCCGGCTTCGGGGATGATCCTGCATGGCAGTGACGACCAGCTGGTACCCGAGGCCGATGTCGTAAAGCTTTCGGACCGTCTGGCCAACCAGAAGGGAATCAAGGTGGCCTTCCAGTCGATAAAGGGCGCCAGCCACTTCTTCGAAGACCACATGCCCCAGCTGACAACCACCGTTGGCAGCTACATCGATGCCAATATGGTCACGCCGCCTGAGGTCTAGGCATTTTTCGCTTGACCAAACCTGTTGACTCTATGCGACGCTGATTCGCGGGCCGCCGATACCTGGATGTGTTGGCGGCCTGAGACAGGTGGAACGCTGCCTGGGTGCGGGCGTTTCCCGGTCTCAATCAACGCGGTTCATTTGAACCTGCAGGAGAGCGACGTCATGGCGGAAGTTGATCAGCATTCCGAAATGGGCCGTTTTGATGCGATGGCGTTTCTCGCCATTGCCCGCGAGCGCGGGGTTTCCGTGGCCCATGATGGCCGCCGTATCAAGGTGGAACCCGGCAGCGCCAGCTGGCGGGATTGGCTCACCCTTGCTGCCGCAGCGGAAGATCACGAGGACGAAATCCTCGGCGCCTTGACCAGGAACAATTGAGCCGACCTAGGACGGCTGAAAGACCCGACCGCCCGTCTGGGGCGCCGGAACCCCTGTTGTTGTCGGCAGGCTGAGCGGCAGATTGCGAACCACGCGCACCGCAAGAAAGGCAAAGGCCTCTGCCTCAAGGGCGTCACCCCGCCAGCCAAGCGCCTCAACCGGCGCAACCGGCACAGCAAGTCTGGCGGCAAGCGCTGCCATGAGGGCGGGATTATGCCGCCCCCCACCAGTGACATACCAGGCGGCCACTGGGCGCGGAAAATGCGCCTGTGCGGCCGCCGCCGATGCCGCCGTGAAGCCGGCCAGCGTGGCCGCCCCATCCGCAAGCCCAAGGCCGCGCACCGCCGCCAGGCTGAAATCGTCCCGGTCGAGGGACTTTGGCGGCACCTCGGCAAAAAATGGATGAGCCAGCATATGGTTGATGATGCCGTGGTCCGGATGGCCAGCAGCCGCCAGCCGCCCCCCCTCGTCCATGTGGCCATGGCCATGGTGATGCACCCAATCGTCGATCAGGGCATTGCCCGGCCCCGTGTCAAAGGCAACCGGCGGCTCCTCACCCCTGGGATCCAGCCAGGTGACATTGCCGACACCACCAAGATTGAGGATCGCCAGCGGCCCGCCAAGGCCGGCCGAGCGCGCCAGCGCCTGGTGGTAGAGCGGCACCAGCGGCGCCCCCTGCCCACCGGCAGCCACATCGGCACTGCGAAAATCCGCCACCACAGGCCGGCCACACAGCTGCGACAGCAGGGCGCCATCGCCGATCTGCCAGGTCCAGCGCACCTCAGGGCGATGCAGCACGGTCTGCCCGTGAAAGCCCACAAGGTCGACAGCCTCTGGTGCTTCAAGGCCATGGGCGATCCGAAAGCGGCTGACGGCGTCGGCATGGGCGAGGGTCAGGTGGCGGGCAGCCTCTGATATGATCGCCGCCTCGGCCGTTCCCTGGACATGCGCCTGTGCAGCGGTCTTTGCGGCCCGCCCAAGGGCGCGCAGGGTGTCATCATAGGGTACGGTTGCGGCAGGACCGAAGCGGGTCACGCTCTCGCCATCGGTCTCGATGAGGGCAAGATCGATGCCGTCCAGCGACGTCCCGCTCATCAACCCCAGCACTTTCATGACCGACTCTCCTACCCGCGTGCGGCCATGATGACCTGCGCGGGCATCCGGTAAAAGGCCGGGACCATTTGCTAGAGCTGTGGGCTGTCCGTTGGCGGCCATACACCGGGGGCCTCCATTCCAGGCACGCCACGGGCCGAGATCACCTCGGCACAGTGCGCCTCAAAGGCGTCGAGAAGGCGGGACCGGCGGGCCTGCCGCAGGGTGGCAATGCCCAGCACCATGGGCCGATGCGCGCCGGCCAGATCAACCCGAACCAGCCGTCGGCCATCCAGTGCCAGGTCTGCCCGGGGCCGCACATTGGCCAGGCTGTAGCCATAGCCATTTGCCACCATGGCCCGCACCACATCCGGGTGCCCGAAGCGGGAATGCACATTTGGCTGCAGGCCCTCCTTGAGGAAGAGGGCCAGGAAATACTCACGGCTTAGGGGCAGATCGAGGAGCACCAGTGGTTCAGTCGCAATCTCGGCAATGGTCACGGCCCCCCGCCTGGCGAAATGATGGTCTTCGCCGACAATCACATGGGGTGGCAGGCTGACCAGGGGCACGAAGGCTATTTCATCAGGGATCTGCAGGTCATAGGTGATGGCGGCGTCGATTTCAGCACGGCGCAGGCTGTCCAGCAGCCATTCCTGATGGTTCTCATGATGCCGGATGCGCGTATCGGGATGGCGCGTGGTGAATGAACGTCCCAGTTCCGGCAGGATCATGGGCGCCAGGGTGATCAGGCAGCCGAGGGAGATCTGCCCGCGCACCTGTTCACTCGCCTCGGAGGCAACCGCATAAAGGCCCTCGGCCTGGGCAATGATCCGCTTGGCCTCGCCAAGAATGAGCCGCCCTGTGGCAGTCAGTGCCAGTCCCTGGGCATGCAGGCGCACGAAAAGTTGCGCCCCAAGCTCAGCCTCCAGTTGGGAGATCGCCGTGGAGATCGAGGGCTGTGAAAGGTTGATGCGTTCAGACGCAAGGGTGATGCTGCCGCACTCGGCGGCGGCAATGAAATATTCCAGTTGGCGGAACGTAAAGCGCATGACCAAGCCTTTGGGGCGAACACGCCGCCTGGCGCGCCCCCCCCAGCCAGACCAGAGCCATCAGGCGTCGGGGATCACCGCCACCGCCTCAACCTCCACCACCCACTCAGGGCGCGCAAGGCCGGAGACGACGAGGCCGGTTGAAACGGGATACACACCCTTGAGCCACTTGCCCACCACCCGGTACACCGCCTCGCGATAGCGCGGGTCGGTGATGTAGATGGTGACCTTGGTAATGTGCTCAAGGCACGACCCGGCCTCATCCAGCAGCATCTTGATGTTTGCCATGGCCTGCTCGGTCTGGCCCGCCGCATCGCCAATGGCGACACTTTCCGCCGTATCGATGTTCTGCCCCACCTGGCCGCGCAGGAACACCATGGTGCCGCGCGCGACGACCGCCTGGCAGAGGTCATTGTCGAGCTTCTGCTCGGGATAGGTCTTGGCCGTGTTGAACTGGCGGATGCGGGTATGCACGGGCATGTCGGGTTTCCCGGTGATGTGCGATGGCTGGGAGCGCCCGGCCGCTATTCGGCAGCCGAACGGTTGGTGCTGGAAGCAAACCAGCGCTGGACGGCATTGTCACCCGGGGCGCGCGTGGTCTTGTCAAAAACCCGGTCCGACAGACCCGCCGACTTCTTCACAAAGGACAACGGGCCATTCCAGTCAAAATTGCGCCAGACTGCCGCCAGATGGGCAAAGGGGGCCGATTGGGCAAACAACTGGAACGTCAGGCGGTGGCCGGCATAATCGGAATTCAGCATGTCGCGGGCAAAGGAAAGCAGGCGCCGCCGGTCATCC
The DNA here is from genome assembly GCA_947379865.1 of Acetobacteraceae bacterium. Classification (GTDB taxonomy): domain Bacteria; phylum Pseudomonadota; class Alphaproteobacteria; order Zavarziniales; family Zavarziniaceae; genus CANCOY01. The sequence continues at coordinate 5,687 of CANCOY010000008.1, forward strand.
GCCACCCAGTCCTCGTTCACGTTGTAGTACTTGTCCAGCCAGGGCTTGGTCTCTGGCGCGTCAAAGGCTGCCTTGTCGGGCGTCACACAGATCTGGCCACCGCACAGCTCGCGGGCAATGTGCATCATCTCGTGCAGCTGCGAGCACGCAACGATCCGGCCCGTATAGAGCAGGGACTGGTTGGGCATTGTCAGGCCGCCGGGGCTTGTCTCGGCAAGGGCAATGGCTGCCGTCAGATGGGCGTTGATGCTTTCGCGATAGACCGCCAGCGCTGAGAGCTTCTCCTGCACGGCCTGTTGCTTGTCGAGGCCGGTCTGGCGCGCGTTGAACAGGGCCGCCCCGATCATCATGTCCGCCAGCTTCAGGTTGCGCTGCACAAAGGCAAAGGCCGAATAGCGGTGCAAGGTGGCGCGGATGAAGGTTGCCGCCTTGGTATGGCGGTAGAACAGCACATTCTCCCAGGGGATCAGCACGTCGTCGAAGATGACCAGCGTGTCGACCTCGTCAAACCGGTTGGCCAGCGGATAGTCATCCGCCGGGGCGCGGCCGGCAAAGCCCGTGCGGCAGATGAATTTCAGGTTCGGCGAACCAAGGTCGCAGATGAAGCCAACGGCATAGTCCGACAGGGCCTCGTTGCCCCAGTTGGCGATGGTCGGCTTGGTAAAGGCCTGGTTGGCATAGGCAGCCGCCGTCTCGTACTTGGCCCCACGCACGACGATGCCGGCATCCGTTTCCTTCACGACATGCAGCAGCATGTCCGGGTCCTGCTCCTGCGGAGATTTGGAGCGGTCGCCCTTGGGGTCCGTATTTGCCGAGACATGGAAGGGATCCTGGCGCAGCACGCGGTCGATGTGATTGCGGATATTGGCCGAGAACTGTGGGTCGACCTCGTTCAGCACGTCCTGGCCGTCGAACAGGGACCACATCTCGCCCACCGTCTCGTCACCCACGCGGGTGACGACGCCGTTGATGTCCTCCAGCACGGCATCGGTGGCCCGGCGCTTGTCCCACCAGTCCTGCTGGGAGCGCGGCAGCTTGTTCGCTATGGCGTGGGTCTCGCCCCCGTCAGCAAAGGTCAGGATGGGGCGCGTCGCCGCTTCGTGCTGCATGTCATAGATGCGGGCGCGGACGTCGACCAGGGGCTTGAACATGGGATGGGTGGTCACGTCCTTGACGCGCTCGCCACCGACATAGACCAGCCGACCGTCCCTGATGGAATCGCGATACTGCGCACCTGTGCGGATCATCGTCATCTCCTGCTTGTGACGGGCGCGATGCAGTCGCCTGCCCTGTCTTCAGCTAAGTGAAACACTGCCTGAGCGCAGCCGCCACCGGTTTTCCCTCGGACAACCTACTATTTACGAGGCCTTCGCTTCGGTTTTTCCGAACCATCGAATGCCGGCAGCCCTCGACGGCCCGGCGACGGCCGTGCTAAGTCCCCCCGCGCCCAAGGGCACCGGCATCGGGAAGCGGAACAATGGCCAAATCAGCCTTCATCGAACGCGTCGTTGCACGCCAGTACATGCATCAGTGCACCGACCTTGAAGGGCTCGATGCGCTTGCAGCCGCAGGCCCGGTGCCCGCCTATGTGGGATATGACGCCACGGGGCCAAGCCTGCACGTTGGCCATCTGCTCTCCATCATGATGCTGCGCACGCTTCAGCGCACCGGCCACAAGCCCATCGTGCTCATGGGCGGGGGCACCACCAAGGTGGGCGATCCCTCGGGCAAGGACGAAGCCCGCAAGATGCTGACGGTGGAACAGGTCCAGGCCAATCTCGATTCGATCAAGAAGAGCTTTTCCAACTATCTCACCTTTGGCGACGGCCCCACCGACGCGGTGATGGTCAACAATGCCGACTGGCTTGACCAGCTGCAGTACATCGACTTCCTGCGCGACTATGGCCGGCATTTCTCGGTCAACCGCATGCTGAGCCAGGATAGCGTGCGCATGCGCCTGGAGCGCGAGCAGCCGCTCTCCTTCCTTGAGTTCAACTACATGGTCCTGCAGGCCTATGACTTCATGGAGCTGGCCCGACGCCAGGGGTGCCGCCTGCAGATGGGCGGCTCCGACCAGTGGGGCAACATCATCCAGGGGGTGGAGCTGGGCCGCCGCGCCAGTGGCGCAGAACTGTTTGGCCTGACCTGCCCGCTGATCACCACCTCCTCCGGGGCCAAGATGGGCAAGACCGCCCAGGGTGCCGTCTGGCTGAACGCCGACATGCTGAGCCCCTATGACTTCTGGCAGTTCTGGCGCAATACCGAGGACGCGGACGTCGGACGGTTCCTGCGCCTGTTCACTGATCTGCCGCTGGATGAAATCGCCCGCCTCGAGGCCCTGCAGGGCTCTGAGATCAACGAGGCCAAGAAGATCCTGGCCAACGAGGCCACCAGCCTTGCCCATGGGGCGGATGCGGCGACGGCGGCCTCGGAGACCGCCCGCCTTACCTTTGAACAGGGCACGGCGGGCGACGCCCTGCCACAGATTGATGTTCCGCAGGCTGACCTTGGCCGCGGCCTTCCGGTTTATGAACTCTTTGTGCGGGCAGGCCTGGCGACCTCGAATGGCGAGGCCCGCCGGCTGATCAAGCAGGGTGGCGCCCGCCTTAATGACCAGGCCGTAACCGACGAACAGGCATCCGTCACCCTCGACGCCCTAAACAGCGAGGGCGTGATCAAGCTGTCAGCTGGCAAGAAGCGGCACGCCCTGGTCCGCCCGGCCCAGACCTAGGGCTGGGGCGCCGGTGGCGTAACCGGTAGCGACGGCCCGCCTGTGGCAGGCGGGGTGCGGGCGGCCGCATTGGTTCCGTCCAGAACACCCATGATTTCACGCAGAATGCCCGGCGCCAGCGCCGACAGCGGATTGACGCTGATGGCGGGATCCCCCATTGGCCCCACCAAGGTAAAATTGAGAGCAAACACGCCCTCACCCACACCCCCGGTCAGCAGGCGTCCGATGAGGGGCAAGCTGCCCAGAACGGAATTAAGGGTATAGGCAGGCACGATGGTGCCAGCCAGGCTCAAGGTTTCGTGGCGACGGTCGATAGACCCGTCTGCCGTTACACCCAGCGCCGGGCCAAAGGCGCGTGCCTTGAACATCCGCAGGATATCGCCTTCCTGGACGAAGGGCATCTGCAACCGCTCGAACCAGATGCCGTCCCCCTGAAGGGTATCCGAGATGCCGGTGAGTGAGCCAAGGGTAAGGATTCTGGCCAGCACCGGCGCCTTGCGCAGGCGGAACCCCTCGATCACAAGATCGCCTTCGGCCCGCATCAGGGGCCGCGTATCGTCGATGCTGGAGCGGACATCAAGACGGCCACCCTCGGCATTGTCATAGACGCCCAGAAGCCGGATCAGGGCTGCCGCATCATTGGTCCGCGCACTCAACTCGCGTCCGCCAACCTTTTGGTTGATGCGGACTGTAAGTTGCTCACCGCTGGCAAAGCGCCCATCAAGGGAAGCTGACTGGTACTTGTTGTTGCGCGTTTCCAGCGTGGCTGAAACACCGTCAAGGGTTACACCACGACGAAGTGCCAGGCGTTGCAGGGTTCCGGTTATCGACAGATCAGGCAATTGATCGTCGCCGGGAGGCTTGCGCGCCTCCGCCTCCTGCCAGGGACCCAGATCAAGGGTGTTACCCGATACATGGAGGGTCCATGGCTTGCCGGCGCCATGTTCGAGATCAAGGGCAGCGTCATTGGCCCCAATCCGCGCCCGGTCGAATTTGACACGCGCCAGATTACCATCCTGATCCAGATCAAACCGCCCGGCAATGTCGAGGGCGTCAGCCTTGGCAACGACACGCTCAAAGCCGACCGTGCCATCGCGGCGCGGCATCATGACCATGTCCAGACGGGCTGGCAGGCCGCGTGCCTTTGTCCAGCCTGCAATGGCCAGATCGATGGCTGCCGGACCAAGGTCCGCGCCAATCTCGATGCTGGAGATCGACGGCCCATTGCCGATGAGGCGCAGGGTTGCCGGAAAAGTGCCCGTGATGCGTTCAGCCTCGGGAAGGAGCAGGCGTTTCCGCGCGGCCTCACTGAGATCGGCGCCGATGTCGAGGGTCGTACCCGGCTTGTTGCGACCAGGCTCAAACACCTCCCGCCAGTCCAGCCGCGCCGGGATACCGCCAATATCCGCCGTCCCCGTGGCCCTCAGGCCCTTCTGGTCGACCTTGACGGCAAGATCCCCTGCTGAAATGGGCAGGTCGCGCCAGAGCGGCGGCATGCCAAAGCCCTTTAGGCTGGCGTCGACTTCAAAGGTGACCGCCTCCAGCGGCACGTCGTCCAGAAGCGGCAGGCGGAAGTGCAGTCGCCCTGCAACCTTGCCAGACAGCAAGGCGGGCTTGATGTCGTATCGGCTGGGATAGCCGAGCGGCGCACGGTCAAGTAGCCCGGCCACTGCCGTCGCCGGCCCCTGGACAGAGAGTTCAATGTCGCCGATCTGGTCCACGGCGGCGAACTCAGTAATGCGAACCATCCCTTTTGAGACATCAAGTTTGCCGAGCGGCCCAAGATCTGCCGTGCCCGTGTCCACCTGCATGTCCATTTGCGCATGGTCCACGCGCCCACTGCCGCGCGTGCCCTTCAGGATTGGCAGATCGCCAAGGTAGTGGACATCCAGGTCCTCGAACCCAAAGGTCAGCACAAACGCGCCCGCAGGTGTGGGCGTGGCATCAAGCGCGCCAGGTGCCGCCTTCAGGTCAATTGCGGCCCCGGTCACCCGCCCGTTCGAGAGGTTTTCCGAAACCCAGGTTCGACCACCAGGCGCAACACCGCGCGGCCAGAGCGTGATGAAGGTTGCGGTGTCCACTGCACCAAGATCGAGATGCCCCTCAACCCCAACCCCTGTCACGCCATAATCAAACGCAAGCGTGCCCCCAAGACTGGCGCCCCGGGCAACAAGATCAATACGGTCGAGCGTCGCCCGCGACGCCCCGAAATCGACGGAGCCACGCGCGGCCAAGCGGCTGATGGGCAGCGGTTCCGGATAGCGGTCTGGCAGGGTGAGGACGCCGTCAGCGCCGGACAGATCGAAGGTCATCCTGCGGTCGCCGGTGGCCGCGCTGAATTCGACAGATGCCGTGCCCGAGAGGGGAACACCAAAGGCGGCGAGGGAGGCGAGGGCCGGGTCGAGATCCCCGAATGCCGCCGGCAGGAGATTTTTCAGCCGGACATTGAGGAAGGCCCGCTGGGCGGCCGCATCAAACCGGCCGCTGCCCATGACATTTGTATGTGCTCCCGCCACTTCAAGCGGCAGGTCAAATCCCCCCATGATGCCGGAAGCATCACGCACCAGGGTGATATCGGCCCCTGGCGCCCGCCAGGTCTTGCCGCTGACTGCGTCCGCGATCACCAGCTTGGCATCGGTGATGGCCAGGCGGGTCATATAGGCTGCTGCCCCATCGGTCCCATCAGAACCCAGCAGATCGGCGACAATGCTGTCGATCAGGCCGCGCCCGGGGACTGGTTCTGCCAGCAGGGTCTTGGCGGTATCAGCCTCTTCCGCCCCAATACCCAGGGCAATGCGCCCGTCGGCGGTTCGGGCCAGAATGGCATCCGGATGGCGCAACTCGACGGACGTCGGCGCCAGCGTGCCCAGCAACAGGGCCCGCACACTTAGCCCGACGGCAGCCGCAGGTATGGTTGCAACGATCCCACCGGAGGTGTCACGTGCCACGACATCCGTCACCTCGATGTCGAGGGACTCCTCAAATCCGCCCCAGATAAGGCGGGTGCCGCCGACCTCAACCCGATATTCGGGAACAATATCGGCCAGCGCCTGCTGGACATAGGGGGTCATGAAGTCGAGAGACAACGGGCCCTGAGACAGCCGCACCCCAAGGGCTCCAGCCGCGAGCGCAAGCGCGGCCAGCAATCCCCCGATCAGGTGGGCAAGGATACGGGAAGAGCGACGGACCAATTGCGAACAACCTCAGAGACGGATTCACTGCTAATAGACCTAAACCCAGTGTCGCACGATGGGGGGAGGCCACAAATGCAGCACCTGTCTTTTCTTTCAGCCTTCGGCCCCTTCCCCAAGGCCTATGATCCGGATGCTGCCCGGCGGGGTCTGGATGCCTGGGCAGATCCAGCGGGCCCGGTGCCTGACGAGTTCCGGCCGCTGGCAACCGATCCCAGCGTGCGCGGCCTTTTGTGCGCCCTTTTCGGCAACAGCCCCTTTCTGGGCGACCTCGCCATCCGCGAGGCCGCTTGGCTGGCGCGGCTGATCCAGGATGGTCCCGAGGTTGCCCTGGCTGGCGCACGTGAGGCCATGGATGGCGCAGGCTTTGCCAGGCTTGACGAGGCAACGGCCATGCAGCGGTTGCGGGTGGCGCGCCGTCGCGTGGCTCTGATTGTTGGGGCCGCCGACATCGCGGGCATCTGGCCCCTCGGGAAGGTCATCGCGGCCCTCTCGGACTTTGCAGAAGACGCGATCGGGGCCGCAGTCCGCCATCTTCTGGGCGAGGCGGTGCGGCGTGGCGAACTGCCGGCTGGCGACCCCGCCTGTCCTGAACAGGGTTCGGGTTACATCGTGCTGGGCATGGGCAAGCTCGGCGGGCGGGAACTCAACTACTCATCCGATGTCGACCTGATCGTGCTGTTCGACAGCCAGGCCACCTCCTATTGCGGCAGGCGTTCCCCTGAGGATTTCTTTGTCCGGGTAACCCGCGCCCTGGTGAAGCTTCTGCAGGAGCGCACGGCAGACGGCTATGTCTTCCGTACCGACCTGCGTTTGCGGCCGGATCCCGGCGCCACGCCCGTTGCCCTGTCTGTCGATGCAGCAGAAGTCTATTACCAGACCATCGGCCAGAACTGGGAGCGCCAGGCCCTGATAAAGGCCCGCCCCGTGGCAGGAGACCCGACCGCAGGGGCAGGCTTCCTGTCGCGGATCAGGCCCTTTGTATGGCGCCGGAATCTCGACTTCGCTGCCATTGCCGACATTCAGGCCATGAAGGCAAAAATCCACGCCCACCATGGCTTTGCCGGCATCTCGGCGCGGGGCCATGATGTGAAGCTTGGCCTCGGCGGCATCCGCGAAGTCGAATTCTTTGTGCAGCTTCAACAATTGATTGCCGGCGGCCGCGATCCGGCCCTGCGCGACCCCACAACCCTCGGCATGCTTGACGCCCTGGTGATTGCCGGCACCCTGACCGCCGAAGAATGCGGCACGCTTGCCGACGCCTATCACTATCTGCGGCGGGTTGAGCATCGCCTTCAGATGATTGCCGACGAACAGACCCATACTGTCCCAGACGACGAGGCCGGGTTTGCCCGGGTGGCGACATTCCTTGGTTACCAGAGCGCGGAACACTTTGCCGCCGAGCTTCTGCATCATCTTGAACAGGTGCACACCCGCTTCATGAAGCTGTTCGGCGCCACAGAGGATGATGCAGCCCCCAGCCTGCCCGACGATCCCGAGGCGTTGGCGGAAGCACTTTCAGGGTTCGGCTTCGGGGATGGTCGACGGGCAGCCGAAATCATTGATGCCTGGCACAAGCGGCGTTACCGGGCCCTCCGGACCGAGCGGGCCATTCACCTGCTTGACCGCCTGGTGCCACAGATCCTGCGGGAACTGGCCGAGACCAACGCCCCTGATGATGCCCTGATGCGTTTCGACAACTTCCTGGGGGCCCAGCCGGCGGGCGTGCCCCTGCTCTCGCTTCTTGATGCCAATCCCTGGCTGCTCAACCTGATTGCGGAGATCATGGGCAGCGCCCCCGCCCTTGCGGAAACGCTCACCCGCCGGCCCGTGCTGCTGGATGGCGTTCTGTCGCGGGACTTTCATGCGCCCCTGCCCGCCCGGGAGCAATTGGAAGCACAACTGGAGATCCAGTTGGACCGGGCGCCAGACATGCAGGACATGCTGGATGCCGCACGGATCTGGGTTGCCGAACGCAAATTCCAGGTGGGCGTGCAGATGCTGCGCCGGGTCCTTGATGCGGATCAGGCAGGTGATGCCTTGTCCGACATCGCCGACGCCACCGTGCGCGCCTTGCTGCCCCGGGTTGAGGCTGCCTTTGCCGTGTTGCACGGGCGCCCGGCCGATGGGGGGCTGGTGGTGATTGCCATGGGGCGCCTTGGTGCCCGCGCCCTGACCCCGACCTCGGACCTCGACCTGATCTTTGTCTATGAGTCCGAGGATGATCTCGCGCCGACTATTGGCGCCACACGGCCGCTGGCGGTGGCAACCTGGTATGCCCGTCTGTCCCAGCGCCTGATCACCGCCCTGACGGCGCTCACCGGGGAAGGCCGGCTTTATGAAGTAGACATGAGGCTGCGCCCGTCAGGCTCGAAGGGACCAATTGCGGTCAGCCGCTCCGGCTTCGCTGCCTATCAGAAAACAGAAGCCTGGACGTGGGAGCAGATGGCCCTGACCCGTGCCCGCGTGATCGCTGGCGCGCCCGATATTGCCCGCCGGGTGGGCGCGGTAATCCTTCAGGCGCTTTGCCGCCGGCGCGACCCGGAGGCTGTGCGCCGCGACGTCGCCGACATGCGCGCCCGGCTGGAAAAGGAGTTCGGCAGCACCGACCCCTGGGCAATCAAGATGGCGCCAGGCGGCATGGTCGACCTGGAATTCATCGCCCAGTGGCTCATTCTCGTCCACGCCCATGACCATCCTGAGATGGTCGAACGTGACATTGCCAAGGTTTTCAGGCAGGCCGGCGCCTTGGGGCTGCTTGCGCAGAGTGATGCGCAATTCCTGGCGGAAGCCGCACGCACCGAACGCCAGATCATGACCCAGGTTCGTCTTCTTGCCGGCCGGGACGGCGGTCTTGGCGAGGCGCCACAAAGCCTGAGGCAGTCCATCGTGCGGGCCCTGGGGGCACGCGACTTCGCGACGCTGTCGGCCGAACTGATTTCCGTTGAAGCAGGGGTGCGGCGCCAATACATACGTCTGGTCGGAACGGCGCCTGACGGGCACAATCAGATTGTCGCCAGCAATACACGGTCGGCTGAGGAGGGCGCATGATGAGCTTGAAGATTGGGGATGCGGCACCAGATTTTGATCTGCCCGGCAGTGGCGGCGCCAGGATTGCGCTCAAGGCCCTGAAAGGGCGGAAGGTTGTCCTCTATTTCTACCCCAAGGACGACACGTCGGGCTGCACCAAGGAGGCCATCGGCTTTTCAGCCCAGAAGGCAAGCTTTGAGGCTGCCGGTGCCACGGTGATCGGCATCTCGAAAGACAGCGTTGCCTCGCACGACAAGTTCATCAAGAAGCATGACCTCAGCATTGCCCTCGGGTCCGACGATGAGGGCGCGGCATGTGAGGCCTATGGGGTGTGGGTCGAAAAGAGCATGTACGGCAAGAAGTACATGGGCATTGAGCGCGCTACCTTCCTGATCGACGCCAAAGGCAAAATCGCCCAGATCTGGCGCAAGGTCTCGGTGACGGGCCACGTGGAGGCCGTGCTCAAAGAAACCGAGTCATGAAGAGCGGGATTCACTCATTATAAGCAATTGAAGCCTAAACTGACGGTCCTAGGCTGATTATGGCGATACGGGATCGTGATGGCTTTACGCGCTGGCACCTGGCTTATGACCCATCCGGTGAAGCAAACCCAATCGGGTTTGCGTTGCTGGCGGGCAGGCCTGCTTGTAACCACCCCGCCTGCGGCTAGCTTGCCAATCGTTGGAGGTGCGTCATGAAAGAGCCAAATGGCGCAACCCCAAAAAATGGCTCGGCCCCGGGCGGCCGGATGTCGGTCATCTCAAGCGGCACGTCGATGATCGGCAACCTGTGCTCTGATGGCGTGATCCGTATCGACGGGGAAGTTTTTGGCGATGTCTCTGCCAATAGCGTTACCGTTGGTCAAACTGGCCGGGTCGACGGCACCGTACATGCCAAGGAGGTCATTATCCTGGGCTGCGTGACAGGTTCCATCGACGGAACAGATGTGCACATCGAGAGCACCGCAAGGGTGCAGGGCGATGTCAGGCATTCCGTGCTGTCGGTAAAGCCTGGCGCGCAAATCGACGGCCTTTTCGAGCGCGCTCCCTTGCGCCAACACGAAGCCATGATCAGCGCGGAGTTGAACCTCTCCCGCGCCGCCGCCTCATTCAATCGCTTGGCTCAAAGCATCAACTGACGCTGCCCGGACGGGGCTGCGTCAGTCGAGGTCGGCAACGGCCGCCGTGGTGCCGTCAATCCTGGCAGCAAGTGCGGCTGCCATGAATTCATCAAGATCGCCATCCAGAACGCCCTGGGTATCGGAGGTCTCGACCCCTGTCCGCAGGTCCTTGACCATCTGATAGGGCTGCAGGACATAGGACCGGATCTGATGGCCCCAGCCGATATCGGTCTTTGATTCAGCCTGGGCCTGGGCCACGGCCTCGCGCTTCTGCAATTCCGCTTCGTAGAGCTTTGCCTTCAGCATGGACATCGCCTGGGCGCGGTTCTTGTGCTGCGAGCGGTCGCTCTGGCACTGCGCGACAATACCCGTCGGGATATGGGTCATCCGCACGGCACTGTCCGTCTTGTTGATGTGCTGGCCACCGGCGCCAGAGGCGCGGTAGGTGTCAACGCGAATATCCTTGTCGAGAACTTCAATCTCGATCGCATCGTCAATCACAGGGTAGACCCAGACCGAGGCAAAGCTGGTCTGACGCCGCGCGTTTGAATCAAAGGGCGAAATGCGCACGAGCCGGTGAACGCCGGATTCCGTCTTCATCCAGCCATAGGCATTCAAGCCCTTGATCACCATGGTGGCAGACTTGATGCCCGCCTCTTCACCCGCACTCTCGGCGACCAGTTCGGTCTTGTAGCCATGGGCATTCGCCCAGCGCGAATACATGCGCAGCAGCATCTGGGCCCAGTCCTGGCTTTCGGTTCCGCCAGCGCCGGCATTGATGTCGATATAGGAGTCGTTGCTGTCGGCTTCACCCGAAAGCAGGGCTGAGCGTTCCTGCGACTGGGCTTCGGTGCGCAGTCGGGAAAGCACGGCCGCCGCATCTTCGATGGTTGCCTGGTCGCCCTCTTCCTCGGCCATGCCGACGAGTTCAACCGTATCGTCAAGCTCGCGTGCCAGCACGCTGTAGCCTGAAATCGCCTGTTCAAGACGATTGCGCTCGCGCATCACCTTCTGGGCTTCGGTCGGGTCGTTCCAGAGTGTGGGATCTTCGACGCGGTCGTTCAGTTCCGCCAGGCGGAGAGTTGCGACATCCCAGTCAAAGATGCCTCCTCAGCAGTTCCATTGACTGCTTGATGTCGAAGATCATGGATTCAATGTCGGCACGCACGGGACTATTCCTTATGTCGGGCGGCGGCACCATAGGGGCGCCGGGGCAGCACGGCAAGCGACGTCAGTAAAGGCCACCGCTTGCACTTGGCGTGCTGTCTGGCAGCAGCGCTGGCAGGGCCGACGGCGATGTGGACGGTGGACGCGGCGGTTGGGGCGCATTCACTTCAGGAGTGGACGAAGGGGATCCGATGATCGGCTCGGCTCCGGTGGCCTCTTCCACGGGCACGGGCTCATCAACAACCACAGGGGCCGAACCGTCGAGCACAAGACGCGGGCCAAAGGGCTCGGTACCAGGTTTGAAGGCATCAAGGATAACGATCCGGTCGCCCGGCTCGGCAGGGTTACCGGTCTGGGCGTTGACGCGCACAAGGCGGACGCCGGGTGGGATCCGGAACGGGATCGCAGGCTGGTCGGCCAGGGCCGCCGCCATGAAATCACGGAAAATGGGCGCCGCCACCGCACCGCCGGTTTCCTTGGCGCCCAGGGTCCGAGGCTGGTCAAAGCCGACATAGACACCAACGGCAAGATCAGGCGAGAAGCCAACGAACCAGACGTCGTTGGAATCATTGGACGTGCCCGTCTTGCCCGCCAGGGGCTTGCCCACCTCGCGAACTTTTGTGCCCGTGCCGCGCTCCACCACGCCCTGCAGCATCGAGACAATCTGATAGGACGTCGCCGCATCGAGCACTTCGGGGCGAACATCAGGCAGCACCGGCACTGCCTGATCGTACCACGTCGTGCCGGTGCATCCCTCGCAGGAGCGCGTGTCGTGGCGATAGACCGTGCGGCCACGCCGGTCCTGGATCCGGTCGATCAGGGTAGGCTGAATGCCCTTACCGCCATTCACGAACTCAGAATAGCCGGTGGTCATGCGCAGCAATGTGGTCTCACCAGCCCCCAGCGACATGGCAAGCAGGGGCGGCAAATCGTCAATCACCCCAAAGCGGTGAACCAGATCGACCACCTTGTCCATGCCAAGATACTGGGCCAGCCGGACGGTCATCAGGTTGCGCGATTTCTCGAGCCCGACGCGCAGCGTGGTCGGTCCAAGGAAATCATCGTGATAGTTCTTGGGCTTCCACTTGGGCAGGCCGGGACCCTGTTCCGCCACAAAGGGACCGTCGAGCACCAGGCTGGAGGGCGAGAAGCCTGCCGCCATTGCTGCCGCATAGACGAACGGCTTGAACGAGGAGCCGGGCTGGCGCAGCGCCTGTGTTGCCCGGTTGAACTGGCTTTGCTGGAATGACCAGCCCCCGCCCATGGCCAGCACGCGGCCCGTATGGGGGTCCATGGCAACAAGCCCGCCGCCGACATTGGGGATCTGGCGCAGGGCAAAGCTTCCTTCAGCCCCGGGCACCGCTTCAACCGCCACCACATCGCCGGCTTTCAGAACCTGATCGGGTCGCGTCGGCTTTGGCCCCAGGCTCTGGTCGGGCAGCGTCGGCCGGGCCCATCCGAGTTCGGACATCGGAATATTGCCAAAAGAGCCGTCGATAAAGCCGACTTCGGCCACCTTGGCGTCGGTCGCAAGCACCAGCGCCAAGGTCCAGGGCTTCACGCCGGGGACATTCAACCCATTGATCGGGGGCAGGGAGGCGAGCCCTTTTGACCAATCCCGCTCGGTTGGAAGACGGGCCAGCGGCCCGCGCCAGCCATGGCGGCGGTCATAGTCGATCAGGCCATCACGCAGGACCTTGTCGGCAACCGCCTGGAGGTGGGGGTCGAGGGTGGTCCTGACGGAAAGTCCACCCTCATAAAGGGCCTGGTCGCCAAACAGGCCAACCACCTGCCGCCTGACCTCCTCAGCAAAATAATCGGCCTCCGTTGTCGCCTTGCCGGAGCCGTCACGCACCACGAGCGGGCTTTCCTTGGCGGCCAGCGCCTCGGCGGCAGAGATGGCGCCATCCTCGGCCATGCGATCAAGAACCCAGTTGCGTCGTTCCACCGCCGCCGCATGGGCCCTGAAAGGATTGTAATTGTTGGGGCCCTTGGGCAAAGCCGCCAGATAGGCACTCTCGGCGAGGGTGAGTTGATCCAGCGACTTGCCAAAATAGCCAAGCGAGGCCGCCGCGACCCCATAAGAACCAAAGCCGAGATAGATCTCGTTCAGATAGAGTTCGAGGATGCGGTCCTTGTTGAAGGTCCGTTCCATGCGATAGGCAAGGATCGCCTCGCGGATCTTGCGGGCGTAGCTCACCTCGCTGCCCACAAGAAAATTCTTCGCCACCTGCTGGGTGATGGTCGACGCACCGACCGGCCGGCGGTCGCGCCCCATATTGCGGACGTTCACCACAAGGGCGCGGGCAATGCCGCTGAAATCAATCCCCGAGTGCGCGTAGAAATTCTTGTCCTCGGCCGAGAGGAATGCCTGAAGCAGGGGCTTTGGCATGGCGTTGACCGGTACAAACAGCCGCCCCTGGCGCGCGAACTCGGCCAGCAGGCTACCGTCGCCGGCATGAAAGCGCGTTGTGACCGGCGGCTCATAATTGGCCAGCGCCCGATAGTCAGGCAGGTCCTTGCCATAGTGCTCGATCGCAACCAGGCCAAGGCCAAGGGCAGCGATCACCCCCAGCGCAAGGGCCGCAAACAGGAATCCGAGCAGTCGCATCACAGTCCACACGATTGACCCCGCTTGTCAGGCACGGTCGATGGCCGCAGCGGCCACCTTTGAAACACCACTCAAGGCTGTGAGTCGAATGTGGCGGCGACATGGCGAAGGTGCCACAAGCCGCCCACGCGACCCACAAACCCAACAGGATCCGGCACTTATAGGGCTACAACATGTGCTATCTACGGAAAGCATTGTAGCGGGGACCCTCGTGCGGCTATCATAGCGTTGCGAAGGTTCGCCGTCTCCCCCTGACGGGCCACATCCCGCGACGGACAAGTCCCCTTCCAAGCAGAGCCCATTGGCGCCGCCTACGGCGCCCCGGGGCACGCTTCCGAGGGACAGGTCGTCGCGACGCCGGCGGTGGGGTGACAAGGCGAAGCCAGTTTTTATCAACCATTTGAGACCGTTACGACGACGTGCCCTGCCCCCGCCCGCTTCTGGCACCTGATGCCCTTTATGCTGGCCCTGGTTTCCAGGAACACGTTGTTTTGTCCTGTGCGCGCCCCACGCGCTGCCCTGTTGGGCGGTATGCTTTCGCGAATCGCGCACGCTTCGGTCTCAGTCCAAACAGCGACCCATCCGCGCCCGACCTTCGCTCGTGCCGGGACCGGAGGTCGCGGAGACGCACTGAATGTCGACGCGCATGCTCATCGACGCGACCCATCCGGAAGAAACCCGGGTGGTCGTGGTCAAGGGGACCAGGCTCGAGGAATTTGATTTCGAGTCTGCCAACAAGAAACAGCTGAAGGGTAATATCTATCTCGCCAAGGTCACCCGGGTCGAACCCTCGCTCCAGGCTGCCTTTATCGAGTATGGCGGCAACCGCCATGGCTTTCTTGCCTTCAGCGAAATCCATCCGGACTATTATCAGATCCCGGTTGCCGACCGTCAGGCCCTGCTCGATGAGCAGGCTGCACAGGACGACGACGAGGACGACGACGAGGATGATACCGATACGGGTCGTGATGAGCCCGTCGCCGAACAGCCCGATGAGCCCGAAGGCGAACCGGTCGATCATGACGAGACCAGCGAAAGCTCCGATGACGCCGCTGGAGCGCCTGGGAGTGGCCATAGCATTGCAGCCGAGGCCTATCGCCCCGAGACGCTGAGCCAGGACACTCAGGACCAAGAAGCGCTGGGCCACGAGCCGGAACTTGATCTGTTCCAGCCTCTGCCCGTGCGTGAGAGCGGCGATCACGCCGAAGACGACGCCGGTGACCGCCCCTTCAATGAGGCGACCGAGATCGTCGTTGATGACACCGTGGAGAGCGTTGGCGCCGACGACTCTGTCGAGGAAGCCGTCGCCCGGGCCCGTCGCCCGCGCAAGCGGCCGCTGCGCTCCTACAAGATCCAGGAAGTCATCAAGCGTCGCCAGATCCTGCTGGTGCAGGTCGTCAAGGAAGAGCGCGGCAACAAGGGCGCCGCCCTTACCACCTATCTGTCTCTCGCAGGGCGTTATTGCGTTCTGATGCCGAACTCGCCCCGTGGCGGTGGCATCAGCCGCAAGATTCAGAACGCCGCCGACCGCAAGCGCCTGAAGTCCATCACGGCCGATCTGGATGTGCCCGAGGGCATGGGCGTCATCGTCCGCACGGCCGGCATGAACCGCACCAAGCCCGAGATCAAACGCGATTTCGAGTATCTGCTGCGGCTGTGGGATTCGGTGCGCGACCTGACGCTGCAATCCTCCGCGCCCGCCGTCGTCTATGAAGAAGGTGACCTGATCAAGCGGGCCATCCGGGACCTCTATTCCAAGGATATCGAAGAGATCCTTGTTGAGGGTGAGGACGGCTACCGCCAGGCCAAGGACTTCATGCGCATGCTCATGCCGAGCCATGCCAAGAACGTCCAACCTTATCGCGAGCGGGTACCCCTGCTGCACCGGTTCCAGGTCGAGCACCAGCTCGACCTCATGTTCAACCCGGTGGTGCAGCTGCGGTCTGGTGGCTACATCGTCATCAACACCACCGAGGCGCTGGTTGCCGTTGACGTCAACTCCGGTCGCTCGACGCGCGAACAGAACATCGAGGAAACGGCCACCAAGACGAACCTGGAGGCCGCCGAGGAGGTCGCCCGCCAGATGCGCCTGCGTGATCTGGCCGGCCTGATCGTCATCGATTTCATCGACATGGAGGACTCGCGCAACAATCGCGCGGTCGAACGCAAGCTCAAGGATTGCCTCAAGACTGACCGCGCGCGGATCCAGCTTGGCCGGATCAGCCCCTTTGGCCTGCTCGAGATGTCACGCCAGCGTCTGCACCCGGGCCTGCTGGAGGCGAGCACCCATACCTGCGTGCATTGCCGTGGCGCCGGTGTTGTCCGCTCGACCGAATCCTCTGCCCTGCACGTTCTGCGGGCGATAGAGGACGAAGGGATGAAGGAGCGCTCGAGCGCGATCCTGGTAAAGACCTCGCCCACGGTGGCGCTCTATGTCCTCAATCAGAAGCGGCACACGCTGCAGCAGATCGAGGCGCGCTACGACTTCTCCGTAACGGTGGACGCCGACGACAGCCTGATCCCGCCGGAGCACCGCATCGAGCGGCTCAAGCCCCGCACAACGCCGGTGCAGACGACCGCCGTGAACATGAGTTCGCTGCGCCCCGTAGACCTTGTCGAGGATGATGATGAGGTCGACGTCGAGGTAGACGAGAGCGATGTCGAGGCTGAGGCCGACGAGACCGATGTCGAGGCCCGCGACACCGATCGACGTGGCGCTGGCGATGCCGAGACAGAGGATGGCAAGCGCCGCCGCCGTCGCCGCCGCCGCCGTGGGGGTCGCCGCGAAGACGGCTCACCAGATGAACGCGAAGACGGCGTACGCGAAGCCCGCCAGCCCGGTGACGCCGCCACGGATGGCCCAGAGTCGGGCTCTGACGAAGATGGCGACCAGGATGGTGGCGAAGAGGGCGACCCGTCGGAATCCGGTGACGGAGGCTTGGATGCCAACGGCGACCGCCGTCGCCGTCGCCGCGGACGCAGGGGCGGCCGCCGCCGGCGTGAAGGTGGCGAGCCGGGCTCCGAAGCTGGCCTGCCTGCCGCTGAGGCACCTGTCTATGCGGTCACCCATTGGGCAAACGACGAAGAGACGGATGCGACACCCCGGGAAACCGAGACGTCCTTCCCCTCTGGTGAGGCTGAAACCGTCCCCTTCGCCCAGGTTGCCCGGCTAAGCGAACCGGCACCGAGGAGCGAAGATACGGTGGAACCGGAGGCCGCGTCTGCGGCAGCGCAAGAAGAACAAGCGCCTGCCCCTGCGGTCATCCATTGGCCAGAAACCCCGGTCGAGGCAAAGGCTGAGCCCATAGCCGCCGTCTTCCCCGAGGCACATGACCCCAGCGCTCAGGGTGCCATCGTCGAGACAACTGCAGCGGTGGAAGCACCTGCGCCCAGCATCGTTGAGAGCGTGCCAACGGTACCGGCGCCCGAGCCTGAGCCCCCGGTTGCTGTTGTTGTTGCCGAGGCGGCACCAGCCGCCGCAGCCGCAGCCGCAGCCGAAGATAATCAGCCTGAAGACGATGGGCCGAAGCAACCGCCACGCAAAGGCTGGTGGCAGCGCCGCTTTGGCCCAGGCTGAACCTGATTCAGATATCCTGATGGGAGGGGGTCCTCGCCCCCTCCCCGTCTGCCAGAATCCCGACAATCTGCAGCGCAGGCCGTAAAAAAAGGCCTTGTTTCGCCATTTCAGGGCGGAAAAAACCGAGCGAAAGACCAATGCGTCAACTGGTCGCAGCCGTCTGGAATGGCGTAAAGCCGTCATTTGGCCGTGTAGGGCCAGGCTTGCTCGATATTTAGTTGTCTGGCGGCGCACTACCCTCTTTAAAAGCCGGGGGCTTTCTGCCCATATTCACCATGCTGCACTGCGAAACAGCATGGCTCAGGGTTCACTGAACCCAGACACGCTGACGGCGCCGAGGGCAGTTTGGAAGCAAGGCCTCGAAGAGGTTATGAACCATCGGTAGGCGTGGGCCGTTCAGGCTCCGGCAAGCTGCACCGGGAAACTCCCGGATCCCCTCTCGCACCGACGCGATCGGCGCGCGCACCTCTTTAGGGAGACGCGCGACTGTCAGCGAGCAGGGAACGTGCAGCCGGAACGAACCCTCCCTCCCCTGCCAAGGTTCTCTGAGGATCAAAGGCGAAATGCGCAAGGTTGCAATTGGCATCCTGACCGTGGGTCTGATCATTGGCGGCAATGTCGCCATCTGGGCAGGCCTGAACCGTCCGGAGACGACAAAGTCATGGACGGGAGGCGCCATAAATGGCGTTTCGTTCAGCCCTTATTCGGCGAACGAGAGCCCGATGGAGGACCGTCACCCCTCCGCCGAGGAAATCACTGCTGACCTGCGGGTGGTTGCCCCCATGGTCAAGAGTGTCCGTACCTATTCATCCACCGACGGCCTGGACCGCATCGCGCCCCTGGCGCGCCGCGAAGGCCTGGCGGTCACCGCAGGTGCCTGGGTGGATACCCGCACCGAGCGGAACGCCACCGAGATCGCCAGCGTGATCAAGGTCGCCAACGCCAACCGCAATGTCATCCGCATCATGGTTGGCAACGAGGCCGTGCTGCGTGGCGACGTCACCGTGCCGCAGCTGATCGACTACATCCGCCAGGTCAAGCGCAAGGTGACCCAGCCGATTTCGACTGCCGAGCCCTGGCACGTCTGGCTGGCGCACCCGGAACTGGTGCGCGCGGTGGACTTCATCGCCGTCCACATCCTGCCCTATTGGGAAGGCGTGCCGGCCGAGGAAGCCATACCCTATATCCAGCGCCGCTATGACGAACTGGCCGCCGCCTATCCCAACAAGAAGATCGTGATCTCCGAAGTGGGCTGGCCGTCGGACGGGCGCATGCGCCAGGGTGCGGTGCCGACCCTTACCGCCCAGGGCGTCTTCCTGCGCGACTTCCTCAACCTCGCGCGTGAGCGGGGCTGGGACTACTACATCATGGAAGCGTTCGACCAACCCTGGAAACGCACCATCGAGGGCAGCGTCGGTGCCTATTGGGGCATCTGGGACGCCGACCGGCAGCCCAAGTTCCCCATGGCTGGTGCCATCAGCGAGGTGGCCGACTGGCCGAAGCTGGCTGCTGCCTCGTCGCTTCTGGCCTTCATTCCCCTGGCGATCTTCCTGTTTGCCGCGCGCAATCTGAAGTTCATGGGCCAGGTGTTTTATGGCTCGCTGATCCTGGTGGCCTCCAACGTCATCGTCTGGACCGGCTATTACGCCACGACACAATACCTGACGGCGCCGATGATCGCGGTATGGGGCGCACTGTCGCTTGGCCTTTTGTTCCTCCTCACCATGCTGATGAGCGAAGGTCTGGAGATCACCGAAGCCCTGTGGACACGGCGCTTCCGCCGCCACTTCACGCCCTATCAGCTGGCGCCCGAGCAGGCGGCAGCCCGCCAGTGGCCCAAGGTGTCGCTGCACCTGCCGCTCTATAACGAGCCGCCGGAGATGGTCCAGAAGACCCTCGATGCGCTGGCCCGCCTTGATTACCCGGACTTTGAGGTTCTGGTGATCGACAACAACACCAAAGACCCTGCGGTCTGGCAGCCGGTGGAAACCTATTGCCAGAACCTTGGCCCCCGCTTCCGCTTCTTCCATCTGCCGGTCTGCCCGGGCTTCAAGGCTGGCGCCCTGAACTTCGGCATCGAGCAGACGGCAAAGGATGTGGCGATTGTCGGCGTGATCGACAGCGACTACATCGTGTCGCCCGACTGGCTGAAGGCCACGATCCCCTACTTTGACGAGACGGCGGTCGGCTTTGTCCAGGCGCCCCAGGATCACCATGACTGGCAGGACGATGCCTTCAAGGAAATGATCAACTGGGAATATGCCGGCTTCTTCAACATCGGCATGGTGCTGCGCAACGAGCGTGATGCCATCATCCAGCACGGCACCATGACGCTGATCCGCAAGGAAGCCATGGACCGTGACGGCAACTGGGCCACCTGGTGCATCTGCGAAGATGCCGAGATGGGCCTGCGCCTGATGCATGGCGGCTGGAAGTCGGTCTACATCAACCATCCCTTCGGCCGTGGCGTTACGCCCGACAGCTTTGGTGGTTACAAGAGCCAGCGCTTCCGCTGGGCCTATGGTGCCATCCAGATCCTGCGTCGCCACTGGCGCTGGATGCTGCCCGGCAAGTCCCAGAAGCTTTCGGCCGGCCAGCGTTATCATTTCGTGACCGGCTGGGCGCCGTGGTTTGCCGATGCCCTGAACCTGCTGTTTGCCGTCTCGGCGATTGCCTGGAGTGTTGGTCTTGTGGTTGCGCCCAAGATCTTCGACTTCCCCGTAACCCTGTTCGTGGTACCGACGATTGCCATCTTTGGCTTCAAGATTGCCTATACCCTCAGCCTCTATCGCGCCAAGGTGCCCTGCACCTTCCGCCAGAGCATGGGGGCGGCGCTTGCGGGCCTGGCACTGACCTTCACGGTTGGCAAGGCCGTGATCCTTGGCCTGTTCACCAAGTCCAAGCCGTTCATGCGCACGCCCAAGATGGAGAACAAGCCCGCCCTGCTGCGCGGTTTCGCCCAGGCCTGGGAAGAGACCGTGCTCACTCTCGGGCTCTGGGCTTCGGCCGCTGCCGTTGCCCTCACCTACGGCAACGACGACAGGACCGCCTATATCTGGGCAGCCGTGCTGGTGGTGCAGTCGGTCCCGTTCTTTGCGGCTCTGGTCGTCTCGATGGTCAGCGCGATGCCAACGGTGGACTTGGTCGCCCGCCTCCGCCGGCGTGCGCTTCGCCCCGCGGGGGAGTAAGCTCAGTTTGCCGGCGTCCCTGATGGGGCGCCGGCAAATTCCGGATTTCCCAGCCTGGGCATGACATGAGCAACAAGTACCTGGAGCGGGCGAGCGCGCTCGTCGGCATCGGGGTTGTCGGATTGGCCCTCTGGGCCGTCCATCACGCCCTTGCGGCGGTGCAGCTCAAGGAAGTGATGGCCCAGCTGACGGCGCTGCCCACCACCTCCCTCGTCCTTGCCATCGGCCTTGCTGCCATCAGCTATTTTGGCCTGATCGGCTATGACATAACGGCACTGGCCCACGTCAAGCGGCGGCTGCCCTTCAGCCAGGTCGCCATCGCCTCCTTCGTTTCCTATGCCATTTCCAACAATGTCGGCCTGACCATGCTGACCGGCGGCTCCGTCCGCTACCGCATCTATTCTGGTGCTGGCCTCACGGCCGGGGAGATCGGCACGGTTGTCTTTCTGTGCACGCTTACCTTCGGCCTGGGCGCAACGGTGATCGCCGGGGTGGTCCTGCTGATCGAGCCGGCATCAAACCTTGCGGCCATCCCCCTGCCCCTCTGGATGCTGCGTGGCAGCGGTGCAGCCATGCTGCTTGCAACAGCAGGCTATGTAATCTGGACGCGGATGCGGGATGCACCGATCAGCATCCGGGGCTATTCCATTCCCCTGCCTTCGGCCAGCTTCACCGCGAGCCAGATCCTGCTCGCAACCCTCGATCTCGGTACGGCGGGGGCAATTCTGTGGATCCTGCTGCCCGAGAGCGTCGACATACCCTATGCCGGTTTTCTGGGCCTCTACATCATTGCAGTGGTGGCGGGCCTGCTCAGCCATGTGCCGGGGGGCCTGGGTGTCTTTGAGTCCGTTATCCTTCTTTTCATCGGCACCGAAGCAAATACCGGCGCCATCCTGGGCTCCCTGATTGCCTATCGGGCCGTCTACTACTTCCTGCCGCTGATCGTTGCTGCGCTTGTGCTTGCTGCCTATGAAATCCGACGGCAGCGCCGGGATCTGGCGGTGGCAGCAAAGGCCGTGACCGATGCCTTTGGCGGCTGGATGCCACGCCTTGCGGCCCAGGTCCTGTCGGTCATGGTGTTCCTTGCTGGCGTCATGCTGCTCTTCTCGGCGGCAACCCCGGTCGGGCGGGTGCGTGTTCACACGCTGACAGATGTCATGCCCCTGGCATTGGTAGAGACCGCTCATCTGGCGGCGGGTCTGGCGGGCTTTGGACTGCTCGTTCTGGCGCGCGGCCTGGCGCGACGCATCGACACCGCCTGGAGCCTCACCGGCGCACTCCTGGGCATTGGCCTCTGCGCGCTGCTGGTGAAGGGCGCCGAATGGGAGGAGGCCATCGTGATGGCCGTCATGCTGTTGGCCATTCTCCCGGCCCGTCGTGTCTTCTACCGGCGGGCAGCACTTGCCGGACAGGCCTTCACAGCCCCCTGGATCCTTGCCATCAGCGCGGTAATGCTGGCGACCTTCTGGGTAGGCCTGTTCTCTTACAAGCATGTCGTCTACACGACAGAACTCTGGAGCCGCTTTGGCGCCGATGCCCAGTCGTCACGTGCGCTGCGCACTGGCGTGATGATTGCCCTGGCGGTCCTCGCCCTGCTACTGACAAGGCGAACCAGGCCAAATACCGTGGACCCAAGCCCGGCCATGGATGACCATGTGGCCGCCACCGTCGCGGCACTGGTCGCCGCAGCCCCCCATGCCGATGCGCGCCTCGCCCTGATGGGGGACAAGTCGGTCCTGTTCAGTGACAGCGGCAAAAGCATGCTGATGTATGGCATGCATGGCCGGACCTGGATTGCCCTGGGCGACCCGATTGGCCCCAGCGAGGAATGGCCCGACCTGATCTGGCACTTCCGCGAGGCGGCAGACCAGCATAATGCCCGTATCGCGTTCCTTGGCCTGCGCCACGCCCAACTGCCCGTCTATCTGGATCTGGGTCTGGCCCTGACGAAACTTGGCGAGGAAGCCGTTGTCGACCTGACCCATTTCAGTCTTGAAGGCGCGGCCCGCCGCAGCCTGCGCCAGTCCAACGCCGAAGCGGTTGAAGCGGGGCTGACGGTGGAGATGATCCCTGCCTGTGATCAGGCAGGGTTACGGCCGGCGCTCAAGGCATTGTCAGCAGAATGGGTTGCCCGCCACGATGGCACCGAACCCGGTTTCATCTCGCCCCGCCTGGAAGACGGCAGCACCGCACAGCAGACGGTCGCCGTCCTGCGCATGGCTGGAAAACTTGCTGGCTTTGCTACTCTGTTGGAGACGGGGTCACCGCACGAGGTCGCTGCCGACCCGTTGCGTCTTGCCGCCGATACCCCTCCCGCCGCCCATGACTTCCTGCTGACCCAGGCCATGCTCTGGGCCAAGGCACGCGGTCATCACTGGTTCAACCTGGGTCTGGCGCCAGCAACCGGCCGCGATACGCAGTCCATGCCAACCCAATGGGGCCGGTTTGCGGCCCTGCTACAGGGCCGTGGCGAGGCCAACACCCTTGCGACAAACCCTCGGTTGCAGAAAAACCGTTTCGCGCCTGAATGGCGGCCCCGCTGGCTGGCGGCCGAGGGCGGCCTGAACCTTATCCTAACCATTAATGCGCTAAGTGCCCTGGTCATGGGCCCCCCGACATCGGAGACAAGGAAATGACGTCCGTGGAAGCGCATGACGCCGAGGCAGAGGCGCCGTACCTGCCAGCGTGGGTACGCGTGGCAGTGGTCATTCCCTGCTACAACGAAGAGCACACCATTGCCGACACGGTGGCTGGCTTTCGCAAGGTTCTGCCCGGCGCGGCCATCCATGTGTACGACAACAACAGCCGGGACCGCACCATCGAGATCGCCCGCGCGGCCGGCGCACAGGTGCAGAGTGAGCCGCTTCAGGGCAAGGGCAATGTGGTGCGCCGCATGTTCGCCGATGTCGATGCCGACATCTATGTGATGATCGACGGCGACAATACCTATGACGCCCCAAGCGCCCCCCGCTTGATCGCCAAGCTGTGGAACGAGCAATTGGACATGGTCGTTGGCAGCCGCAAGGAGACGGCGCAAGAGGCTTACCGCCCCGGGCACCGCTTTGGTAACCGTCTGTTGACCGGCTGTGTCGCCTCGATCTTCGGCAACCGCTTTGGCGACATGCTGTCAGGCTACAGGGTGTTTTCCCGGCGCTTTGTGAAGTCGTTCCCGGCGCTTTCTGCCGGCTTCGAGACCGAGACAGAATTGACCGTGCACGCCCTGCAGCTTCGCATGCCCGTGGCAGAAGTTCCGACGCCCTATTATTCGCGTCCTGAAGGATCGGTCAGCAAACTCTCGACTTACCGGGATGGCTTCCGGATCCTCCGCATGATCGCCATCCTCTTCAAGGAGGAGCGCCCCCTCGTCTTTTTCAGCCTTGTTGCGGCGGCGCTGGGTCTTGTCTCGGTGGCCCTTGGCACGCCGATCATTCTTGAGTTCATGCACACTGGCCTTGTGCCACGCTTCCCGACGGCGCTGCTTGCCGCCTCGGTCATGTTGCTTGCCTTCCTTGCCCTCGTCTGTGGCCTGGTGCTGGACACGGTCACGCGCGGGCGCCGCGAGACGAAGCGCCTGCACTATCTGCAGATTGCAGCGCCTGGCCTCACACTCAATCGCAATGACCGATTCTGAAATGGAGACCTTCCTGATGTTGAAGACGCTGCCTCTTGCCCGGCCTGTGCTGCTCGCCCTTGGCCTGACCCTTGCAACAGCCGGCATGGCGCAGGCCCAGGAAACCCTCGACACCATCCCGCGCGACTATGGTGGACGCGATACCAGCTGGCAGATCGACTGCTTCCAGAACGGCCAGAAGATCATTTCCGAGCGTAACCTGATCATTGACGAACTGCCGGCCGTCGCGAACCAGCCAGGCTATCGCTATGGCTTCTTCACGAAAGACCGCAAACGCGTCAACATTGAAACAGCCGCGACCAGTGTCTGCATTGTGAAGCAGATGTAACGTGACCGATAAAGCCCGCAGCATGTTCCGCAGGATCGGCCTGCTGGCCGCAGCCCTTGTGGCGGCGGCCTCTCTCTACTGGTTTATGGTTGGCCGTGGGCCGACGGTTGAGGTGGTTCACCCAAGCCGAGGGCCTGTGGTGGCTGCGGTCTATGCGACAGGCTCGGTGGAGCCGGTGACCTGGGCACGCCTTGGCCCGACCATTCGTGGGCGCATTGTTTCCTATCCGGTGCATGAAGGCAGCCGTATTGCCGCGGGTGATCTCATCGCCCAGTTGGACGCCTCGGAACCTCAGGCGACCGTCACCAAGCTGGAGGCGGAACTTGACCTGAGACGGCGGGCGCTGAAGCGGATTGAGCCCCTCGGCCGCCGGGACTTTGCCACCACCGCAGCGGTGGAACAGGCCCAAAGCGCATTGGCCCAGGGTGAGGCCGACCTTGCGGTTGCTCGCAAGCGCCTGGCCGACCTGTCGATCAGGGCGCCCTTCAACGGCACGATCATGCGCAAGGACTTTGAGGTTGGCGACCTGCCGGGTCAGGACAATACGCTGGTCTGGCTGGCGGGGGACGACGGCCTGTGGATCACCGCTGACGTCGACGAAGAAGACATTCCCCGCCTGACCATTGGCCAGGAAACCCTGATCAAGGCCGACGCCTTTCCCGGACAGGCCTTTCAGGCCCACCTTGACGTGATCACGCCAAAGGGCGATCCCGTCGAGAAAAGCTATCGCGTGCGTGTCCGCCTGCCTGCCGATACGGTGCTGAAGGTCGGCATGACGGTTGAGATCAATGTGATCACCGACAAACGCGACGATGTCATGCTGGTGCCCACAGCGGCACTTGCAGAGGGCCGTCTGTGGGTGGTGCGCGACGGCAGGGCACGCCTGATCCCGGTTGAGACCGGCGTACGCGGCACCGACAAGGCCGAGGTGCGCTCTGGCGTTTCCCCGGACGAGGATATCATCCTGGTACCACCCAAAGTCCTTGCCGATGGTACCCGTGTCCATGCCGTTGAAGCGGCCGTTCGGGCGCCCATTCCCACGGCGCCCAGATGAGGACGCTTGGCCTGTTCGCAGGCATCGCCCTCACCCACCTGCGCCACCGGCGGCGCCAGACGCTGGTCTCGGTTCTCGGCGTCGCCATCGGCGTGGGGTTTTCCATTGCCATGGCGGCGCTGATGCAGGGCTTCCAGCAGTTCTTCATCGACCGGATCATCAACGCAGCCCCCCATGTGGTGATGTATGATGATTATCGCGATCCGCCGGCCCAGCCCGTAAGCCGGGTATATGGCGATGCGACGGTCGAGATCAGCGGGCTCAAGCCATTACGGGAACGCCGGGGCATAAAGGATGCGCGGGCCGCCATCGCTGCCCTTGAAACACGGCCGGGCATTGCCGTGGCCCCCGTTCTATCCGGTCCCCTTATCCTCTCTTACGGCGCCAAGGACCTGTCGATCAGCGTGATCGGGATCGATCCCGAGCGGGAGGTGCGCGTTACCACCCTTGCCAATGACATGGTGGAGGGCTCCCTCGCCCTGCTGCGCACCAATCCCAATGGCATTGTGGTTGGCAGCGGCCTGATGAAGAAACTTGGCCTGCGGATGGGACAACAGGTGACCGCCGCCTCCCCCACCGGTTCGCCCATTTCAATGAAGGTGGTGGGACGCTTCGAGACCGGCCTTGCCGCAGTTGATCAGGGCACCGCCTATGTGTTGCTGAAAAAGGCCCAGATCCTGCAGGACCAGCCAGACGCCATCAACCAGATCCGCGTTCGCCTGGCCGACGTTGCCCTTGCCTCTGATACCGCCAAGTCGATCGAACGCCAGTTCGGCTATCGCACCGAAAGCTGGGAAGAAACCAACAGCAATGTGCTGTCCATCTTCGTGGTTCAGAACTCCATCATGTTCTCGACCGTTGGCGCCATTCTGCTGGTTGCTGCCTTTGGCATCTACAACATCATCTCGACCGTGGTCTATGAAAAGGCGCGCGACATTGCCATTCTGAAATCCATGGGGTTCCGCGAAGGCGACGTCCGCCTGATTTTTGTTCTTGAAGGGGCACTTGTGGGCCTGATTGGCGCGCTGGCAGGCTGGGCGCTGGGCTATCTGCTGACCAAGCTGCTGGGCATAATTCCCCTGCCCGGCCAGGGCGGCATGATCCGCCGGCCAACAAGTGGCTTTATTCTTTATGAAAGCTTCACCCACTATCTGGTGTCAGGTGGCTTTGCCATGGTAGCCGCCGTTGCCGCCGGGTTCATTCCGGCACGCAAGGCCGCCCGCCTCGACCCCGTGGAGATCATCCGTGGCGGCGTCTGAGCGACCAGCCGTTGAGGCCATCGGGGTTACGCGCATCATTGAAGGTGCCGTCTCCACTACCCTGGTGCAGGACATCAACCTCGACATTCCCAAGGGGCAGTTCGCGGTCATCACCGGCCCATCCGGCTCAGGCAAGTCCTCGCTGCTCTATATCCTTGGCCTGCTGGATCGCCCGACAAAAGGCAGTGTACGGCTTGATGGCAGGGAGACTGCTGGCCTTGACGCCGAGGCCCTGGCCGACCTGCGGCTGACCCAGCTTGGCTTTGTCTTCCAGTTTCACTTTCTGCTGCCGGAATTCTCGGCGCTCGAGAATGTCGCCCTGCCCCTGCGCCGCCTTGGCCGCGACAGCGACACCACCATCCTGGCACGGGCACAATCCCTGCTGGAAGAATTCGGCCTGGGCGGCATGAGCCACAAGCGCCCCGATCAGCTTTCAGGCGGCGAGCGCCAACGCGTGGCCCTGGCACGGGCGCTGGTCAACAAGCCCCTTGTTGTCCTTGCGGACGAGCCCACCGGCAACCTCGACAGCCGCAACAGCGAGCTGGTCTTCGACCTCTTCTCGCGTCTGGCCAAGGCCGGACAAACGATTGTTGCCGTCACCCACGATATGGAACTGGCGAAACGCGCCGACCGCCGCATCCGCATGGTCGACGGTCGGGTGGTGGCGGACGAGCACTAGACGCCCGGCTGTACTGGCTTACTGGGTAAAGCCGCTGCCTCGCTCGGTTACATGCAGCCCCAGCGACTTGAGCTTGCGATGCAATGCAGAACGTTCCATGCCGATGAACGTCGCCGTGCGGCTTATGTTGCCGCCAAAGCGGTTGATCTGGGCAAGCAGGTAATCGCGCTCAAAGATCTCGCGCGCCTCGCGCAGGGGCAGGGCCATGATCACCTCGCCCCCTTCCGAGCGCAGGGTGGGCGGCGCCGTAGACGACACCTCAGCCGGAAGCATGTCGGCCCTGATGGCCCCCTGGGCGTCATCGGTTGCCAGAATCAGCAGACGCTCGCAGATGTTGCGCAGCTGGCGCACATTGCCTGGCCAGTCGTGGGCCTGCAGGGCCGCCATGGCGTCCGGCCCGATTTCCCTGGCGGGCAAGCCATGGGCCCGGGCCAGGCGCCGCATGAAATGCTCGACCAGCAAGGGGATATCGTCGCGCCGCTCTGCCAGGCTTGGCACGCGTACGGGTACAACACTGAGGCGATGATAAAGGTCCTCGCGAAAGCGACCGGCGGCAATCTCGGCCCTGAGGTCGCGGTTCGAGGCGCTGACAACGCGCACATCAACCTGCACCCGGGTTCCCCCGCCCACCCGCTCGAATGTCTGGTCCACAAGAACGCGCAAGATCTTGGCCTGGGTCTCAGGCGGCATTTCGGCAATTTCGTCAAGAAACAGGGTCCCGCCATGGGCCTGTTCGAAGAGGCCCGCGCGTGAGCCCGTGCCGTCTGCCCCGCCGTCCTCCACCCCGAACAGTTCCATCTCCATGCGCTCGGGGGCCATGGTGGCGGCGTTCACCACCACAAACGGTCCACCCGCCCGGCGGGATCGGCGATGCAGGAGGCGCGCCACCACTTCCTTGCCGGAACCAGGCGGCCCCATGATGAGAACGCGGCTGCCCGTGGGCGCCACCTTTTCGATGGTCTGCCGGACAAGGGTCATGGCGGTAGAACTGCCTACCGGATCCTCATCAGCGCCAGACCGCATGCGCAGGTCCAGGTTTTCCCGCCGCAGCCGCGCCGCCTCGATGGCGCGATCCACCAGCACCAACAGCCTGTCGGCCTTGAAGGGCTTTTCGATAAAGTCATAGGCGCCGCGCTTGATGGCCGCGACCGCCGTCTCGATGTTGCCGTGCCCGCTGATCATGATCACCGGCAGGCTGGGATGATGGCTCTTGATAAGGTCCAGCAGTTCCAGCCCGTCGAGGCGGCTGCCCTGTAACCAGATATCAAGAATGACCAGCGAGGGCAGTCGTCGCTCGATCGCCGCCATCGCATCATCGCTTGAGGCGGCAGAACGGGCCTCGAATCCCTCGTCGGACAATATGCCTGACATCAGATCGCGGATGTCAGCCTCGTCATCGACGATGAGGATGTCACGTGCCATGTACACCTGCCTGCCCGCCGGCAAGCCTCCCTTGATGCCCGGATGATGTACCGGGTGTTTCAGTTGCATCCTCGCCCACGGGGGCGCCGGAGAAGACCAGAGAGACCTCGGCACCGCCGCCCGGCGCATCACCCAGGGCAAGAACGCCGCCATGCTCTTCCATGACCTTGTTGACGATGGCAAGGCCGAGGCCGGTTCCCTTTGTTCGGGTCGTCACATAAGGCTCCGTCAGACGGTCGCGATGCTCACTCGGCAGGCCACGGCCATTGTCTGTAACCTTTAAAATAACCTGATCATGGACCTGTTCAAGAGAAAGCGTGATATGCCCCTGGGGCAGGGCTGCGCCATCGGAAGACGGGTCACGCCCTTCCACGGCCTCAAGCGCATTCTTCAGGAGATTGGTAAGCGCCTGGGCAATCTGACGTCCGTCGCACCTCAGAATAACCGCAGCCTCGGGCAGGCGGATCTCATAGGCGATTTCCGGGTGGCCAACCTGCTGCAGGAACAGCGCCTGGCGTGCGAGTTCGCCCATGTTTTCCGGGCGAAAGACCGGTGCCGGCATGCGGGCAAAGGCGGAAAATTCGTCAACCATGCGGCCGATGTCGCCAACCTGGCGCACGATGGTGTCGGTGCACTGGGTGAAGACCTCGGGATCCGTGGTGATTTCCTTGAGGTATTTGCGCCGCAGCCGCTCAGCCGAGAGCTGAATGGGCGTCAGGGGATTCTTGATCTCGTGGGCAATACGACGTGCCACATCGGCCCATGCCGCCGTCCGCTGCGCCGACACCAGATCGGTAATGTCATCAAAGGTGACAACAAAGCCGCGCAGTTCAAGGCCCGTATGCTCTGCCGCCACCCGCACAAGCAGATTCCGCACCCGCCCGCCGCGCGCGACATTTACCTGGCCCTGCACCACGCGCTCTGGCTTGAGGGTGCTTTCGGTTACCAGCGCGGCCATTTCCGGCACGGCGTCTGCAAAGGGTTGGCCAATCAGTTCGTCGACATTCTGGCCAAGGAGCTGAGCCGCAGACCGGTTGGGCAGGTTGATGACGCCGTCAGGCCCTACGCCCACGACACCTGCGGTAACGCCGGCGAGCACAGCCTCGGTAAAGCGGCGGCGCTGGTCGAGCTGCCGGTTGGCGTCAACCAGGGCGTTACGTTGGCTAGATAGCTGGCTGGTCATGCGGTTGAAGGCGCGGGCAAGGGTGCCGATCTCGTCGTCCGATTTGCCTTCCGTCACCCGTGCCGTCAGGTCCCCCTCGCGAACGCGCTCTGCCGCTGCCGCAAGGTCGCCGATGGGCGCCACCATGCGCGTGGCGATCCACAACCCTGCCAGAACCGCTGCCAGCAGCACCAGCAGAGCCACAAGAATGAAAATGATGGCGAAGGTGATCTGCAGGCTGGTGCGGCGATTGGTGAGTTGCTTGTAGCTGTCGGCAGCAGCCTCGGCGCGGCTGGCAAAGTTCAGCACACGGGGATCCACAAAACGCCCGACAAAGAGATAGGCGTCGAGAAAGCCATCAAGGCGGATCAGGGCGCGTACCCTGTCGTCGGTCTCGGTTTTCAGAATGGCTACTTCGCCGCGTCGCGCCCGCTCGAAGGCTTCCAGCGGCGGCGGTCCATCGAGGCTCATGGAAAAGCTGAGCGCCGTGCGCGCCAGCACCTGGCCCTGAGCATCGATGATCATGGCCTCGCCCAGATTGCGCAGCATGGCCTGATTTTCAAGAATACCGTTCAGAACTTCCGGCCCCCGCGACAGGCTATAGGCCTCGCGGTTGATATCAGTGGCCATGGCCAGAATATCGGCCTCAATGGTCTTGCGATGCTCTTCCACATAGGCGCGGGCTACCGCCACCGAGGCGTTGATGGTGGCGTTCACCGGCTCAGAAAACCAGGCCTGAACGCCCAGATTGAAGAACAGCGCCGATGCAACCGCCATGAACACAGTGGGCAGCGCCGCGACCATGCTGAACAACATGACCATGCGCACATGCAGGCGCGAGCCTGCCGAACCTGTCCGCCGCGCCACCCACAGCCTGACCAGACGCGCAATCACCAGCGCCGCCAGGGCAAGGATCAGGATCAGGTCAAGCAGAAGAAGAACGAGAAGCGAGTCCTTCCCCATGTCGATCGGCGCAAACTGGGAGAAGGCAAGATAGGTGGCGACACCTGCCGCGACCGCCGCCACGACAATGGCGATACCCAAACGTCCACCAAGGCGCACACGCTCTGCCCAGGCCACAAGCCTGAACCAGACACCAGACCTGAGGACATCTACTCCCGAGGTTGCCATGTCAAACGCGTCTGCCTTTGGGGATGCGGGTCACCACCAAGCACTAGGCTTATTGTCGCTTTCTGGCAACAGTCATCAGGCGGGTTCGTGGTTTTTTTGCGTCACTTGATCCCACGGACGACTTCGATTTCGAGGTCGCGGATTTTCTTGCGCAGCGTGTTGCGGTTGAGGCCCAGAAGTTCGGCCGCCCGGATCTGATTCCCCCTGGTTGCCGACAGGGTGATTTCAATAAGGGGCCGTTCAATCTCTCTCAGAATGCGGTCGTGCAGACCAGCCGGCGGCAGGCTGTCGCCATGTGCTGCGAAGTACCGGTTGAGGTGACGCTCAACGGCGGCACCAAGATTGTCGGTTTCACCTATGTCGCCGACAAGGGGCACCAGTGCCGGCTCGGCAAGCTCGGCCGACACCACATCGACCCCGATAACCTCTTCGGAATAAAGGGCGGCAAGGCGACGAACCGTATTCTCCAGTTCACGCACATTGCCGGTCCAACGATACCGCTTGAGCCAATCCATGGCCTCGGCATCGATCACCTTGTGGGGAAGCCCCTCTGAGGCGGCCTCAGCCAGAAAATGGCGCACCAGGTCAGGGATGTCCTCGCTGCGCTCGCGCAGGGGCGGCAGGCGCAGAGGCACAACGTTCAGGCGATAGAACAGATCCT
Source organism: Acetobacteraceae bacterium (assembly GCA_947379865.1). Classification (GTDB taxonomy): domain Bacteria; phylum Pseudomonadota; class Alphaproteobacteria; order Zavarziniales; family Zavarziniaceae; genus CANCOY01. Next base: position 37,629 of record CANCOY010000008.1, read on the forward strand.
CACGGAACAGCCCCTGGTGGATGAGTTGGCGCAGGTCCCGATTTGTGGCGGCAATAATGCGGACATCGGTGCGAATCGCCTGTCGGCCGCCAACCATGGTGTACTCGCCCTGCTGCAGGACGCGCAGCAGCCGGGTCTGGGCTTCAAGCGGCATGTCGCCGATTTCGTCAAGGAACAGGGTGCCGCCTTCAGCCTGCTGGAACCGGCCGACGTTGCGCAAAGCGGCTCCGGTAAAGGCGCCCTTCTCGTGTCCGAACAGTTCGGATTCGATCAGCTCGCGCGGGATTGCTGCCATGTTCAGGGCAACAAACGGACCGTTGCGGCGCTTGCCGTAATCATGCAGGGCACGCGCCACCAGTTCCTTGCCGGTGCCGGATTCGCCCGCGATCATCACCGTCAGGTCCGTACCCATCAGCCGGGCCATGATCCGATAGATCTCCTGCATGGCAGGCGAGCGGCCAACCAGCGGAATCTTTTCCTCAGCCTCGGCAGCCGCATTCTGCGTGGCGGGCCCGGACGCCCTGGGGCTGGCCAGAGCGCGCTGCACCGCAACCGTCAGCTCCTTCAGGTCAAAGGGCTTTGGCAAATACTCATAGGCCCCGCGCTCAGCGGCTTTTACAGCCGTCAGCAAGGTGTTCTGGGCGCTCATGACGATGACGGGCAGATCCGGGCGGATCCGCTTGATGCGGGGCAGCAGGTCAAGCCCGTTTTCGTCGGGCATCACCACATCGGTGATGACCAGATCACCCTCGCCCTCCGACACCCAGCGCCACAGGGTGGCGGCATTGCCTGTTGTGCGCACCTTGTAGCCCACGCGGCCAAGCGCCCGGTCCAGGACTTCGCGGATGGCGCGGTCGTCGTCTGCAATCAGGATGGTTCCGGTAGGGGTGGTCATGGTCAGCCCCCCTCAACCGGCAGGAGCACACGAAAAATCGTGCGTCTTGGCTCTGAATCGCATTCGATCATGCCGCCGTGATCGCCGATGATCTTGGCAACCAGGGCAAGGCCAAGGCCAGTGCCCGTCGATTTCGTGGTCACGAAGGGCTCGAACAGGTGCGCCTGCACATCAGGCGACACGCCTTCGCCATTGTCCCTTACGGTGACCTCAAGCGGCAGGCGCATACGCTTGCGACTACCCGGGCGGGCAAGGCGGACACCATGCCTGTAGGCAGTGGTGAGGGTGATTTCGCCACCCTTCTCGGGCACGGCTTCGGCCGCGTTCTTGACGAGGTTGAGAAAGACCTGGATCAGCTGGTCACGGTCCCCCAGAACCTCGGGCAGCGACGGGTCATAGGCCTCGACAAAGCGGATGTTTCTGGCAAAACCAGAGGATGCCAAGCGGCGCACATGTTCCAGCACCTGGTGGATATTGACCGTATTGCGGAAGGCGGGCTGCCGATCGGTAAAGACCTCCATCCGGTCCACCAGGGCGCAGATGCGGTCGGTTTCCTCACAGATCAGCTTGATCAGGTCGCGGTCGCCGTCGGGCACATTCGCCTCGAGCAGCTGGGCTGCGCCGCGGATGCCGGAAAGCGGGTTCTTTACTTCATGGGCCAGCACCGCCGCCATGCCCGTAACCGAACGGGCGGCACCGCGATGGGTCAGCTGACGATCGATCTTCTGGGCAATGGTACGCTGCTGGATACAGATCATGACATGGCCGGGCGCATCCAGCACGGGCGCCACCTGCACGTCAACCGGGCGGGCGCCAAAGCGCGCCGACCCGAAATCAACCTCGTATTCAGAGACTGAGGATTCTTGCGCGCGCACCTGCTGCACCAGGCCCAGCACCGGGCTGGCAAAGGGCAGCACCTCGTCCAGACGCAACCGCGTCAGCACGCTTGCCCCCGCATCAAAGAACTGCTCAGCCGCGCTGTTTACGAAGTTGATGACGCCGTTCGGATCAACAACAAGGATCGGATCAGGAACCGAATTGAGAATTGAATCAGCTGCGATTGACGGCCGCAATGGCAGGCTGAGGCTGCGTGAGAGGTCGCGGGCCATCAGGCTGCAGACCTTTCCACCAGCGGCGCATAAAAGGCGTCGATCTCGGCACGTACCAGCACGGGATCATCAATCGTCATGATGCGGGCGCGAAACTCTCCCGAGGCCGGCAGGCCCTTGGAGTACCAGCCCACGTGCTTGCGCGCCATGCGAACCCCGGTCTGAATGCCATAATGGGACAGGATACCGTCGTAGTGCTCTGCCAGCAGGGCCCATTGCTCTTCCAGCGTCGGATCAGGCAAGCGCTCACCGGTGCGCAGAAAATGGCTCACCTGATTGAGGAACCAGGGACGTCCATAGGCGCCACGCCCGATCATCAGCCCATCAGCGCCGGAGTCATCCAGGATCTGCCGGGCATCATCCACGGTCACGACATCACCATTGGCAATGACGGGAATGGAGACCCGTGATTTGACCTCGCGAATGAACTTCCAGTCGGCCCGGCCGTTGTAAAGCTGGTTGCGGGTGCGCCCGTGGACCGTAACCATCTTGATCCCCACATCCTCGGCGATGTGGGCAAGTTCGGGTGCATTGCGACTGGAATCATCCCAGCCCGTGCGCATCTTCAGCGTCACCGGCAGATCAACGGCCCCCACAGTTGCCTCAAGCAGGGTGCGGGCATGGGCGAGATCCCGCATCAGTGCGGAGCCCGCATGGCCATTGACCACCTTCTTGACGGGGCAGCCCATGTTGATATCGATGATGGCAGCGCCCCGGTCACGGTTCAGCTTTGCTGCCTCTGCCATGACGCGGCCCTCGCAGCCGGCCAATTGCACCGACATGGGAAACTCTTCGGCGCAGTTGGTGGCCATTTTCATGGATTGGCGGGTCTGCCGGATCATGGCCTCGGACGCGATCATCTCCGAGACGACGAGGCCGGCCCCTGCCCGTTTTACCAGGCGGCGGAAGGGCATGTCGGTGACACCACTCATGGGCGCCAGGATCACCGGATCATCTATCTGGATCGGACCCACGGAAATCGGCTTCAACATCTTCACCAAGCTGGAATGGGGCCGCCAACCCCAAAAACGCCTATTTATTAGGCAAAATCCGCTCTTCGCGAGCGACTGGCTAATTTTTAGGCCATTCCACGCTGCATCGCAACATCCCTTTGCACCACGTCACCCCACCGCCACCTGAGCAGACGAAAGAGGCATTCCCAATATATTGCCAAAATCCCGATATGGTTGTTTTATTTGGCTATCTATTCATCAAGTAGGAGATTTGGCATGAAGTCACCATTGCGCGCCGCCCTGCTCGCCAGCGTGGCCTTGGTCAGCCCGTCTTTTGCGGCAGATATGCCGACCACGATCATCAAACCAGGCGAAGACACGCTGGAAATCACAACCCTGAAGGCAGCCGGCGGCGAGGTCATTTTGCCAACGGCCAAGGACAAGACCCAGAACCACGACCAGTACAGCTATGCGGCGGTGCGACGGGTGGGAAAAACCCTCTACCTCGCCGGGGTGATCGCAGGCCGCCTGCCGGGTGAAGGCACGGATGTCGAGTCGCTCAAGACGGCGTTGCGCCGGGCCTTCGCCACGATCCAGCGCAATCTGAAGGCTGCCGGCGCGGACATGGAGGACATTGCCGACATCCAGACCTTTGCCGACTTCAAGGGACCCAATTTCAAGGGTGATACGGCAACACTGCTCGCCACCTATGTCGAAGTGAAGAACGAGTTCATCAAGCCGCCTTATCCGGCAGAGACCCTTGTGGGCATTGCTAATCTTGCTGAACCCGAGGGCATCATGGAAATCCGGGTGACCGCCAATGCACACGCAAGGCCGCGCAAGAAAGACACCCCGCAATAGGCAATATGGCGGTCTGCTGTTGCCACGAAAGGAAGGTTCCACCCGACAATGAAATTTGTGTTAAGGATCTCCGTCACTACACATTGGTGCTGATCCGGTTCAATGGCGATCGTGGTACTCGCACGCCCATAATTACGGTCAGTGGGAGACCAGATCGCCATGGATGCCGCGCATGCCTTGCAGTCGAGCCCAATCTTCCAGCTACTCGGACGCGTTGATCTTGCAAAGCTCGCAGGCGAACTTGAAGACATAAGCCTTGCGCATGACGATGTCCTGATCCGCGAGGGTGATGCGGGCGACGCCTTTTTCGTGGTCCGGGAGGGAACGGCTGTCATCCAGCTGGGCGGTGATGAATCCCCCCGGTTCGGGGCGAGCCTGCGTCCCGGGCAGGTGATCGGCGAAATGGCCATCCTTACCGGGGCGCCCCGGAATGCCACCATCAGGGCACACGGCCCCCTGCGCCTGTGGAAGATGACGGCCGTCCGCTTCCTCGACCTGCTGGCAAGCGAGCGGCAGATTGCACTCGCCGTGGAGCGCTCGCTCTGTCAGCGCCTGGCCGACACCAACGCCGATGTCGAGGTACGACGGGCAGATGCCGCAGCACTGGCACGCTTGTGCCTCAGCCAACTTGGCAGCGGGGAGGCCGAGATCTTCTTCCGGCTGTCGACACGCGCACGCTGGCCCCAATCGACGCTTTCTCTGCTGGCCGAGCACGCCGGGCCTATCGACCGTCTCTGCGAGGATGGCGTTCTTGCGAGGCGGGAAAACGGCGTCGTCTATGTGATGCATGGCCTTGTCGGCAGCCTTGCGGAAAGTTCAGGCGAGGACGTTCGGGCCTGGCTTGTTGCGCTCTCGGCCAAGGCCGCCAGTGCCAACCAGATCTCCGAGGCAATTGATCTTGCCCTGCTGGGCTCGGACCTTGCCACTGCGGCACACCTGGCCGTCACCAATGGGGCCTCCCTTATTCTGACGGTTCCAGAGGCCCAGCGGCGGCGCTGGGCAGAGGCCATCACCGGGGTATCTGAGCCTGAGCAATATGCCGATGCAGTGCACATGGCATTGGGCCTGAGTGCCGCGAACAAGATCACGTCCGGCAACACGACCCTGCATTTCCAGAGGGGCTGGCTGCGCGCCTTTCTGGGCCGCTATGTGGTTGAGGGACGCATTCTTTCCGCTGTGGTCGCCCTTGGTCTTGTGGCCACAGGCTGGCTGCTTCCGGTGCCAACCGGGCTGGCGCGGGAGGGGTTCGCCGCCCTCATGATCATCATCGCCTCGGTGCCATTGCTGCTATCAGAGGCCCTGCCACGCTATCTCGTGGTCCTGCTCATGGCTGGCGCCCTTGTTGTGCCTGGCATGGTGCCGGTGACTGTGGCGCTGGCCGGATTTTCATCGACGTCATGGATGCTGATCCTGGTGCTGTTTGCCACCTCGGGCGCCGTGGGCAGATCGGGCCTGATGTACCGGGTGGCGCTGACACTGCTGAAGGTGTTGCCACCAAACCTGCTGGTTCAGGCGGCAGGCCTGTTCGGCATGGGCGGGTTTCTCAGCCTTGGCGTGGCCAGTGGCAATGGCCGGGTAGCCCTGGCGGCGCCAGCAGTACGCGATCTGGCCGAGGCCATGCACCTGCCCCATGCCTCCCGGGGGTCCGCATTTCTTGGTCTTGCCAGCTATTATGGCTTTGCCGGCATGGGCAGCCTGATTGTGACGGGCTCAACCGTGGGCCTTGTTGCGGTTGGCGCTTTGCCGGCGGAAAGCCGGGCGGCGGTCAATTGGGTCCCGTGGCTGCTGGCCGCCATCGTGCCGCACCTCGTCTGGATGGCGCTTGTCCTGACAATGCTGGTGCTGACCGTCCGTCCGCCCCTCAGAACTGCGCTGGATCAGCGACGCCTCGCCCTGCAGATTGATATTCTGGGGCCGCTGACCCGGGATGAAATACTGGGGATACTTGCCCTGCTGGGCCTCGGCATCGGTTTCGCCACGCGGATTTTTCATGGCGTGCCGGATGTCTGGACCGCGATTGGTGTCACCACGATCCTGTTTGCCGCTGGCGCGCTGGACGACCGGACGTTCCGCAATGGCGTCGACTGGGGCGTGATGCTGTTCTACGGCGTGCTGATGAGCCTGGGCGGCGTCATGAGCCACCTTGGCCTCGACCGCTGGATCGCCAGCATGGCGGGCGGCGTGCTTGCTGACGTGATCGGCACGCCTTACGCCTTTGTGCCGGCCCTGGCGGTACTGTGTTCGGCCCTCAGATTTGTTTTCCCCAAGGTTACCTTGGCCGCCATGATGGCCCTGATCGCCGTACCCCTGGCCACGGCGGCGGGCTATAGCCCCTTGGTTCCCCTGCTGACCCTGGTGATCGCCAGCGACCACAGCGCCCTGCCCTATGTGAACGAGACCTATCCCATCATGGTCAGCGCCAGTGATGGCGTGCTGTTCACCCCGGTACAGGCCCGCCTTCCCCTGATGCTGGAAATGATTGCCCGCATTCTTGCCGTCTGCGCCAGCATTCCGGTCTGGCAGGCCATGGGATTATGTTGAGGCTGAAGTTGCTGGTGCGCCTTTTCTCCGGCCACCGTCCCCTTTAGGGTGCGCCCATGTCTGATCTTGCAATGGGCCGCGCGGCCCTCATCCTCGTCGCCGCAGGCAAGGGCGAACGGGCCGGTGGCGACCTGCCGAAACAGTACCAGTTTCTGGCCGGCCGCCCCCTGCTGACCCATACGCTTGCAGCTTTCGCGCAGCACCCGCACATCGGCCCGGTGGTGGTGGTGATCGACCCCACACACCGCGACCTCTATGACCAGGCCGTCGCTGCCCTTGGCGCAAGCGATCTGGCGCTCCTGCCGCCGGTGGCTGGCGGCCGCACGCGGCAGGAAAGCGTCATGAGCGGGCTTGGCGCGCTTGTGGCGGCGGCGCCGTCGCGCGTCCTGATCCATGATGCCGCCCGGCCCTTTGCCGATCATGCCCTGATCGACCGCGTGATCCATGCGCTGGACCATGGCCCCGCGGTCATCGCCGCCTTGCCCGTGGTGGATACGCTGAAGCGCGGGCAGGATGGCCACATCGCCGGGACCGTTGACCGTTCCGGCCTGTGGCGTGCCCAGACGCCCCAGGGCTTCCACTTCCAGGCCATCATCGACGCCCACCGCGCCGCCATTGGCCAGGACCTGACAGATGACGCCGCGATCATGGAAGCGGCCGGCCTTGCGGTTTCCCTGGTCCTGGGATCCGAGGAGAACGTGAAAGTGACCACGCCCGAGGACATTGTCCGCGCCGAGCGCACCCTTGCCGCCGCCCGTCCTGAAGTCCGCCTGCCCGATGTGCGGGTTGCTTCCGGCTTTGACGTGCACACCTTTGGTCCGGGCGACCACATCATGCTCTGCGGGGTGAAGGTGCCGCACAGCCATGGCCTTGTCGGGCATTCCGATGCCGATGTGGGTCTGCATGCCATCACCGATGGCGTGCTGGGCACCATTGCCGCAGGCGACATCGGCCAGCACTTTCCACCCAGCGATGCCCGCTGGAAAGGCGCCGACAGCAGCCAGTTCCTGGCCCACGCCGCCAGCCTGGTGGCCGAAAAGGGCGGTGTCATCGCCCATGTCGACCTGACGATCATCTGCGAGCGGCCCAAGGTTGGCCCCCATCGCGCTGCCATGCAGGCGCGCGTGGCAGAGATCCTGGGCCTCAGCCTCGACCGGGTGGCCATCAAGGCAACCACCACCGAGGGCATGGGCTTTACCGGGCGCTCCGAAGGCATCGCCGCCCAGGCGACGGTCACCGCAAGGCTGCCCCTCTAGATGGCCGGCCTCCCGGCAAGCCCCGCTGCCGAGCGCGCGGCTGCCCTCAGCCTGTCTGGCCTGATCACCACCTGGTTTGGCGTGGGCCTGCTGCCGGGGCCGCGTGGCACCTGGGGCACCTTTGCGGCGGTTCCCTTTGCCTGGGCCATACAGGCCTGGGGTGGCCCCTGGGGCCTGTTCGTGGCCGCCGGCCTCGCCACGGGTGTGGGCATCTGGGCCAGTGGCCGCTATGCGGCGCGCCTTGGTGTAAAAGACCCCTCCAGTGCCGTGATCGACGAAGTGGCAGGATTGTTCCTGACGCTTGCGCTCACGCCCGCAAGCCTTGTGCCGTGGATCATCGGCATTGGCCTGTTCCGCCTGTTTGATATCTGGAAGCCCTGGCCCGCCCGCGCCTTTGATCGCGACCTGCCCGGCGGTTATGGCATCGTCCTCGACGATGTGATGGCAGGCCTTTACGCTCTGCTGGTGATGGCTCTGATAGGGAGATGGCTTTGACCTTCGCCGAACCACTGCTCGACAGGGCGCATCTGGTGCTCGACAGCGCCAGAGCCAAGGGCCTCAGGATCGCCACCGCCGAATCCTGCACAGGCGGCATGATCGCGGCTGTACTTACGGAAATCGCCGGTTCCTCCGACGTCGTGGACCGTGGCTGGGTGACCTATTCCAACGCGGCCAAAATCGCCGAAATCGCCGTGCCCGAGGCCATGGTGATTGCCCATGGCGCCGTCAGCCAGCAGGTCGCACGCGCCATGGCTGAAGGTGCGCTTGCCCGCGCCGGCGTAGACCTGGCCGTGGCGGTAACCGGTGTTGCGGGGCCTGGCGGCGGCAGCGAGGCCAAGCCGGTGGGCCTTGTGCATGTCGCGCTTGCCGCGCGCGATCGGCCGACGCAGCACCGCGAATGCCGCTTTGGCCCCATCGGGCGCGGCGCCGTGCGGGTGGAAACGGTAAAGACAGCCCTCGACATGCTGCACGATCAACTTGCAACCTGGTAGGACGCCGGCCATGCACAATCTGAACATTGACGCGGACCGTCTGTGGGCGTCCCTTATGGAAATGGCCCGCATCGGGGCGACCGACAAGGGCGGGGTCTGCCGCCTTGCCCTGACCGACCTCGACCGCCAGGGACGCGACCTGTTCCGCCGTTGGGCGGAAGCGGCCGGCGCCACCGTTACCATCGATCCCATCGGCAACATGTTTGCCCGCCGTCCGGGCAGCGATCCCGATGCCGCCCCCGTGATGACCGGCAGCCACCTCGACACCCAACCCACAGGTGGCAAATTTGATGGTGTCTATGGCGTTCTGGCCGGGCTGGAAGTGCTGCGCTCGCTGGCCGACCGGCGAATCGAGACCAAGGCCCCCATCGAGGTCGTGGTCTGGACCAACGAGGAAGGCTCGCGCTTCCCCCCCGCCACCATGGGGTCCGGCGCCTATGCCGGCGCCCTTGATCTCGACGATCTTCTGGCGCGCACCGACAGCGAGGGCGTAACCGTTGCCGAGGCACTGGATGCCATTGGCTATCGCGGCACAGCGCCCCTGCGCGGCGGCCCGGTGAAGGCCTATTTCGAGGCCCATATCGAACAGGGGCCGATCCTGGAGTCTGCAGGCAAGACCATCGGCATTGTTACCGGTGCCCAGGGCATCAACTGGTACGATATCGTGGTCACCGGCCAGGAAGCCCATGCGGGCCCCACGCCCATGCCCGGGCGGCGCGATGCCCTGTGGTGCGCCCTGCCCCTGATCGAGCGGGTCTATGATCTGGCGCTGGAATCCGGGCCAAATGGTCGGGCAACCATTGGCGCAATCCACGCCCATCCCGCATCGCGCAACACGATCCCTGGCCAACTGCGCTTCACCATCGACATGCGCCATCCAGATGCCACCAGCCTTGCCGCCATGGATGCAGGCCTGCGTGCAGCCGTTGCCGCTCTTGATGCCTCAGGTACGGTTACGGCCCAACTTGAGCAGGTCTGGCACTGCGACCCGACGCCCTTTGCACCCGACCTTGTGGAAGCGGTGCGCCAGGGCGCCAGCCGCCGTGGCCTGCCGGCGCAGGACATCATCAGCGGCGCCGCCCATGATGCGGTCTATGTTTCCCGCGTCGCGCCAACGGCCATGATCTTCGTCCCCTGCGAGGATGGCCTGTCGCACAATGAAGAAGAAAACGCGACCCCGGCTGATCTTGCCGCTGGCTGCAATGTGCTGCTCGACGCCATCCTGATTGCAGCCAACGCCTAACGGCCGCTGCCCGACACCTCCTGCCCTTCCCGCGTCAGATAATAGGCGACGAGAATGGGCAGGGTGGTGACGGCAATCACGAAAATAGCCACCACATTGGTTACGGGCCGCTGGCGCGGCCGGATCAGTTCTGACAGCATCCAGATGGGCAGGGTCTGCTGCTGCCCGGCCGTGAAGGTGGTGACGATCACCTCATCGAAAGACAGGGCAAAGGCCAGCATGCCCCCAGCCAGCAGGGCGGTCGCAATATTGGGCAGGATCACATGCCGGAAGGTCTGGAAGCCATTGGCCCCCAGATCCATGGAGGCTTCGATCAGGCTTGTCGGCGTGCGCCGCAACCGTGCCGCCACATTGTTATAGACCGTCACCACACAGAAGGTGGCGTGGCCCACCACGATGGTCCACAGGCTGAAATCGATCTCCGTCAGGCTGAAGGCGGTGCGGATGGCGATGCCTGTGACAATGCCCGGCAGCGCAATGGGCAGGATCACCATCAGCGATATCACCTCGCGCCCAAACCAACGGGTGCGCCAGGTTGCCGCCGCCGCAAGGGTGCCCAGCACCAGCGCCGCCGCCGTGGCAAGCGCCGCGCAACGCACCGACAGGCTAAGCGCTGCCCACACATCCTCACGTTCCCAGGCCACCGAAAACCAGTGCAGGGTGAGGCCCGGCGGTGGGAAGACGAATGTGCGATCCTCCGTCGAGAAGGCATAAAGGAAGATGAACAGCAGCGGCAAATGCAGGAACAGCAGCACGCCCCCGGCGAGCAGGCCGAGCCCCACTGGTGTTTGCGGCCTAGAGCGCATTGAAGCCTCCCAGGCGGCGGGCACCCCAGAGGTAGAACCCCATGATGACGATTGGCACCACAGAAAAGGCGGCGGCCATGGGGATGTTTCCGGCCGTGCCCTGTTGCGCCAGCACGATCTGGCCAATGAACGGGCGCGAATTGCCGACGATATTGGGGATGATGTAATCCCCCAGGGTCAACGAGAAGGTGAAGATCGAACCGGCAACCACGCCGGGCAGCGCCAGCGGCAGCAGCACGTGGCGGAAGGTCTGGCCGGGGCGTGCACCCAGATCACCTGAGGCCTCGACCATTGAAGCCGGAACCCGCTCAAGTGCCGCCTGGATCGGCAGCACCATGTAGGGCAGCCAGACATAGAGGAAGACCAGGAAGGTGCCGACATAAGACGTGGAAAGCGAGGGCCCCCCGATCACCGGCAGGCCAAGGATCCAGTCGAGCGCCGGCATCAGGCCCAGTCGTTCGCAGGCCCAGGTGATCACGCCTTCCTTGGCGAGGATCAGCTTCCAGGCATAGACCCGCACCAGATAGCTCGACCACAACGGCAGCATGACGCCAAGATAGAGCAGCGCCTTCAGCCGTGGTCCGGCATGGCGCGCCATGAAATAGGCCAGCGGAAAGGCGACAAGCGCCGCCGCCACTGTAACCACTGCCGCCATGCTGACAGTGCGAACAACCACTGCAATATTGGCCGCACTGACAAGCTCTCCATAGGTGGCGAAGGTGAACTCGCGCACAACAACGCCAGAGAAATCATCCAGGTGATAAAAGCTCTGCAGCAAAAGCGCTGCCAGCGACCCGAAATAGACGACCCCCAGCCAGGCAAGTGGCGGTGCCAGCAACAGGGCCATGAGGACCGCTGGATGGCGATAGAGAAACGTCGAAACCCGCCCGCCAAGCCCGCCTGAGGCCTCGTGCCCTGCGGCAACCATCCTCATGGCCTCGCCGCGAACATCTGCATGTGGCTGGCCCGCCAGGCCAGGCGCACGGGCTCATCAGGCTGATGGCGTACCGGCTGATCAACATTCTGTTCGATCACCACCAGTTCACCACCACTGGCGAGTGCCACAAGGGTGCGCGTCGAGGCACCAAGATAGAGCATCTCGCGGACGTGCCCCACGGCGACGATCAGGTCAGCGTCGGGAGCAACACCGTTGGGCAGCACACGGATTTTCTCTGGCCTGATCGAAAAGGCAGCCGACGCCCCCAGCGCTGCGGCCGCCACCCCGTCAATCACGTTGGACACGCCGACAAAGCCCGCCACGAAGGGGCTTGCCGGATGTTCGTAAACGTCCGTCGGGCTGCCAATCTGTTCGATCCGACCCTCGGCGAAGACGGCCACACGATCGGCCATGGTCAGCGCCTCACCCTGGTCGTGGGTGACATAGACAAAGGTGATGCCCACCTGCTGCTGGATCGCCTTCAGTTCCACCTGCATGCGCTCACGCAGCTTGAGGTCGAGGGCACCAAGCGGCTCGTCGAGGAGGAGGACGCGGGGCCGGTTCACCAGCGCGCGGGCCAGCGCCACCC
>CANCOY010000009.1 GCA_947379865.1 Acetobacteraceae bacterium
ATGACGAAACGCAGCACCGCATTGCCCTCTTCATGCGCGTCACGCGCCAGAATACGGCTGGCCAGAAACGGAATGATCGTCAGCGACACCAGAAGCGAGGCCGCAACCGTCAGCAGCACCGCCATTGGCAGGGAGCGGATGAACTTGCCCGCACCCTCAGGCAGGAACAGCAAGGGCAGGAAGGCAAAGCCCAGCACCGCCGTGCAGCCAACCACGGCAACCGTAATTTCCGAGGTTGCGGAAATGGCGGCCTGCACCCGTGTTGTCCCACGCCGCAGATGGCGCGCGATGTTCTCGGTCACAACGATGGAGTCATCCACCAGGAGGCCCAGCGCCAGCACGAAGCCCGCGATGGACAGCTGATTAAGGCTGTAGCCAAACAATTGCAGCAGGGTAAGACCCACGGCGAGCGACAGCGGGATCGACAGCATCACCACAAGCGATGCCCTGATGCCAAGGGGCAGCAGTGTCAGCATGACAAGGCCAAGGGCGATGGCGAAATCGCGGAACAGCGACGAGAGCCGGTGTTCCACGTTCTCCGACTGATCAAACCCACGCTCAAGGGTGATGTCTGCGGGCAAAGAGGCGGAAAAACTGGCCGCCGTTGCGCGGATCTGGTTGCGCACCGGGATGATGTTCTCACCTGCCTTCATGTTTGCAGTGATGAAGACCGCACGCTTGCCATCAAAGGCCGTGATGTGGCGCTGCTCTTCCGCCGCCCAGGCGACAGTGGCGATGTCACGCACGCGAATGGTGCGGCCCTCAACAGCCCGGACGACGGTATTGCCAATCTCGTCGAGGTTGGAGAAATCGCCTGTTGCCTTGACGGTAAAGCGCCGCCCGCTCACATGGACCGAGCCAAGGGGCAGGTTCAGCCCCTCTGCCTTCAGGGCGTCCGACACAGCGGTGGCCGGCAGATGCAGTGCCGCCATGCGCCCCAGATCAAGAGAGATACGCACCTGGGGCATGTCCTCGCCCCAGACCTCGGTCTCGCGCACGCCGGGCACGCGGTCCAGCAGGTCTTTCAGGTCGTCCGCGCGCTTCTGCAGTTCATGGCCGCTGGCCGTCTGGCTGACAAGGGCCATCTGGACAATGTTTGTGTAACTTGTCTCATTGCGCTTGATATCGACGCGGGCAATGCCCTCCGGCAGGGTCGGCCGGACCGCATTCACCTCGCGCACCACCTCGTCATATTTGCGGTCGGGGTCGCTGTCCCAGCCGAAAAAGACGGTGACAAGGGTCAGCCCGTCACTGGAGGTGGACACGATCTTGTCGACATTGTCGAGGCTGTCGAGCGCATCCTCCAGGGGGTCGGCGACCAGCTTTTCCATGTCGAGCGGGTCGGCACCCGGCAGCACCGCCACCACGGTGAAGATGGGCGTCGGAAAGGTCGGGTCCTCTGCCCGGGGGATAGTCAGAAAGGCGTTTACCCCCACGGCTGCCAGCATGGCAAAGACCACAAGGGTGAACTGCCATTGCCGAACGGCAAAGCCGGCAAGACCGGTCATGGGGCGTCCTTCCGGTTCAGGGGGCGGTGCTGGACGAGGGCGCTGCCGCCTCCGCCGTGTCGGTGAGAGCGACCCTGTCACCCTCCCGCAGATAGGCGGCGCCAGCGGTTACCACCATCTCGCCCGGTCGCAGGCCAGAGGTGATGCGCACCCCCGCGTCATCAATGCCGGCAACCACAATGCGGCGCCGTGTGGCCTGGCGGCTTGCCGCGTCCACCACAAACACCTGTGCCTCCTGGCCAAAGCCCTCGACAATGGCGCCGGCAGGAATGGCCAGAACCGCCTCCGGGTTCTCCGGTCGGGCGTGGATCAGCAGGCTGGCAACAAGGCCCGATGACAATACCCGGTCCGTCGGATCAAGGGTGATTTCCACATCGAACACGCCCGTAGCGGAGGCTGCCTTGGCGGCGATGCGGCTGACCTTTCCAGAAAACGGGGTGCTGATGCCGGAGATGCGGGCCTCTGCCCGGTCGCCGGGCGTCACGCGCACCACATCGCGGTCGGCAAGGCCCGCGACAACGATATGGCCCCGGTCCATGTCGCCCAGCACCAGCACAGGCGTGCCGGCGGCCAGGATCTGCCCCGGCTCAACCGTGCGGCGCAGGACCACGGCATTGGCGGGGGCAATGATGTCGGCAAGGCCGCGATTGAAGGCCACGCTGTCGCGGGTGGCGCGGGCCGCCTGCACCGCGGTGCGGGCATCATCCAGACGGGCCTTGGAGGCAAAGCCGCTGCTGGCCAGGGGCTCAAGCCGCGCCACGTCGCGATTGGCCTTGGCAAGGCCGGCGTCGGCCTCGCGAAGGCGGGCGGCAATGTCGCCGGGATCGAGCCGCGCCAGGTGATCCCCCGGTTTCACCCGGTCACCCTGATCAACATTTATGTCCTGAACGATGCCGGCAATCAGAAAGGAGACAGGCACTTCGCGCTTGAACGCGGTGGTCCCGGTCGCGGCAATGTCGCCAAGGCCAGGTGCCGGGGCAACCAGGGCGACGGATACCCGGGTGTCCGGCCGGGTCGCTTCGGTTTCCGTCCCCGAGCGTGCGTCACAGCCAGCCAAAAGGGGCGCAAGGGCAAGTGCGCCCATGGCGGCCGCGATAAGGCTCCGGATACGTGTCTGGTTCATGCGGGGGCGCCCAGGTAAATTATCAACGGTAAGTGAACAGCCGTAATATAAGCAGTCCTCCCCTTCTGACAAGGTGGCGGGGGAGGGAAATTGGCATGTTGATGCCCGCACAAAGCCTAGCGTGCTGGCGCTACCCGCCAAAGCCAGACCAGGCCAAGCAGGGCCGAGAGCAGGGAGCCGGCGAGGATCCCGGCCCGCGCCTCTTCAACCAGACGCGGCTGATCAAAGGCAAGGTCGCCAATAAACAGGCTCATGGTGAAACCGATGCCACACAGCATGGCGACACCCGCAAAGGCCTTCAGACTTGCACCCGATGGCAGGTGCGCCAGGCCAAGCCGCACCATAAGCAGGCTGGCCCCCATCACCCCCAGAGGCTTGCCGATGACCAGCCCCAGAATGATGCCCAAGGGCACCGCATCGCCCAGAGACCCAGGGCTGAGCCCGGCCAGCGGCAGTCCTGCGTTGCACAGGCCAAAGAGTGGCAGCACAAGACAGGCCACAAAGGGCTGCAGCCTGTGCTCCAGCCGCAACAGCGGTGACAGGGCAGGCTCAGCCGAGACCCGCAGCGGGATCGTCATGGCCAGGATGACACCCGCAAGGGTGGCGTGAACGCCTGAATTGAGCAGGGAAAGCCAAAGAACCGGGGCGATCAGCAGATAAGGCCACAGCGACCTGACCCCACCACGGTTGAGGCTGCAAAGGGCCAGCACGGCAAGCCCCGCAAAGCTGAACGCCAGCCACGAGATCTGACCGGTGTAGAAGACCGCGATGATCACGACGGCGCCAAGATCATCGATGATGGCAAGCGCCGAAAGAAAGACCTTCAGGCTGGCCGGCACACGCCTGCCCAGCAGGGAAAGGGCGGCAAGGGCAAAGGCAATGTCGGTCGCGGCGGGAATGGCCCAGCCACCAAGAGCGGCGGGATCACGCAAGGCGACGCCAAGATAGAGCAGCGCCGGCACCGCCATGCCACCCACCGCCGCCCCTATGGGAAGGGCTGCCTTGCGGACGGAAGCCAGTTCACCGGCCAGCAATTCCCGCTTGATCTCCAGGCCGACGAGCAGGAAAAAGCCCGCCATCAGCCCATCGTTGACAATTTCGCGCAGGGAAAGTCCGCCATGAAAAAGCCCCGGCGGCAGCGGGCTGGCCCAGTCAAGCAGCGCCTGATAGGCGGAATTCCAGGGTGAATTTGCCAGGCCAATGGCAAGGATGGCGCCTGTAACCAGCAGAGTGGTGCAATTTCCAAGGCCCGCACGCAGCCTTTGCAGCCATGCCTGTGCCTTGCTGGTGGCCACCATGGCTGCCGGGCCCGCCCGTCAGTCCTGGTTCGGCCAGTCGACGATGCGGGCCATGTAATCCTGATCGTCGAGGATCTCTGTCTCGCAGCCAACACGCTGGCGGATCGACATGCCAGAAACATGGACCGATTCAGGATCGCCCGTCACCAGCGGGTGCCAGTCGGGCAGATCGCGCCCTTCGTGGACGCGCCGATAGGCACAGCTCTGGGGCATGAAATTGAGGGCCGCCAGGTTGGTGGGCGACAGCTTCACGCAATCGGGTACCCGGCGGCTGCGATGGCCATAGTCGGTGCAGCGGGCCGTGACTCGGTCGAGCAGGCGGCAGGCCACATCGGTGAAGTGGATCTGCCCCGTGTCCTCGTCCTCAAGTTTGATCAGGCAGCACTTGCCGCAGCCATCGCACAGTGCTTCCCACTCGCTGCGGCTGAGGGCGTCGAGCGCCTTCAGCCGCCAGTAACCCGGCGCAAGATTGGGAATGGCCCGGGGGGCGGTCAGCGGGGCAACTCGCTTTCGCCCATGAGGTAACGATCTACCGCATGGGCGCACTGGCGGCCCTCGCGGATGGCCCACACCACCAGCGACTGGCCACGCCGCATGTCACCACAGGCAAAGACCTTCTGGACCGAAGTCTCATAGGCCTCGGTATTGGCCGCCACATTGCCGCGTGCATCAAGCGCCACGCCCGACTGGTCCACCAGACCCTGGCGGATCGGGCCAACAAAGCCCATGGCGAGGAAGACGAGATCGGCCTTCAACTCGAATGTGCTGCCCTCAACTTCGCGCATCTGGGTGCGGCCGTCTTCGCCGCGTACCCACTCCACGCGCACACATTCCAGCGCCTCGATGCGGCCGTCGCGGCCGATGGCACGCTTGGTCAGCACCGCAAAGTCGCGCTCGCAGCCCTCTTCATGGGAAGACGACGTGCGCATGCGCAGCGGCCAATCCGGCCAGGTGAGGGACTTGTTCTCACGCGCCGGGGGTTCCGGCATGATTTCCAGCTGCGTTACCGAGGCCGCACCATGGCGGTTGGACGTGCCGATGCAGTCAGAGCCGGTGTCGCCACCGCCGATGACCACCACATGCTTGCCCTTGGCACTCAGGGTGCCACGCGGTGCGGCACGCGCCTCGTCGTCGCCGGCCACGCGCTTGTTCTGCTGGGCCAGGAACTCCATGGCGAAATGGATGCCCGTCAGCTCACGCCCCTGGATCTCCAGATCGCGCGGCTTCTCGGCCCCACCCGCCATGACCACGGCATCAAAATTGTCGGTCAGCGCCTTGAACGGCATGGTCACGCCGATCTCGACACCGGGACGGAACTCGACACCTTCGCCTTCCATCTGGCGCACGCGCCGGTCGATGAGGTGCTTTTCCATCTTGAAGTCGGGAATGCCATAGCGCAGCAGGCCGCCGATACGGTCGTTCTTCTCGAACACCGTCACGGCATGGCCAGCACGTGCCAGCTGCTGGGCGGCGGCCAGGCCACCGGGGCCAGAGCCCACCACGGCAACCCGCTTGTGCGTCTGCCGTGTCGCCCGGTTTGGCGCGATCCAGCCTTCCTGCCAGCCCCGATCAACAATCTCGCACTCGACCGTCTTGATGGTGACGGGGTTGTCCTGAATGTTCAGGGTGCACGAGGCCTCGCACGGGGCGGGGCAGATGCGGCCGGTAAACTCAGGGAAATTATTCGTCGAGTGCAGGTTGTCGAGCGCATCGCGCCACTGCCCGGAATAAACAAGGTTATTCCAGTCCGGGATCAGATTGTTGACCGGGCAGCCGTTGTGACAGAACGGGATGCCGCAATCCATGCAGCGCGCCGCCTGCTGCACCACTTCCTCTTGGGGCAGAGGAACCACGAACTCTTTCCAGGTCCGCAGGCGCGCCTCGGGCTTTTCATACCCACGGTCGTGGCGCTCGATTTCAAGAAAGCCAGTAGCCTTGCCCATCAGGATGCTCCGGAAGCGTAGTCGCTGTGTGTCATTCGGCCGCCACGGCCCCGGCAGCCTGTTCGGCCGCAAGGTCCAGCAGGGCACGACGATAGTCCTTCGGCATGACCTTGACGAAATGGCCGCGTGCCGTCTGCCAATCCTCGAGGATGGCCCGTGCGCGGGCGCTGCCCGTGTAGAGCGCATGGCGCTCCACCAGGATGCGCAGGCGCTCGGCATCGTAACGCAGCATGTCGCCCATGCCATTGTCGTGGGCACCCTGCGCCCGCTGGCTTGGGCGGCCAACCTCGTCGCCAGCCGCAGCCTCGGGCCCGACGGGCTCAAGGTCCACCATGGAGGTGTTGCACAAAGCGCCAAAGCGGCCATTGGGGTCATAGACATAGGCAACGCCGCCAGACATGCCAGCCGCAAAGTTGCGCCCGGTATCGCCCAGCACCACCACGGTGCCACCCGTCATGTATTCGCAGCCATGGTCGCCCAGGCCCTCAACCACCGTGACGGCGCCCGAGTTGCGCACGGCAAAGCGCTCGCCCGCCACACCCTGGAAATAACCTTCGCCAGCGATGGCACCATAAAGCACGGTGTTGCCGACGATGATGTTCTGGGTGGGGTCACGCAGCGACGCCAGCGGCTGGCGCACGATCACGCGGCCGCCCGACAGGCCCTTGCCGACATAGTCATTGCCATCGCCGATCAGCTCAAGCGCTACGCCATGGGCGAGGAACGCACCAAAGCTCTGCCCGGCAGTGCCCGTGAGACGGATTGAAATCGTCGCCTCGGGCAGGCCCGTGTGGCCATGCTTCTTGGCGACAACACCTGACAGCATGGCGCCGACAGTACGGTTGACGTTACGCACCGACCGCTCGATGAGCACCGCCTCACCACGCTCAAGTGCGGGTGCCGCCGCCGCGATCAGGTCGTGATCAAGGGCTGCTTCCAGGCCATGGTCCTGCCGCTCTGTGTTCCAGAGCGCGCTCCCCTTCTCAACCGGTGTCTGGTAGAGGATGCGCGATAGATCGACACCCTTTGCCTTCCAGTGATCCAGCGCATCGCGCATGTCTAGGCGGTCAACCCGCCCGGTCATCTCCGCCATGGTACGGAACCCAAGGCGTGCCATGATCTGGCGCAGTTCCTCGGCCACGAAGAAGAAATAGTTGATCACATGCTCGGGCTGGCCGGTGAAGCGCTTGCGCAGCACCGGATCCTGGGTGGCAACGCCAACCGGGCAGGTGTTGAGGTGGCACTTGCGCATCATGATGCAGCCGGCCGCGATCAGCGGCGCCGTGGCAAAGCCGAACTCGTCGGCGCCCAGCAGTGCGCCCACCGCAACGTCGCGGCCGGTGCGCAGACCACCATCGACCTGCACCGCAATGCGCGTGCGCAGGCCATTGAGCAGCAGGGTCTGCTGGGTCTCGGCCAGGCCGATTTCCCAGGGACTGCCCGCATGGGTGAGTGAGGTCAGCGGCGAGGCGCCCGTGCCACCCTCAAAGCCCGAGATCGTCACATGGTCCGCCCGCGCCTTGCTGACGCCGGCCGCAACCGTGCCGACACCTACCTCGGAGACCAGCTTGACCGAGATGCGCGCCACCGGGTTGACGTTCTTCAGGTCGTGGATCAGCTGGGCCAGATCCTCGATCGAATAGATGTCATGGTGCGGCGGCGGCGAGATCAGGCCCACGCCCGGCGTTGAATGACGAACGCGCGCAATGTTCTTGTCGACCTTGTGGCCGGGCAGCTGGCCGCCCTCGCCAGGCTTGGCACCCTGGGCCATCTTGATCTGGATGTCGTCGGCATTGACGAGGTATTCCGCCGTCACGCCAAAGCGGCCCGATGCAACCTGCTTGATGGCAGAGCGCATGGAATCGCCGTTCGGCATGCGGATGAAGCGATCGGACTCCTCGCCCCCCTCGCCCGTGTTGGAGCGGCCACCAATGCGGTTCATGGCAATGGCGAGCGTCGTGTGCGCCTCGCGGCTGATGGAGCCAAAGCTCATGGCGCCCGTGGCAAAGCGCTTGACGATCTCGGCCGCCGGCTCAACCTCGTCGAGGGAGAGTGGCTTTTCCGCAAAGCGGAACTGCATCAGCCCACGGATGGTCAGCAGACGCTCGCTCTGCTCGTTGATCTTGGCGGCAAAGGCTGCGTATTCATCAGGCAGGTTGCCACGCACGGCGTGCTGCAACTTCGACACGCTTTCCGGCGTCCAGGCATGTTCCTCGCCCCGCAGCCGGAAGGCATAGGTGCCCCCCACGTCCAGCGCATTGCGATAGATCGGGTTGTCACCATAAGCGTCGTGATGGCGGCGCAGGGCCTCCTCCGCGATCTCGGCGATGCCGATGCCTTCAATGGTGGTGGCCGTCCCGGTGAAATAGGTCTCGACAAAATCGGAAGAGAGGCCGACCGCATCAAAGATCTGGGCGCCACAATAGGACTGGTAGGTAGAGATGCCCATCTTGGACATCACCTTCAGCACGCCCTTGCCGATGGCCTTGATGTAGTTCTTCTGAACTTCATAGGCCTTCAGGGGCAAGCCATTGCGGACGCGGATATCCTCCAGCGTCTCAAAAGCCAGATAGGGGTTGATCGCCTCGGCGCCATAGCCGGCAAGGACGCAGAAATGGTGCACCTCACGGGCTTCGCCGGTCTCAATCACAAGGCCGGTCTGCATGCGCAGGCCCTGGCGGATCAGGTGATGGTGAACAGCGGCCGTGGCCAGCGGGGCCGGGATCGGCACCCGGTCCGCCGAGACGGCACGGTCCGACAGGATCAGGATGTTGTTGTCAGCGAGCACCGCCTCGGTTGCCTCGCGGCAGATCCGGTCAACCGCACGCTCAAGGCCAGCCGCCCCTTCAGACACCGGCCAGGTCGCATCAATCGTCGTCGTACGGAAGGCACCATCCAGCAGTTCCGCGATGGAGCGGATCTTTTCCAGATCGATGTTCGTCAGCACCGGCTGCGCCACTTCCAGCCGCTTGTGGCTGCCTGCCTGATGGCCGAGCAGGTTCGGGCGTGGGCCGATCATCGAGACCAGCGACATCACCAGTTCCTCGCGGATCGGGTCAATCGGCGGGTTCGTGACCTGGGCAAAATTCTGCTTGAAATAGTCGTAGAGCAGTTTTGCCCGCTTGGAGAGCACGGCAATCGGCGTATCTGCACCCATGGAGCCGATGGGGTCATCCGCACTGCGAGCCATGGGCTCAAGGAAGAACTTCACGTCTTCCTGGGTAAAGCCAAAGGCCTGCTGCAGGTCGAGGAGGCCAGAGGCATCGTTCGGGCTGGCGGCAGGCGCCGACTCCAGGTCGCCCAGTTCCTCAAGCTTGAACTGCGTGCTCTTCAGCCAGTCGTCATAAGGCTCGTCAGAGGCAAGGCGCGCCTTGATCTCCTCGTCCTCGACGATGCGACCTTCTTCAAGGTCGATCAGCAGCATCTTGCCGGGCTGCAGGCGCCACTTGCGGACAATCTTCTCCTCTGGCACGGGCAGAACGCCCGCTTCAGAGGCCATGATCACGTCATCATCGTCGGTGACAATGAAACGCGCCGGGCGCAGGCCATTGCGGTCGAGCGTGGCGCCGATCTGGCGGCCATCGGTAAACGCCACCGCCGCCGGGCCGTCCCACGGCTCCATCAGGGCCGCGTGATATTCGTAGAAGGCCTTGCGCTTGGGATCCATCAGCGGGTTGCCGGCCCAGGCCTCAGGGATCAGCACCATCATGGCGTGTGCCAGCGGATAGCCACCAGCAATCAGCAGTTCCAGCGCATTGTCGAGGCAGGCGGTGTCGGACTGGCCATGGGGGATCAGCGGCCACATCTTGTCGAGATCGGCACCCAGCAGGGGCGATTCCATCGAGCGGCGGCGCGCGCGCATCCAGTTGACGTTGCCCCGCACCGTGTTGATCTCGCCATTGTGGGCGATGAAGCGATAGGGGTGGGCCAGCTTCCACGATGGGAAGGTATTGGTGGAGAAACGCTGGTGCACCAGCGCCAGCGCTGAACGGGTCAGCGGGTTCGACAGGTCGCGATAGAAGGTGCCAACCTGATTGGCCAGCAGCAGCCCCTTGTAGACGATCGTCCGGGTCGACAGCGACGGGATGTAGAGTTGGGTCAGGCCCGGCAGTTTCTTCTTGCGCGCCAGTTCCTCAAGCGGGTTCTGGGTCTGCTTGCGGATGGCCAGCAGCTTGCGCTCGAAGGCGTCCTGGTCCTTCACCTTTGGCCCGCGCCCGACAATGGCCTGCCGGATCACCGGCATTTCATTGAGGACGGTGGTGCCCAGACCCTCGGTGTTCACTGGCACGTCGCGCCAGCCCAGCATCACCTGGCCCTCGACGCGCACAAAATGCTCGAACTGCCCGATGGCGATGTCGCGGGTGTCCTGATCCTGGGGCAGGAAGAACATGCCAACCGCATAATCCCCCGCCGCCGGCAGGGTCACACCAGCGCCCACGGCCCAGTCGCGGATCAGGTCGTCCGGGATCTGGATCAGGCAGCCTGCACCGTCGCCAACCAGCGGGTCGGCGCCGACGGCACCGCGGTGATCGATGTTGACAAGGATCTCCAGCCCGCGGCGCACGATATCGTGCGATTTGACGCCCTTTATATTGGCGACAAAGCCCACACCACAGGCGTCATGTTCGTTTCGCGGGTCATAGAGACCCTGCTTGCCGGGAATACCCATGCGGGCGCAATCCTTGCTCTCAGGCACGCGGACCGGATGGCCAACGTGTCTACTACTTCTGGCGGATCTGCCTTTTTAATGACAAGCCCGAGGTTTGCAAGGTTTACCACATGCCTGAGCAAATGGTCACATGGCCGCACCCTGCTTTCCCATAAGGAAAGTAGATGCCGCATGCCCCCTGCCAAGGGTCCGGAGTGCCAGAGGCCAACCTTCTCCGGACCTCGGTGAACCGGGCGTGCTGGCCCGGCCCCCCTTGGTCTGTCTGTCGCCGGTCAGGCTGGGATGCGCACCTGCATGGAGGCATAGCCCTTGACGAAGCTGGAGTGCACCCGCTCGGGCTCACCAATGACTTCAATCCGGTCAAAGCGCTTGAGCATCTCTTCCAGCAGGATCTTGAGCTGCAGTTCGGCCAGACGGTTGCCAACACAGCGGTGAATGCCAAACCCGAACGACAGATGCTGGCGCGGCCGGGGCCGCTCGATGTTCAGCACATCGGGATTCTCGATCACGTCCTCGTCGCGATTGCCCGAGACATACCACATGGCGACCCTGTCGCCCTTGCGGATGGTCTTGCCGCCAATCTCATGGTCGGCCAGGGCAGTGCGGCGCATATAGGCCAGCGGCGTCTGCCAGCGGATGATCTCCGAGACGGCCGGGTGCACCAGTTCGGGATTGGCCTTCAGCTTTGCCCATTGGTCGGGAAACTGGTTGAAGGCATAAATGGTGCCCGACATGGAATTGCGGGTGGTGTCATTGCCGCCGACGATCAGCAGGATCAGGTTCCCCAGGAACTCCATCTTGTCCATGTTCCGGGTGGCCTCGCCATGGGCCAGCATGGAAATGAGGTCGGGCTGGGGCGGCGCATTGATGCGCTCGTTCCACAGGCCCATGAAATACTGGACGCATTCCAGCAGTTCGGCCTGACGCGCCTCTTCGGTGGTGTAGATGGGTGAACCGGCGCTGGCCGTCGCAATGTCCGACCAGCGGGTCAGCTTGCGCCGGTCTTCCCAGGGGAAGTCGAACAGGGTCGCCAGCATCTGGGTGGTCAGTTCGATCGAGACGAGGTCGACCCAGTCGAACACCTCGCCGCGCGGCAATTCGTCCAGCGTCTTGCAGATGCGCTCGCGGATCGTGCCCTCCATCCGCGCCAGATTGTCGGGCGAGACGATGGGCGTGACGACCTTGCGCTGGGCGTCGTGCTTGGGCTGATCCATGGCGATGAACATGGGCATGACAAAGTCATCATCCATGTCGCGCAGGGTAATGCCGCCCAGATGGGCATCGGACGAGAACACCTGATGGTTGGTGTCGATCGCCATGATGTCGTGATAGCGCGTGATCGACCAATAGGGGCCGAACTCGCCATGGGCGCAGTAATGGATCGGGTCTTCCTTGCGCAGCCGCTCGAAATAGGGCCAGAAGCTGTCCGTCCTGAACAGCACCGGGTTGGCGACGTCGAATTCTGCAAGCGGCTTGGTCCAGGCTTCAGCAACCAGATCGCTATGTTCTATTGACCCATCACCCATGACCCATTCCTCCTGGAAGCTCCCGAACCGGTGATCATTTAACGTCACCTGTTGTGAATCATCCCATCAGAAAACAGGCTGCCTGTCATCATTGGTGTTGGGGCCAGAACGGCGGCCTTGCCCACTATTGGGCATAGCTGGGGGGTTCAGGCTCGACGCAAAGCGTTGCCACCACATCGGGGCCAAGTGGCGCGCCCTGGCTGGCGCCCAGCTTCAGAAACTGCCGGTCGGCCGAGGCGAGGAAGGCCGGCAGGCTGACCCGAAACCTGAGTTCCGTGTCGGCGATCATCACCGGGTCGTTCAGGGTGTCTGAAATTGGTCCCGCAAGGGGACGGCGCGGAATGGCGCCAGCCGGCGCATCTGCCGGCAACAGGCTGGGCGCCCCCTTTGGCGGGGTTGCGAAGGGCGTGCGGTACTCGGCCAGTTCGGCTGGCGTGATATCGCCATTGCCGTCCAGGTCCATCACCTTGAACTGGCGGCGGGCGTCGGCCAGAAACTCCTCCCGGCTGATCGCGCCGTTGCGGTCGCGGTCGGCCTCGCTAAACCAGCGTGCCAGCGCCTGATCACAGGGGGGATAGCCCCGTGGGCCACCGGTCATGGGCTCCCCATTCGGGCTGAAGCGGACGGCATAAGGCGTGGGTGGCCGCAAGGGCATGTCCCCGGCGCAGGCGCTGACAAGCAGCACCAGGGCACAACCGGAAATGGCCGCACGCGTCAGTCGGGATTTGGGCATCTGCTGTCCTCCACAGAGGAGCAGCCTCGGTCATCCCGCGTGCTGGAACAAGTGCTGACGGCAACGATTCCCGGTCTGCACAGATCAGGGATTTCGGCGGATCACCAGGGGAGTTTTGCCAGCGGCGTTACGCTCCAGCGCATCGACGATATGCAGGCTGACTTCCATCGAGGGCGGCAGGCGCGCCCGGGCATTGGCCATGAGCTGACGGCGCGCCGCCTCGCCAAAGCCGTTTCCCGGCAGGGCCCGCAGCACGATCTCGGTCGGGGTTTCCTGAATGATCTGGATCTGCAGCAGCCCAGCCACTTCCCGCGGCAACTGGTTGAGGCCGCACAGGCGGGTGCCATCCTGGGCCAGCACGAACTCGTCATTCCGGCCAGCGATGCCCTGAAAAGGCACAATGCCCAGGGCGATTTCCGCAAGGGTGGCCGCATCGGCCCCTGCCGGCACAACCGCCCGGTCGCCCGTATCATAGCGGACAAGGGACATGGCATCGTTCCAGAAGCCCGTGGCGATGATCCGCACGTGGCGGCAGCCCGCCTCGACCGGATCGTCGTCGCCGGGAATCAGCTCAACCCGGCCATAGGCCGGCACGAAGCGATAGGAGCCCTCCTCCACGCCAATCGCCAGACAGACCCGTTCAGCCTGGCCGTAATGGTCAATCACCCGCGCCGAGAGACCCCCGGAAATCTCGTGCCGCACCGAGGTAGCCAGGGTCTCGGAAGAGGTCATCACAAGCGGAACAGAGATTGCCCCGGCGCCCGCCAGACGCACAAGGTTAAGCCCCTGGTTCGGATAGGTGATCAGCACGTCGGGGCGGAACCGGTTAAGCGCCTCCACATACCAGTCGATGGTGTCGCGGCCGAGGTGGGCGGCCGATAGAACCAGGCGACGGCCCCAATGGGTCGACATGGCAAATGGTGGGGCGCGGTCCTGTGGTTCCTTGATGACGTCGCCCCTCAGGATCGCCACCCGGGCGCGGGCAAGGTTCAGCCCGCAACTGCCCAGCGCATCTCCCAGAAAGGCCTGTTCCGCCGCAACACAGCCCAGTGAACGCCAGAGGTGCAGCGGTATGCCGGTCGTACCGCCAGTGGCCGCCGGCACCCGCAGGCGCCACGGGCTGACGAACCGCTCGACATCGCCACGCACGGTTTCCTTTTGCAGGATCGGCCAGTCGGCAATGTTGCTGCCAAAGGCCTGGCCATAGGACGTCCGCCGGGCCCGCTCCAGCGCGCCGTGGGTCAGTTGGTCAACCAGCGCCGGATATTGGGAATACGGGGCCTCGCGGAAGGCCGCAAGCTGGCGCACCGCACGGTTATGGCCGAGAGGAAAGTAGCGCAAGGGCATGTCGATCAGAGGGGAATTCTTGGCCCGGGCCGCCAGGGCAACCAGCTGTCTGCGGCCCAGAAAGCCAGTCCCCTCATGGCCCGCGACAGGGCCTTGCTCGGATGGCAAGGGATCCTCGTCCCGGGAATAACGTTCCAAAGGCGCCATAAGCTGCTGCTACCCTCAGTGCTCCGACAGGTCCACGCAACCGTCGGAGAGCTTCCTGCACAGGGTGCACCCTAGACCAGATTCTCCCTTGGGGATCACACACAGTTGTGGGGGGTGGGGGGATCTTGCAGGGGGCTCAGGGCCCGGCAGTTCAGGGGATGAGATCCAGGGCGGGCGGCGACCAGCGCCCATCACGCACCTCGAGCCGGGGAAGATAGGCCCTGAGGGTGAGTTCAAACCGGGCCGGCGGGGCTGGCAGCCAGTTTGACGCCTCCCCGGCAGGGGCATCATGCTGGATCAGAATATCCATGCTGCCGTCCGGGTTTCGCACAAGGCCGGGGCTGCGGTCGCCAAGGGCATATCGCTCAAGCGCATTGGCGTGAAAATAGAGCCGGCCATCTGCCATCCGCTCATAGAGCCCTACCGACCAGAAGCCATCCACTGGTGGGCCACCTGCCCCCAGGTGCAGACGATAGCGCCGCCCGCCGTCCAGGGCCTGTCCGGCTCCATCGGCAGTCGCTCTGTAGTAGACCGCTTCCTCGGCCGGCAAGGCGCCAAAGCCGACCAGGGCAACGCGGGCGCGCAGGGCGTCGTTGTCGCCGGCATTGCCAATACCGGCAACAGGAACCGTCCAACCACCCGACATCTCCGGCCCACCCGGATTATCCAGCCGCGCCCGTGCAAGGGGAAGGCCGACGCGCCAGACAAGGCGCACCCACCAGGAAAGCTCGGCAAAATGGGCGCCCGGCGCAATACCATAGACCGCCAGGCCAGTGCTGCGCGCTGCCGCAGTGGCCGGCACCGGGCCGCGCGCCAGCATCTCGCCAACCACGTCCACAAATTCCTCAGGGCCGGGATCAAGCGGGACAGCGTGGCCAAAAGGACGCGCAGCGGTCGGACCCTCCAGCATGAAGGATGCCTGGGCCGCCCGCGCGGCGGCGAGGTCATCCCGACCCGTGACCAGAACCCTTACCAGCAGCCAAAGATCATTGGTCGTTGCCCGAATGACGCGGACGTCCGCCGGGGGGGATCCCCGCCAGTCAGGCCCCGCGATCAATACCCGCCCACCCTGCCCACCACCGTCGCGGCTGCCCAGCACGGCGATGTTGTCTGTATAGACGTCGATCAGGGCAACGCTGTGATAGCGCGTTGGCAAGGCCGGCAGCGTCAGCAGCACCGGCCCGCCTGACAGGTCTAGCCAGGCCGCGGAATAGAGCGTGTCGTTGTTGGGGGTCGTAACGGTCCGGTCGGCTGCCCCGGTCAGGTTCGGTCGATGAACAAGATGGTTTGCCGCAACCGCGCCCGGCGCCCCCGCCGTGCCGATGGCCGCAGCACGCATCCGCGCAAACTCATAAACGGGGAAGCCGTGCAGAAAGGCCCGCCGAAAGGTGTCCCTGGACTGCACAACGCCAAACGCCCCCACCGCACCAAGCGCGGCAAGACCGGCAAGCAGCAGGATCAGCAGGCGCCGCATGACCGCCCCCCCGACGCGTTTGCGGGACCGGCCAAGCCGGCCGGCCCCGCTGGGCAAAAGACTTAGTGGGCGCCCTTGGGGGTTTCCATCAGTTCGACAAGCACGCCGCCCATATCCTTGGGGTGCACGAAGATGATGGGGACGCCGTGGGCGCCGATACGCGGCTCGCCGGTGCCAAGCACCGTGGCGCCCTTGGCGCGCATGTCGTCGCGGGCGGCGATGATGTCGGGCACTTCGAAGCAGATATGGTGCTGGCCGCCCTGGGGATTCTTGGCCAGGAAACTGTGGATGGGCGACTTCTCACCATAGGGCTCGATCAACTCGATCTGGCTGTTTGGCGTGTCCACGAAGCACACCCAGACGCCCTGCTCGGGCATGGCGAATTTCTCGCCGATCTTGGTGGCGCCGAGCATGTCGCGATAGACCGCAACCGCCTTCTCGATCGAGGGGGTGGCGACGCCAATATGGTTGATGCGGCCGATCATCTTGTCCTCCAGAAGGCTTGGAACAGGTCTGCGCAGGCCCGCTGGGCCTGCCATGGCTGTCCGATAGTCTGCCCCGGGCGCGCCGTCAACGCCGGCAACAGGACGGCACCCCTATCTTTGTTGAAGGGACGCCCCCGCCAAGTCGCGTCAAAGTCCGCCATGGCCAAGCACAGAGCCGGACGGGGGCAGAGCCGCAATCATGGTACAGCAGACGATTTTCCACGAGTCCTGGTGGCTCGACATTGCCGCGCCAGACGGCTGGGACGTGGCCAGCGTTGTCAGTGGTGGCGAGGTCATGGCGTCCATACCCTGGGTGCGCAGCCGCAGCCTCAACATGCCGGCCATGATCACGCCGGCGCTTTGCCGGGTTCTGCATCCGGTTGTTGTGGTCCGGGGCAACAAGAAGGAGTCGGTCAACCGCGCCCTTCTGGGCCTTGTGGGCGATCTGATCGACTCCCTGCCGGCGGCAGACTTCAGCCAGTTCGTGCTTGGCCCGGACTGGACGGATGCGCTGGCCTGGCAGACCCGGGGGTTTCGCGCCCGACCACTGTACACCTATGTCACCCATCCACCCCGGGATGACGCCGCCCTCCTCGACCAGATCAGGGATACCACGCGCCGCGTCATTCGCCGCGCGCGGGAGGCCCTGACCCTGGAAGATGTTTCAGGCGAGGCCTTTACCGAACTCTACGCCCGCTTCCTGGGCGACGCCCGGCCCTATTTCAGCCTCGACCGGATCGCCCTCCTTCACGCTGCCACCACTGCCCGCGACCAGGGCCGAGCCATTGTGGCGCGGGATGCCACGGGCCAGGTTCATTCCGCTGTCTTCATGGTCTGGGATGCCCACAATCTTTATTACTTCATGACGACCCGCGACCCGGAGCGCGCCCATGCCGGCGCCGTCGCCATGCTGGTGGTAGAGGCCATGGGAGAAGCGGCCAGGCGCGGTCTCTGCTTTGATTTTGACGGCATCACCACGCCGGAGCGGCTGCGTTTCATGGTGAACTTTGGCGGCACCGTTGCGACCCGCATGATCGTGGAGCGCACATCACCGCTCTACGATGCTGCCTCCGGCATCAGGCGGGTTGCCCGCCGGCTGCGTGGCAAAAGCCTCGTTCTCGCCGACTAGAACACCCGACACCTGCGCGCCGCCGTTGACAGGGCCAAAGCCCCGGCCGCACGCTCTTGCCCAACAGATGGACCGCCACAGGCGGCCACCACAGGGGGGAAGCGCCATGGCCTTGAACGAAAAGGGTGAACTCGTGGGTGTGAACGAAGCCTGGCTGGCCCAGACGCGGGAAGAGGCCCTTGAGCCGGACCTGCCCATCGTCGATCCGCATCATCATTTGTGGGATTTCCCGGGCAACCGCTATCTCTTTGACGAGCTGCTGGCCGACATGCGCGCAGGTCATAATGTGGTGGCGACGGTGTTCGTCGAGTGCACCGCCATGTACCGCGCCGACGGCCCCGACCCCATGCGCCCCGTGGGCGAGACGGAATTCGTCAACGGCGTGGCCGCCCAGTGCTCCAGCGGCCTCTATGGCCCGATCCGCGCCTGCGCCGGGATCGTCAGCTATGCCGATCTTCTGATGGGGGCCGCCGTGACACCTGTGCTGGAGGCCCATATCGCCGCCGCCCCGGCGCGCTTTCGGGGCATCCGCCATGCCGCCGGCCATGATGTGGATCCCGAGATCCGGCCGTCGCACACCAACCCGCCCGCAGACCTCTATCGCAACGCGAAATTCCGCGAGGGCTTTGCGAAGCTGGCGCCGCTTGGCCTGTCGTTCGACGGCTGGCACTACCATCCCCAGATCGAGGCCTTTACCGATCTGGCCCGCGCCTTTCCCGGCACCACCATGGTTCTTGACCATTTCGGCGGGCCGCTTGGCATCGGCCGCCACACGGGCAAGCGGGCAGAAATCATGGCCCAGTGGAAGAAGGACATGGTGGCCCTTGCCGCCTGCCCCAATGTGGTGGTCAAGATCGGCGGCATCAACATGGCGGTGAACGGCTTTGGCTGGCACACACGGCCAGTGCCGCCCACGTCCGACGAAATCGCGGCGGCCACCCGCGACTGGTACCTGCACGCCATCGACAGCTTTGGCCCCGAGCGCTGCATGTTCGAGAGCAACTTCCCCGTGGACAAGCTCTCGTGCTCGTACACGGTGCTGTGGAACGCCTTCAAGAAGATTGCAGCTGGCTTCAGTGCGGCCGAGAAACAGGCCCTGTTCCACGACACTGCCGCCCGGGTCTACCGCCTCGGCTGAGGCGGTAGAGGGGAGCGCAGCCGATCAGGACGCGGCAAGCCTTATGCTGCCGCGTTCCTCTGGGGTGATAACCACGCGGTCGGCGGCCAGGCGCACATTGGCGGTGGCATCAAGGCCCAGCATCTCGTGCATGCGGGGCGACAGGCCGGCCAGCGTCTCGGCCGAGAGGCAGGCGTTCCAGTTCATCTGCGGACGCAGGAAATCTGACGAGTAATAGCCAAACAGCAGGGCCCGCTCTTCGTCCTGCGTCACATTGGCACCTGAGGTGTGCCAGACACGGCCATCCATGATCATGATGGAACCGGCCTCGGCCGCAAAGGGGATCATCTGCTCAAGCGCGTCGGCAGGCACATCGGCCTCGCAGGTAAATTTGTGGCTGCCGGGCAGGTAGCGGGTGGCGCCGTTCGCCTCGTGCACGTCGTTGAGGCACCAGATCACGTTGAGCGCCCAGGGCTGCATCCACGGCTCTGGCACGACAATGCCCTGGTCCGAATGGATCTTCATGGACAGGGCGCCTGGCAGGGCAATGTTCGCCGTGAAATTGGAGACAAGGTAACCCTTCCCCAGCAAGGCCTCCACAAAGCGGATGGCCAGAGGGTGCTGGACCAGATCGACGAAAATCGGATCCAGATCGATCAGGTTGAAGACCCGGACATTATGCTCGTTGGGGTCAATGCCCACATTGCGGGTGGGCGCGCCGCGCCGCTCTGACTCCTGTGCAGCCTGCCAGAGGCGGGCGCGGATCGCATCCGCCTCGGCGCGGCCAAGCACACCCGGAATGATGCAGACGCCGTCACGCGCCAGTTCGGCCCTCTTTGCCTCGAAATCCATGGCTGCAGTCTCCCCCTGTCACGGCGTCTGTGCACCGTCTCTTGGCGGCGAAGGCTAAACGCGCAAAGGCCGCCCGACAATCGACGCAGGCCTAGCCAAATACCTTCTTCAGGAGGTCAGTGGTGCGGGCCGCCGGATTGCTGCGAATGGCGCCTTCTTCCGAGGCGAGATAATGGAACAGGCCATCCAGCCCCTTGCCCACCGTATAGTTGGTGAGGTCAAACCCCTGCACCGCGCCGCCCGCCAAAGGCACGGCCGCTGCCTGGCTCTGCACCGACTTGAACACGCCCACAGCACCCACATTCGACAGGCTCTTGTCGACCACAGGCAGGAAGGCGGTGGTGAGGTCGTTTGAGGTGGTGCGGCGGAAATACTGGGTGGCGGAATCCTTGGGGCCGGTGAGGATGCCGCGTGCGTCGGAAATACTCATCTTCGAGATGGCGCCGGTGAAAATATCGAGGGCCTTGGGCGCCGCCTGTTCGGCTGCGCGGTTCATTTTCAGCATCAGGTCATCAAGCAGGCCGCCTGCGCCCACCGACTTCATCAGGCCCGCCACCTGCTGCAAGGGCCCGGGCAGCGGGATGCGGATCGCCGGATCCGCGAAATAGCCATCGTTCTTGCCCAACTGCCCCACCACCCGGCGGGATGCCACGCTCAGCGCCTCCTTGAGGCCGCCACCGATCTCCGACTGGCTGAGCCCGGCGCCACCAGAGGCGCCGCCGCCACTGCCAGTCCCCAGCGCGCCACCCAGCAGGCCCTTGCCCTGGTCCAGCAACGAGCCCTGAGCCTGGGCGGCAAACGGCACGGAACCAAGCAGGATGGCAAGCGCCGCCCGCCGCGAAAGGGTTACCGAAAACAACATGGTCTGCTCCTGTCTGGCCGTAGGAAACGCGCCGTCTCCTTATGCTGGAGAGCCCGCCGCTTTCTTGCAAGGCCCAAAGCGGCCCAGGGTTCCTGATCCCGCGCCAGTTGCCCGATCGGCCATGGTGGGGCACGGTTGCCGCGTGCCATCGAGGCCGCTGAAGAAGGACGCGTTCATGAAGATCAAGGGTGCTGTGGCATTGGTAACCGGGGCCAACCGGGGGCTGGGCAAGGCCTATGCGGAAGCCCTGCTTGGCGCAGGTGCGGTGCGCGTCTATGCCGGCGCCCGCGATCCCTCGGGCATTGCCTCTGGCGACCCCCGCCTTGTGCCCCTGCGCCTCGACGTGACGTCCCCGGATGATGTGGCCGCCGCTGTTGCCACTTGCCCGGACGTGAACCTGCTGATCAACAATGCGGGTGTCATGCTGATGACCTCCATGCTGCGGCCGGATTCGGAGGCAGCGCTGCGGGCGGAGTTCGAGGTCAACGTCATTGGCATGCAGCGCATGATCCGCGCCTTTGCGCCGGGGCTGGCGTCCCATGGCGGCGGCGGCATCATCAACATGCTGTCGGTGGTCAGTTGGTTCACGGGGCCGTTCAACTCAACCTATGGCGCCTCCAAGCATGCGGCCCTTGTGGTGTCAGACGCGGCGCGCATCGAATTGGCGAGCCAGGGCACCCGAGTGGTGGGCGTCTATGCCGGTTTCATCGACACCGACATGGCGGCAGGCGTGAACATGCCCAAGACCTCCCCCCGCCAGGTGGCCGAGGCCAGCCTCGATGGCCTCGAAAACGGCCTTGACCATGTCCAGGCAGACGACCGCGCGCGCGAAATCTGGCAGGCGACGCGCACCGACCCCGCCGCCCTTGCAGCCAATATCGCCAAGATGTGGGCGGCAGGCGGCAAACCCTATTCGGATTGAGAGAGGTTTCCCTCTCTCAGAACGGGCTCTCAGAACGGGTTTTCCGTGGGCAGGCCCAGCAGGTGGCGACCGTATTGTTCGGTCACCCGGTCGGGATGGGCGTTGATGTGCAGGGGCATGGCCTGGAAGTCGCGGTAGCGGCGCTCGAAGGGTTGGCCTTCGCGCAGGCCATTGCCACCCAGCACCCTCAGGATCAGGCGCATGGCCTCATCGCACAGGCGCAGGGCCATCATGCTGGCGGCCAGCTGTTCCAGATAGTCGGTCTCGGTCGGTGTGACGCCAGCCGCGATGCGGGCATCAGCCCGGGCGCAGGCATCATAGATGGTGGCCCTCGCCGCGCCGATCTGGGCGCCTGCCAGTCCCATGTTCACATGCACCATGGGGCGTTCCATCATCTTGGTGCCCATGATGGCAATGCGCCCCTGGATGCCGGCACAGGCCTCGCGCAGGGCGGCATCGGCCACGCCCACAGCCATGCAGCCAAGCCAGAGGTCTGACAGCGCCACCCAATCCTCGCGATAGCGCCGGTTGAGCATTGGCGTCTCGGGAAGGCGGAAATCCTCGCGGTAGCGCGGTGTGAACGGCACCACCCGGGCGTTCGGCACCCGGACACCCTCGTAGTGCACATGGTCCGTGGCGGAGGCCCGCAGGCTCATGGCTTTCCAGGTGGGATCAATGCGCACGCCCGCCGCCGTGGCCGGCACCAGCACGAAGCGCGGCGCCCTCTGCCCCTCATAGACAAACGTCACGCCAATGTGGTCGGCATAGCGGGCGCCTGAGCCAAAGGCGGCAACGCCATTCAGCACCACATCGTCCCCCTCCACCCGCCCAGTGATGGAGGTACCGGCCCCCGCCGGCAGGCAGACCCACTGGCCCGCCGCCGTCACCGACCCCAGCAGGTCGGCATTGCCGGGGCCAAGCAGACCCACAAAGAAATGGAAGGTGCAGAGGTGGTTCCAAAGGCACCAGGCCGTGGAGCCACAGGCCGCCGCCACCGCCTCAAGTTCCTGCCCCACGGCGACAATGCTGGCCTCAAGCCCGCCAAGCTCGCGCGAGGCCGTCATGCGCATGACATTGTTCGCCTTTAGCCCTGCGATCACCTCGGCCGCAACGGAGCGACCGGTATCGGCAAGTGGCGCCTGGGTGGCAATGGCCGCCAGCAGGGGCGCCACGTGAAGGTCTTTGGGCTGGAACGTCATCTGCGGGTCTCCGCTTGGATCAGGTCGTCAGGTGGCTGCCCCGGGTCAGGGCGAGCCGGCCCCCGGTACATCGACATGGACTGTCTCAACCCGGGACCCGGGGATCTTGCCGATCTCCTCGGTGGTGCCCTTGAAGCTGAGGATGAAGAGGGTGCGCATGTCGGGGCCGCCAAGCTGGCAGGCAATGGCGCGGTGGCTGCCGGTGTCGATCCGCTCCACGATCTTGCCATCCTTCACCCGGGCCACGCCCTGTTCGAGCATGGCCACCCAGATGCCACCCTCGGTGTCGAGGCAGATGCCATCGGGGACACCGCCGAGGTCGATGTCCATCCGGCGGTCGCTGAGGCTGCCATCGGCGCCAATGGCAAAGCTGGTCAGGCGGTTGCCAAAGCTCTCGCCCACCACGAGGCGTCCCGCGGCCGTAATGACCGAGCCGTTCGGGAACTCAAGGTCTTGCGCCACCACGCGGGCGCGGCCATCTGGCTCAACCATCAAGAGACAGCCGGGCTTGTGGGCCTCACCCTCGAACAGATTATAGCCCATGCAACCGACATAGGCGCGCCCCGTCCGGTCGACCACCATGTCGTTGATCGGGGCGCTTACCAGATCGCGCAGGTCGGCATGGGGTTCCAGGCGGTTGCCGACAATGCGGTGCATGACCCGGCCATGTACGGAGACCACGATCGGCGTGCCATCTGGCAGAAAGCCCAGACCGGAGGGTGAGCCAGCAACTTCGACCAGGCGCTCGCGCGTGCCATCGGGCGACAGGCGAAAGACGACGCCGGCGCCGATGTCCGACATCCAGAGCTTGCCATCGCGCCAACGCGGCCCTTCAAGAAAATGAAAGCCGTCGGCAAGAACCGTGGTTGTCCGCATTGTCTGTCCCTCCCCCGGACCGCTTGCCACGCGGGGTTGGCCGGAACCTCCCCACTGCAGCGCTGCCCTGACCAAGTCTGACATGGACCACCGGCACTTCGCCAGACCCATGATGGCCAAAGCTGTGAGACACGATGGCAGGTTTCAGGCCACCTCGGCCTGGAAGATCGACTGGAGGCGATAGCACCAGACATCCGCCTCTGCGACCGCACTGGCTGCCTCGGCAGAGGCGCGCTGATGATGCCCGGCGAGAAAGACCAGCGTGTGCACGGGGTCGACATCATCCAGCAGCCTGATTTCGATGGCCAGATAATCGAGACGCCACGCACCACGCACCGCCCAGGTTGAGCGCGCCGCTTCCGCCGCCTGGCGCAGCACGGCGTTGACCGTCATCGCCAGACTGAAACCAGTGATGGCGCGCAGCGGAATAATCTCGCGATTGATGATCAGGGTGATCTCGGCAATGTCTTCAGCGCTATAGACGGACAGCAGCGACTGCAGGCCCTTCCTGCGCACGATCCCCAACTGGGTCTCGTCAAAGCTTATGGCAAGCACGCGTCTTGGCAGGGCAAAAATCGCCGGGTCCCTGAAATTCGGGACCAGCCCAAACACGTGGCCAAGATCTGCCTCGACCTTGCTTTCTTCAAGCCGGCGCAAAACGAACAGCACCAGGGCAAGCAGCAGAATGCAAAGCAGCGCGGTAACCGCAAAAGGATGCAGATAAGCAGCATCCCTTAGAAAGCGGTGCAGCCAATTCAGGCCGTCTGCCAGTTCCTGATACACGCTTCACCTCAGGCACCAAACCACCATCGGGGGCAGCATAGCCATCAGTGAACGGATAAACAAAATCCCCCGCCTCCAAAAGCGAAGACGGGGGATCGGAAGCTTGAAACTGCGCCAGAATGGAGCAGCGCCTGCCCTCAGACGGCCTGCTTGCGCATGTCGGCCGGATCGATACCGGCCACACTGACCGGCTTCTTCATGGCGTCACGGCGGAAGGGCTCACCCAGTTCCTGGTTGATCATGGCCTCGATCAGGGTGGTCTTGCCGTGATTCATCTGGTCGTCGACGGCCTTGGCAAGGGCATCGCGCAGTTCTTCCATGGTCCGGGCCTGAACGCCCTGCAGGCCACAGGCCCGGGCGATTCCGGCATAGGACACCTCGGTGTCGAGTTCGGTGCCGACGAAGTTGTCGTCATACCACAGGGTGGAGTTGCGCTTTTCAGCGCCCCACTGGTAGTTGCGGAAGACAACCATGGTCACCGCCGGCCATTCCGGGCGGCCGATGGCCGTCAGCTCGGTGACGGCAATGCCAAAGGCACCGTCACCGGCAAAGCCGACCACGGGCACATCAGGACAGCCGATCTTGGCGCCGACGACAGAGGGCAGGCCATAGCCACAGGGGCCGAACAGGCCCGGTGCCAGATATTTCCGGCCCTCATCGAAGCTGGGATAGGCATTGCCGATGGCGCAGTTGTTGCCAATGTCCGACGAGATGATCGCCTCCCTCGGCAGGGCCGACTGGATGGCGCGCCAGGCCATGCGCGGGCTCATCCACTCCGGCTTGGCGTCGCGGGCGCGCTGGTTCCAGGTCGTACCCGGATCATCATCCTCGTGGTCCATGCTGGCGAGTTGCTGCGCCCAGCGGGACTTGGTGGTGGAAATGCGGTTCTTGCGCTCGGTACGGCCGGCGTCACCAGCCGTGGGCGAAAGCCTTGCCAGGATCCCTTCTGCCACCTTCTTGGCGTCGCCAACGATACCAACGGCAACCTTCTTGGTCAGGCCAATGCGGTTGGGGTTGATGTCGACCTGGATGATCTTGGCGTTCTTTGGCCAATAGTCGAGGCCATAGCCCGGCAGGGTGGAGAACGGGTTCAGGCGGCTGCCGAGCGCCAGCACCACATCCGCCTCGGCGATCAGCTCCATGGCTGCCTTGGAGCCGTTATAGCCCAGAGGCCCGGCAAACAGCGTGTGTGAACCGGGAAAGGCATCATTGTGCTGATAGCCAACGCAGACCGGCGCATCCAGCCGTTCCGCCAGGTTGATGGAGGCGGGAATGGCGCCACCGATCACGACGCCAGCGCCGTTCAGGATCACCGGGAACTTCGCCTCTGACAGAAGCTTTGCCGCCGCCGACAGGGCTTCATCGCCACCGGACGGCCGCTCGAACTCCACGATGGCCGGCAGGTCGATGTCGATCACCTGGGTGAAGAAGTCGCGCGGCATGTTGATCTGGGCCGGTGCCGAGTGACGGCGGGCGTTCAGGATCACGCGGTTCAGCACCTCGGCCACACGGGCCGGATCGCGCACTTCTTCCTGATAGGCGACCATGTCCTTGAACAGGGCCATCTGTTCAACTTCCTGGAAGCCACCCTGGCCGATGGTGCGGTTCGCCGCCTGGGGCGTGACCAGCAGCAGGGGCGTGTGGTTCCAATAGGCGGTCTTGACGGCGGTCACGAAATTCGTGATGCCCGGGCCATTCTGGGCGATCATCATGCTCATCCGGCCAGAGGCGCGGGTGAAGCCATCGGCCATCATGCCGCCAGAACCCTCGTGGGCGCAGTCCCAGAAGGTGATGCCGGCGCGGGGGAACAGATCCGAAATCGGCATGAACGCCGACCCGATGATGCCGAAGGCATGTTCGATGCCATGCATCTGAAGAACCTTGATGAATGCTTCTTCGGTCGTCATCCGCATGATGTCTCTTCTCCCTTGATCGCGTGGCCATCGCACCCGCCACCTTGTAGCCCGAGGCCAAAGGCTGGTCTTAGGGCCAGTCTGTGGACCTCTTTGGGGCCAAACGGGCTGGCGTGGCCCATTCGCGGCGCATTGTGCCATGGCGGGCGAAAGATGCCATCACGCCCGCGGCAAGACCCAGGGCGGGCGCACCGCCGGCACGGCCCTGAAGAACAGTCGCTTTGCCACCTCGGTCGCAAGGCTGTAGCCAAGGACAATGGCAACCACGGCGGCCATCTCTGGCAGCGACAGGGGAACGAAGCCAAACATGCTGGCGGCCGGCCCGGCAAACGGCACGGCAAAACAGATCACCCCGATGCCAAGCGTTGACCAGCCCAGCACGCGCCCCGGCCGGCTCGCAAACGCCGGGCCATGGGTGCGCAGGATCATGACGACGGCAAGTTCAGTCAGCAAAGAGATGACGAACCACGAGGTCTGGAAAACTGCCGCCCCGGCATGAAAGACCAGCAGCAGCACGGCAAAGGTGACCAGATCGAAGACGGAGCTGACCAGCCCGAACACCATCATGAAGCGGCGGATGTCGCGAATGCTCCAGCGCTGGGGGCCGGCCACCGACTGGGCATCCACATTGTCGCCCGAGATTGCCATGGCAGGCACGCTTGAAAGGAAGTTGTTCAGCAGGATCTGCTTGGCCACCAGCGGCATGAAGGGCAGTACAGGTGTGGCAAGCGCCATGCTGACCATGTTGCCGAAATTGGCGCTGGTGGTGATGGCGATGTATTTCAGCGTGTTGGCAAAGGTCCGCCGGCCAATCTCGACGCCGGCCCGCAGCACATCGAGGTCGCGTCTGAGCAGAATGATGTCGGCACTTTCGCGCGCCACATCCACCGCCGCCTCAACCGACATGCCGACGTCCGCTGCATGCAGGGCAGGCGCGTCGTTGATACCGTCACCCAGATAGCCCACGCAATGGCCCGTGCGCTGCAGGGCGCGGACAATGCGTTCCTTGGCCTGGGGGTCAATCTCCACGAACAGGTCCGTGCGGGGGGCCAGATGCCACAGGGCCTCATCGTTCATCCTGGCCAGGTCTTCGCCGGTCAGCAGGGCCGTTTCATCAAGGCCGATGCTGCGCGCCAGATGGGCGGTGACGTAACGGTTGTCGCCACTGACCACCTTGATGCGGATGCCAAGGGCGTTCAGGTCGTGCACCGTGCGGGCGGCATCGGCCTTGGGCGGATCGTTGAAAACGAGGAAGCCGCGAAACGTCATCCGCGCCTCGTCCTTGTCGTGAACGTCGGTACGGGTGGGGCCGGGGCGGGTCGCCAGGGCCAGCACACGATAGCCCTCGTTACCGCGCGCCTTGAAAATCTCCTCAAGGGTGGCGGTGCTTGCCGGATCCAGATCCACCTCCTTGCCGTCCCGCATAACACTGGTGCACAGGCCAAGAACCGAGGCGAAGGCCCCCTTGGTGATCATCAGGTGAATGGCTGGCGTCTCATCGGCCGCCACCACAATGGTCAGGCGGCGACGGATGAAATCATAGGGAATCTCGTCGACCTTGGTGAAACCCTCGGTAAGCAGGCCGGTGGCCTTGCCCGCCGCCACAATGGCGGTATCAAGCGGGTTCTCGATCCCGGTCTCGAAACTGGCATTGAGGAAGGCGAGCCGGCGCACCTCCTCAGAGGCCAGGTTCTCGGGGCCATAGGCGCCTTCCAGAACAATGGTGCCCTCGGTCAGCGTGCCCGTCTTGTCGGTGCACAGCGTATCCATGCTGCCCAGATTCTCGATCGCCTCCAGCCGGCGGACAATCACGCCAGAGCGGGCCATGGCCCGGGCACCCGCCGACAGGGTCACGATGACGATGGCGGGCAGCAGTTCCGGCGACAGGCCAACGGCCAGTGCCACCGCAAAAAGCAGGGAATCGATCACCGGCCTGTGCAGCAGCAGGTTCACCGTCAGGACAAAGAGGACAATGACCACCATCACCCGCACCAGCAGATAGCCAAACTGGCGCACACCACGGGCAAAGTCTGTCTCGGGCGGGCGGGCACGCAGGCGGGCTGCAATGGCGCCAAACTCTGTCCGCCGCCCCGTCCGGACGGCCAGAATGCGCGCCGTCCCGCTGCGCACCGAAGCGCCAACAAAGACGGCATTGGTGCGCCCCGCCAGGGCCGTATCAGCCGGCAGCACGCCAGGGCGCTTTTCCACTGGAAAGGATTCGCCCGTGAGGCTGGCCTCGCTCACAAGGAAATCCTGCGCCTCCAGAACCAGCCCGTCGGCGGGCACCAGATTGCCAGCCGACAGCAGCACCAGATCACCCGGCACGATCTGGCTGACCGGAACATTGGTCTGCTTGCCGTCGCGTATCACTCGGGCGGTCAGGGCAAGGCGCTTCTTCAGGGCCGCCACAGCTGCTGACGCCTGATATTCCTGCACAAAGCCAAGCAGTGAACTGCCGAGCACAATGGCGAGAATGATCGAGGCATCAATCCATTGCTGCAGCACCAGCGAAACAACGGCCGCAAACACCAGGATCAGGACAAGGGGGCTTTCAAACTGTCGCAGCAAAAGGCGCAGGGCGCCGAGGCGGGCGGTGTCTTCCACACTGTTGGGGCCAAGCTCAGCGAGC
The DNA here is from genome assembly GCA_947379865.1 of Acetobacteraceae bacterium. Classification (GTDB taxonomy): domain Bacteria; phylum Pseudomonadota; class Alphaproteobacteria; order Zavarziniales; family Zavarziniaceae; genus CANCOY01. Next base: position 28,536 of record CANCOY010000009.1, read on the forward strand.
CTTGCCACCGCCACCTTCGTCTCAAGACCATCCGGGCCACTTTGGAGATCGCTGGCGAGCGCCGTCGGCTCCCGGCTCCAGAAGGAAGCCTCCTCGCCCGAGCTATGCATATGGCTTTCCGATCCTGACCAGACAGCAGCACCGGTGCGGCGCAGTATCCCGTCACAGATCAAGCCGGCTTGATCTGTTTTGATCCGGCCATGGTCCCTCTGTGGGGGTCGGCCGCTCAGGATGAAGGCATCAAGGGGCGGTGATCAGGGTCTGGTGCCGCCCCAGTTCCGCTTGACGCCATTGTCGAAGAGCAACTGGGCCGTGACCACGGCGGCGGGCGCATTGGCGGCGGTTGAATCGGCGCCTACCTCGAGCACAAGGTCCGGGTTTCTGGTGAAGGCAGGCCCGCCCACCATGATACCGATCGCCTTGTTACGAGATGCGATACGGATCTGCCGGATTGTATCGGCAAGCCCATCGAGATGGCGGTCAATCGCCACCGTCAGGCCAACCACGGCGAACCACTGCCTTCTGGCCAGTTCGACAACATCCAGTTCCGCGAGGCCGAATTCAAGCTGCACATCCCAGCCGCCGGCCCGCAGGAAACGCGCCACCATTGCGGTACCAAACGAGTGCTGCTCCCCCGGCGCCGAGGCCATCAGGATGCGCCGGTGGGCATTGAACGCGGGACGTTCATAGGCGCGATTATAGATAGCCAGCATCTGCTGAAGGCGTGCAACCCCCAGGGTGACGTCAACAAAGTCACACTTGTCATCTTCCCATAATTGGCCGAGATGCCGGGCGGCGGGCTCAAGCAGACCAACGAACAGATCATCCATGGCCAGACCCTGTTCGCGCAACTCGATGACAAAGGCTGCGGCGGCCCTTGTGTCAGGGCCAAGCACAAGGCTTGCAAGGGTCAGGATGTCATTGTGAGTCGGCTGGGGGCGCTGGCCCGAGACCTTTGCGGGCGCTGCAGCGTGCAGATCGAGCAGACGCGGAACTATTTCACGAGATACGATTGCGGCGAGTTTTGCCCGCCGAGCATCAATGTCGTCACGTCGAAAGATTTCAGGGGCCACGAAGTTCCCGAACCCGGGAAACTCTACGCGCCCCACGACGCCAGTCTGGCGTTCCTTGCCCTGATCGTCCACGGCAGCCCCCCCCGGAGCGTGCGGTAGGATCTTTACGCAGACCCTGTCGGTCGATTGCTGTTCGCCGACTTCATGAACCCATTCCAGAGTGCAATTGGCGAGCCGTCAACACAATTCTGTAACCCGCTGCCTCAAGAAGCGCATAAATCAGGTGCGGGCGACATGGACGCGTACCCCCGTGCCGCCCGCATGCTTGGACGATGCATGCTCACTGCATCATGCCGCCACATCCAGGGGCACCTCTCCCGAGCGGATGAGATGATCAAAAGCGGCAAGGGCGGCCTTGGCTCCCTCGCCCATGGCAATCACGATCTGCTTGTAGGGAACGGTGGTTGCGTCGCCTGCGGCAAAAACACCCGCGACCGATGTCTGGCCGCGCGCATCAACCACAATTTCGCCACGCCCGCTGAGCGCCAGCGTGCCATTCAGCCAATCGGTGTTGGGGCTGAGGCCGATCTGGACGAAAATTCCCTCAAGATCAAGCTGATGCAGCGCCTCCGTGCCCCGGTCGCGATAGGAAAGGCCGGTTACCTTTGCCCCGTCACCATGGACCTCGGTGGTGGCAGCCGACGTGACAATGTTGACATTGGCAAGTGACCGCAGCCGGCGCTGGAGCACCGCATCCGCCCGCAGGCTGTCGGCAAATTCGATCAGGGTGACATGGGCGGCAATGCCAGCAAGGTCGATGGCCGCCTCGACACCGGAGTTGCCACCGCCCACCACCGCCACACGCTTGCCCTTGAACAAAGGCCCATCGCAATGGGGGCAATAGGCAACGCCACGGTTACGGTAGTCGTCTTCGCCGGGGACATTCATCTGACGCCAGCGGGCGCCGGTGGACAGCACCACGGTGCGCGCCCTGAGTGTAGCGCCACTTGCCAGAACCACCTCGCTCAGCCCCCCTGGTATGGCCGCCGGCACCAGCTGAATAGCGGTCTGCTGGCCCATGATGTCGACTTCATGGCTGCGCACCTGCTGTTCGAGGGCAGCAACCAGGCGGGGACCTTCGGTATGGGAGACCGAGATCAGATTCTCGATCCCGAGGGTGTCGAGCACCTGGCCGCCAAAACGCTCAGCCACCAGGCCTGTGCGGATGCCTTTGCGGGCGGCATAGATGGCCGCCGCAGCACCCGCCGGACCGCCACCCACCACGAGCATGTCAAAGACGTCCTTGCTCTTCAGGCTTTCCGCCGCCATGGCAGCGCCCGCCGTATCAAGGCGGGCCAGGATCTGCTCAAGGTCCATGCGCCCCTGGGCAAAGGGCACGCCGTTGAGAAAGACCGCCGGCACAGCCATGACCGCACGGGCCGCCACCTCGTCCTGGAACAGGGCGCCGTCCACGGCCACATGGCTGATGCGCGGGTTCAGCACGCTGAGCAGGTTGAGGGCCTGCACCACATCGGGGCAGTTCTGGCAGGACTGCGAGAAATAGGTCTCGAAGTGCAGGTCGCCCTCAAGGCCCTTGATGCGGGCAATGGTCTCCTCCGTCTCCCGGGGGGGATGGCCGCCGGCCTGCAGCAGGGCCAGCACAAGCGAGGTGAACTCATGCCCCAAAGGCAGGCCGGCAAAGCGCACCCCGGTGTCGACCCCCGCCCCGCTGATGGCAAAGGACGGGCGGCGCGGGTCCGCCCCCATGCGGGTCACGGTGACAAGATCAGAGCAGGCAGCAATCTGGTCCAGCAGGTCGAGCATGCCGGCAGACGCCGCGCTGTCGTCGAGTGAGGCGACAAGCTCCACCGGCTGCTTCAGGCGGGTCAGGTACTCGGCAAGCTGGGTCTTGAGGGGGGCGTCCAACACGGGGAAGTCTCCTTACATAAAGGGCAAAGGCGGCTCCCGGATCCGGCGGGGATGGCCGGATCCGGGTGGGTCAGGGCCTCAGATCTTGCCGACGAGGTCGAGGGAGGGGGCGAGGGTCTTCTCACCTTCCTGCCACTTGGCGGGGCACACCTCACCCGGATGGGCGGCCACGTGCTGTGCTGCCTTGATCTTGCGCAGCAGTTCCGTGGCATCGCGGCCGATGCCGCCGGCGGTGATCTCGACGATCTGGATGCGGCCCTCGGGGTCCATCACAAAGGTGCCCCGGTCGGCCATCCCGGCCTCCTCGATCAACACGCCAAAGTTGCGGGAGATCGCCAGCGTGGGGTCGGCGACCATGGCGTACTGGATCTTGCCAATGGCAGGTGACGTATCGTGCCAGGCCTTGTGGCAGAACTGCGTGTCGGTGGAGACGCTGTAGATGTCCACCCCAAGTCGGGCGAACTCGGCGTGATGGGTGGCGAGATCCTCAAGCTCCGTCGGGCAGACGAAGGTGAAGTCGGCCGGGTAGAAGAAGACGACCGACCACTTGCCCTTCAGGCTCTCGTCGGTGACCTCGATGAACTTGCCATTCTGAAAGGCAGTGGCCTTGAAGGGCAGGATGGTGGAATTGATCAGGGACATGCTGGGCTCCATTGCGGGTGGCCGGCGATCCCCTTGGGGTCAGGCCGGCCCTGATTGCGATGAGCCCGGTGTAAGGCAGTTCTTTGATCGATAAAAACGACTAATTATTGTTTCAGTAAATTGAAAAATCGATTTTCCAGCCCAGATCGGTTCAGGCCTTGCCATTTGCCAGGCCGAGGGTTCGAGCTTGCCGACCCGTTTTTTGTGCCCTAGTCTACAAATAGAAAAATAACCAAAATTACCGGGAGGGCGTCATGGCGCACGACATCGTCATCAGGAATGGCCTGATTGTGGACGGCAGCGGGACCGCCCCGTTCATGGGGGATGTTGCGATTGATGGTGGCCTGATCACCGCCATCGGTGCCGTGCCCGGGCAGGGTGCTGAGGAAATCGACGCCAGCGGCCATGTGGTGACGCCCGGCTTCATCGACCTTCACACCCATCTCGATGCCCAGATCGGCTGGGACCCGGCCCTGACCCCGGTCAGTGGCCACGGTGTCACCACGGCCCTGCTGGGGAACTGTGGCATTACCTTTGCCCCCTGCCACCCGGACGACCGCGAAAAGCTGGCGACCATGATGGAAGCGGTGGAAGACATTCCGCGCGACGCCATCCTGACGGGCCTGCCCTGGTCGTGGGAGGATTATGGCGGCTATCTGGACGCCCTCGACAAGCTCGCCCCCGGCATCAATGTGGCGGGCCTGATCGGCCATTGCGCGGTGCGCTATTACGTCATGGGCGAGCGGGCGGTGGCCGAGCAGGCGAGCGAAGATGAGATCCAGCGCATGTCTGCCATCGTCGCCGAGGCGGTGGAGCGCGGCGCCTTTGGTTTTTCCACCAACCGCTATGAACCGCACAAGCTGCCCGACGGCCGTTCCATCCCCGGCACCTTTGCCGATGTGGGGGAACTGCTGGCGGTGGGCCGCGAGGTTGGCGGGCGCGGCGGCGTGATGCAGGCGGTGGGCGCCACGGCCGAGGTACTGGAAAGCCTGGCCGACACCACCGGCAGCCGCGTGCTGTTCAGCTTTGGCGCGGGCGACGGCGCCGGTCATGGCAAGGCGGCGGCAGACTGGCTGAACACCTTCTGCGCCACCCGTGATGTGACGGCGATCACCCAGGTGCGTGGCTCTGGCTTCATGTTTGGCCTGCAATCAATTCTGCCCTTCCGGGGCGAAACCTGGTCCAAGCTGCGCCGCATGCGCCTGTCTGACCGCCTTGTCGCCATTGCGGATCCGGCCACCCATGCCCTGCTGGTAACCGAAGGCGGCCCGGACCGGCCAGAGTTCCTTACCGACCTCTATTATCTTGGCAGCGGCGAGAGCCCGGACTATGCCGCGCCCCGCGGCGACACCGTGCAGGCCCTGGCCCGGCCGGGGGAAAGCTTTGTCGAACTGTTCCTGCGCCTCGCCCTGGAATCCCAGGGGCGCGGCCTCTTCAACCTGCGCATGTTCAACAAGAACATCGACGAACTGGCCGATCTGCTGGCCAGCCCCAACATCTTCCCCAGCCTTGGTGATGCGGGCGCCCATGTCTCCCAGATCATGGATGCCGGGTGGAGCACCTTTGTGCTGTCCTACTGGATCCGCGACCGGGGTCTCTACAGCCTTGAGGAAGGCATCCGCCGCCTCACTGCCGGCCCAGCCCGGGTGCTTGGCCTGAGCGACCGGGGCCTGCTGGTGGCTGGCAAGCGGGCTGATATCAACGTCATCGACATGGCGGCGGTGAACTCTCTCCAGCCGCGTCTGGTTCACGATTTCCCCGGCAAGGCACCGCGCTACATCCAGGCTGCCCGTGGTTACAAGGCAACCCTGGTGAACGGCGTGGTCAATATGCGCGATGGCCTGCACACAGGTGCCAGGGCCGGCATGGTCCTGCGCCATCAGCAGGCATCAGCGTGAGCGGTATGGAAGGCGCGGCCCCAGCCACCTACAGCCGCATCTCGCGCTCCGGTCCCACGACAACCTCCACCCGCTTCTATCAGGGGCTGGGGGCGGGGCCGGATACGGTGCTGAACTGGGTCGTCAGCACCTTCGTGCTGCTCTACTACAACCGCATCCTGGGACTTGATGGGTTTCTTGTTTCTTTGGCCCTGGGGGCGGCGGTGATTGCGGACGCGGTGTTCGATCCCCTGCTCGCCTCGTTCTCTGACAATCTCAGGACGCGCTGGGGGCGACGGCATCCCCTGATGCTGGTGGGCGCCCTCGGCGTTGGCGCCGCCTTTCTTCCGGTGTTCCTGCCACCGGCAGGGCTTGGGCAGACCGGCCTCGTTCTCTGGCTCTTTGTCTTCATGCTGGCCAGCCGGCTTTTGATGGCGACATTCTTCATTCCGTGGGCTGCCATTGCCTCGGAACTCTCGGATGATTATGTCGAGCGCACCTCGATCATGAGCTGGCGCTATGCCGTGGGCTGGACCATTGGCGTTGGCTTTCCGGTGCTGGTGTTTGGCGCGCTGATGCCCGTCGGCACCGATGGCACGCTGGGCCAGCTCAGCCGCGACAACTATCCCGCCATGGCGGTTGCGGCTGCGATCCTGATGACCAGCTTTGGCGTGCTGACGACCGTGCTGACGCGGCGGGAAATTCCCTATCTGCGCCAGCACGCCGTGCCCGCCCCGTCGACGACGGTGTTTGCCTCCGGCATCAAGCGCGCCCTTGGCGAATTCCTGGTGGCGCTTGGCAACCGCCATTTCGCCCTGCTGTTCCTGGCTGTGCTGCTGTCCTCGGTAATCGGCGGCACGACCATGAACATGGGCCTCTACATGACCACCTTCTTCTGGCAACTGACGCCAGACGACCTGCGCTGGTTCCCGCTCTCGGCTGTGGGGGCGGTGCTGGCTTTCCCTCTTGTCGCCCATATCCAGTCGCGGTGGGACAAGAAGCACATCCTGCTCATCTGTTCGTGCCTGAGCCTGCTGGATGGCCTCGCCCCCGTGGCACTGCGCCTGCTCAACCTCTTGCCCGCCAATGGCGATCCCATGCTGATCGTGGTGCTTGTCTCCATGGGGGTTCTGGGCGCCGGGATTGCGGTGGTACAGGGGATCACGGGGTCTTCCATGATCGCCGATGTGCTCGACGACCAGGAATTGCGCACGGGCCTGCGCCAGGAGGCCATGTTCTCGGCCGCCCTGGCGTTTTCGGGTAAGGCGGCCTCTGGCATCGGCATGGCGCTGGGGGGCCTGCTGGTGTTTGCCGTTGCCCTACCCCAGGGCGACGCAACCGGCCAGATCGATGGGGAGGCCGCCCGGCGCCTTGGCCTGGTGGTGGGCCTGCTGCTGCCGCTGCTCTATGTGCTGCCGATCCTGCTGGTTTCGCGCTACGGCCTGACCCGTGCCCTCCATGACGAGATCCGCACAGCACTTGGGCGGCGCTGAGCCACAGGCACGTCTTGCATTTGCCCCTGCGTCGTTGAACGATAACGCCCACGATCAAAAGCAATATGCCCATCAATGGGCCCATCCTGGGAGAGGGACATGACCACAGCCGGAACCGCCCAACAGGGCACAGCCGATTTCAACCCCGAGGTGCTGCGCAGCCGCTACAGGGCCGAGCGCGACAAGCGCCTGCGGCCCGACCGCAACGAGCAGTGGGTTGAAGTAAAGGGCGATTTCGCCAACTACATCGACGACCCCTATGTGGCGCCGGGCTTCACCCGCGCCGCCGTGACGGAAACAGTGGACGCCGTCATCGTCGGTGGTGGCTTTGGTGGCCTGATGGCAGGCGCCCGCCTGCGCCAGGCCGGCATCAATAATCTGCGCATCATCGAGAAGGCCGGCGGCTTTGGCGGCACCTGGTACTGGAACCGCTATCCCGGCGCCCAGTGCGACATCGACGCCTATATCTACCTGCCACTGCTGGAAGAGACCGGCTATATCCCGACCCAGAAATACGTCTTTGCGCCCGAAATCCTGGCCCATGCCGAGCGTATCGGCAGCAAGTTCGACCTGCACAAGGCCGCCCTGTTCCAGACCCAGATCACGGAAATGCGCTGGAGCGGCGACGAAGGCTGCTGGATCGTGCACACCGATCGCGGCGACGTGATCCGCGCCACCTATGTGATTACGGCAAGTGGCCCGCTGAACCGGCCCCGGCTGCCGGGCATCGAGGGCATCGGCAGCTTCAAGGGCCATACCTTCCACACCAGCCGCTGGGACTATGCCTATACGGGCGGCAGCACTGCCGGCGGCCTGACCAAGCTGGCCGACAAGCGCGTTGCCGTGATTGGCACCGGCGCCACCGGCGTGCAGAGCATTCCCTTTGTGGGCGAGCACGCCAAGCATCTCTATGTGTTCCAGCGCACCCCCTCCACCGTTGACGTACGCGGCAACCGCCCGACGGATCCGGAGTGGGTCAAGACCCTGAAGCCCGGCTGGCAGAAGCGCCGTATCGAGAACTTCAATACCCTCGTCTCAGGCGGCCATGAGGATGAGGATCTGGTTCACGACGGCTGGACCGACATCATCCGCAGCCTGCGCACCACCGCCAGCGTCGAGGCGCAGGGAGCCAAGACTCCGGAAGAGATTGCCGCCCGCCTGGAACTCGCCGACCTGCGCAAGGGCAGCCAGGTGCGCGCCCGGGTCGACACCATCGTCAAGGACGCCAAGACAGCCGAGGCCCTGAAGGCCTGGTACTACATGTTCTGCAAGCGTCCCACCTTCAATGACGATTACCTGCCCACCTTCAACCGCCCGAACGTAACCCTTGTGGATACCAACGGGAAAGGCGTCGAGCGCATCACCGAAAAGGGCCTGGTGGTAGGCGGCGTCGAATATGAGGTGGACTGCATCATCTTTGCCACGGGCTTTGAAGTGGGCACCACCTTCACCCGCCGGGCGGCCTATAATGTGATTGGTACCGGCGGCCGCGACCTGGGGCAGCATTATGCCAATGGCATGAAGACGCTGCATGGCTATTGCAGCCACGGCTTCCCCAACCACTTCATCCTTGGCCTCAGCCAGAACGGCTTCAAGGCCAATTTCACCGACATGCTGGGCGAACAGGTGGAGCATGTGGTGGGGCTGATCAGCGACGTGCGCAAAAAGGGCATGACCCTGATCGAGCCGACCGCCGAGGCAGAGACAGCCTGGCAGGGCGTGATCGCGGAAAAGGCCGTGCCCGCCCGCGCCTTCCTCGCCCAGTGCACCCCCGGCTATTACAATGCCGAGGGCGAAGTGGATCGCGGTGTCTTCCTTGAGACCTATGGTGGCGGCCCGCTGGAATTCACCGAAATGATGAAGGCCTGGCGCGCCGATGGCCAGATGAAGGGCCTGCAACTGGCCTGACCCAGGCAGGCGGCCGCGCTCCTCCGGGCAGCGCGGCCGCCCCTGCCCGGCTGGCTACCCCCTCCCGGCTGACAAGCAGGTGGCGATCCTGCGATACTGGTGTTCCCGCCGAGTTTTGGCTGTTGTGCGATACAGTCATGGTCACAGATCTTCGCATAGGTTCTGGTTTCAGTCGTCAGGGATGGGATGCCCATGAGCACTGAACGCAGGGTCAAAATCTTCCGGAGCGGCGTTAGTCAGGCCGTTCAGATCCCCAAAGAGTTTGAGTTCTCGGGGGAAGAAGCCGTCATGCGCAAAAAAGGTAATTGTCTGATCATCGGGCCCACCGCCGCGCCGTCCCTGGTGGCTTTGCTCAAGACTCTCAAGCCCCTTGAAGAGGACTTTGAAGACATCCCGGATCCCGAGCCCGAGCCCGTAGATCTGTGACACCACGCTACCTGCTCGACACCAACATCATCTCCGACCTGGCGCGACACCCTCAGGGGCGCGTGGCTGCAAAAATTGCGGAACTGGATGAGGGGGCGGTTGCAACAAGCATCATTGTTGCGGCTGAACTTCGCTACGGGGTAGCAAAAAAGGGGTCGGTACGGTTGGCAACCCAGATTGAAGCGATTTTAGGCGCACTTGAGGTCGTATCCTTTGAGCCACCCGCCGACGTGGCCTATGGGCTGGCGCGCGCTGAACTTCAACGCTTAGGAACACCGATTGGCGCGAATGATCTTCTCATCGCCGCTCACGCGATCTCATTGAACCTGGTTCTGGTTACCAACAACGAGCGCGAGTTCGCACGGGTGCCGCGACTGCAGACTGAAAACTGGCTGCGCTGATCGGTTTGCCGCCAGCGGTCGGCCTTTCCTGTCGCCTGCGACCATTGCCTCTGGCACCGCCACGGGGTTCTATCTGCTTCCCTGTTCAGGAGGTGGGTTCCGTGGTCTCCCTCTCGCAACTCTTTGGCCGACGGCGGACTGTCGTAATCGCAGCCGGCCTCGCGGGTGGCGCCCTCGTGCTGATACTGGGCCTGCGTGGACCAGGTGGAGAGAGCGCAGGGTTGCATGCGGCAGCCATGCCCGCCCCGGTCCATGCCGCCCGTGTCGAAGCCCGCGACATGCCCGTCACGCTTTTTGCCGTCGGCACGGTTGAGCCTGAGGCCACGGTTGCCATCAAGTCGCGCATTGATGGCGTTGTGGCCGCCGTTGCCTTTACCGAAGGGGCCAGCGTTGCGGCGGGCGACGTGCTGTTCCGCCTGGATGACAGGCTGGCGCGGGCCAATCTGGCCCAGGGCCAGGCCAATCTGGCGCGTGACCGAGCCGGCCTTGCAGACGCCCGCAGCGCGCTCGACCGCGCCCGCACACTGGCCGCCCGCGATTTCGCCACCCGCGCCACGCTGGACACCGCCACGGCCAAGGTCGCGTCGCTGGCCGCCGGGGTTGAGTTTGACCTCGCCCAGATCTCAGGGTTGGAAACGGCCCTCGACTATACAGTGATCCGCGCGCCCATCAGCGGGCGCACCGGCGCCGCTGCCGTCAAGCTTGGCGCCAGTATCAAGGCAAATGATGTCCAGCCCATCGTGACGATCAACCAGACCCGGCCTGTGCAGGTTGTGTTCCAGATCCCCCAGGCCAAGCTGCCCGCCCTGCGCGCCGCCATGGGCCGGGGCGAGGTGCCGGTGGTGGCCAGCCTGCACGGGGCGAACCCGGCAAAGGCCCTGGGCAAACTTGCCTTCATCGAGAATGCCATTGACCAGGCAACCGGCACGGTGGCGGCGCGGGCGACCTTTGCCAATGACGACGAGGCCCTGTGGCCCGGCAGTTTCGTTGATGTCCTCGCCACCCTCGAGACGCGCCATGACATCGCTGCGGTCCCTGCCCCGGTCGTAATGATTGGCCAGGATGGGCCTTATGCCTTTGTCATTGGCCCGGATGCAAAGGTCGAGGTGCGCAAACTCTTGGTTGAGCAGACGACCGACACGGTGGCCTTTGTGCGCGAGGGGCTGAAAGCGGGTGAGCAGGTGGTGACAGAAGGGCAGTTGCGCCTGACCGCCGGGGCAGCGGTCGCCGTTCAGGCCAACGCCCCGGCAGCGACACCCGGTAGCTGAGCGGGACTGGCGGAGAAAACCGATGCTTTCGGAACTGTGTATCCGCCGGCCCGTCATGACGACGCTTGTCATGCTGGCCATCCTGCTTGTGGGGCTGTTCGGCTATCGCCTGCTGCCGGTGGCGGCCCTGCCGCGCGTTGATCTGCCGACCATCCAGGTCTCGGCCATCCTGTCCGGCGCCAGCCCGGAGACAATGTCATCGGCGGTGGCCACTCCGCTTGAGCGGCAGTTCGCCACCATTGCCGGTGTCAGTTCCATCACCTCCATCAGCGGCCTCGGCACAACGTTCATCACCCTGCAGTTCGACCTCGACCGCGACATCGATGGGGCGGCGCTCGACGTGCAGTCGGCGCTTTCAGTTGCGGCCCGGCGCCTGCCGACCGAGATGACGACGCCTCCCAGTTTCCAGAAGGTGAACCCGGCCAACCAGCCCGTCATCCTGCTGGCCCTGACCTCCTCGACGCTGCCCCTGTCGGAGGTAAACGAATATGCCGACAGCATGATGTCGCCGCGTCTGGCAACCCTTTCAGGGGTGGCGCAGGTTTCGATCTATGGCGCGCAGAAGTTCGCGGTGCGGGTGGGCTTTGACCCGGATGCCCTGGCATCGCGGGGCATTGCCATTGATGAGGTGCGCGCCGCCCTGGTTGCCGCCAATTCGAACAGCGCCGTTGGCCAACTGAGCGGAAATGACAAGAGTTTCACCCTTGAGGCCACCGGCCCCATGGCGCGGGCGGCGCTCTACCGCCCGTTGATCGTGGCCTGGCGCAAGGGCGCGCCGGTGCGGCTGTCGGATGTGGCCAAGGTCGAGGACGCGGTCGAGAACAACAAGCTGGCCAGCTGGTTCAACGGCACCCGCTCCATCGTTCTGGCGATCCAGCGCCAGCCCGACGCCAATACGGTTGCCGTCACCGATGCCGTCAAGAAGTTGATTCCGGAGTTCCGCCGCCTTCTGCCGCCCTCGGTCAATCTGGATATCCTGGTCGACCGTTCCCAGTCGATCCGCGAAAGCGTTGACGACGTCCGCTTTACCCTTGTCCTCACCATGGCGCTGGTGGTGATGGTGATTTTTGTCTTTCTCAGGAACCTGCGGGCCACCCTCATCCCGGCCCTGGCCCTGCCCGTCAGTCTGGTGGGGACCTTTGCCGGCATGTACCTGCTGGGCTTTTCCATCGACAATCTCAGCCTGCTGGCCCTCACCCTCTCCGTCGGCTTTGTGGTGGATGATGCCATCGTGATGCTGGAGAACGTGGTGCGCCATGTGGAGGATGGGGAGCAGCCCTTTCCGGCGGCGCTGCGAGGCAGCCGCGAGATTGGCTTCACCATTCTTTCCATGACCATCTCGCTGGTGGCGGTGTTCATCCCGGTGCTGTTCATGGGGGGCGTGGTGGGGCGCCTGTTCAACGAATTCGCCGTGACGATCAGCATTGCCATCATCATCTCCGGCTTTGTTTCCCTGACCATGACCCCGGCCCTGTGCGCCCGTCTGCTGAAGCCGCTGGATGCCGCATCCCCGCACAGGCAGGGTGCCATCCTGGCCCTGCTGGAAGCCGGCTTTGACCACCTGCTCGCCGCCTATGGCCGCACCCTCGACCAGGCTTTGCGCTATCGCCGCGTGGTGCTTGGGGCCACCGTGCTGACGGTGGGTCTGACGGTCTGGGCCTATGGCGCGATCCCCAAGGGATTTTTCCCCAACGAGGATGCCGGCCTCATCTTTGCCTCCACCGAAGGGCCGCAGGACATTTCCTTTGACGCCATGGTGGCCTGCCAGAAGATCACCGCAGAAATCATCCGCGCCACCCCCGATGTGCTGCTGGCGAACTCCATCGTGGGCATTTCTGGCTCGTCATCGGCCATGAACAACGGCCGCATGTTCATCCAGCTGAAGCCCCGCGAAGAACGACGCCCCATTGCCGAGGTGCAGGAAATCCTGCGCCAGCGCCTGGCCCCGGTGCCGTGCCAGAAGGTCTATCTGCAGCCGGTGCAGAACCTGCAGATTGGCGGGCGCATGGCCAAGGCGCAGTACCAGTACACACTTCAGGGTGTGGACCCTGCCCAGCTCTATGCCTTTGCACCCAAGCTTGAGGCGCGGCTGCGCACCCTGCCGGCGTTCCAGGACATCAGCACCGACCTGCAACTGGCCAATCGCCAGGCGAGGGTTGAGATCGACCGCGATACGGCCGCAAGGCTGGGTGTGAGCGTGGCCCAGGTGCGGGCCTCGCTCTACAGCGCCTTTGGCTCGGAGCAGGTCTCAACGATCTACACGCCGAGCAATTATTATCAGGTCATTCTTGAGGTCGACCCAAGGCTGCAACGCGACCCCACCTCCCTGTCGCATCTCTATGTGCGCAGCGATAAAGGCACCCTCGTGCCGCTGGATGCCGTTGCCAGCATAACCCTTGGCCCGGGCGCCCTCTCGATCTCCCATCAGGGACAGCTGCCGGCGGCAACCATCTCGTTCAACCTTGTGGCTGGCTATTCGCTGGGGCAGGCGGTAACGGCAATTGATGCGGCCAATCTGGAGCTTGGCCTGCCGGCTACGATTACAGGCAGCTTCCAGGGTACGGCCCAGGCCTTCAAGGATTCCTTCAACAACCAGGGCCTGCTGCTGCTGGCGGCCCTTGCGACGATCTATATCGTGCTGGGCATTCTCTATGAGAGTTTCGTCCACCCGCTGACCATCCTGTCGGGCCTGCCCACGGCGGGTCTGGGCGCCCTTGGCACCCTGGCGCTGTTCCGCATGGATCTGAACGTGATCGGGATCATCGGCATCGTCATGCTGATCGGCATTGCCAAGAAGAACGCCATCATGATGGTGGATTTCGCCATGGCCCGCCGCAATCAGGCTGGCCTCAGCGCCGAGGCGGCCATCCGCGAAGCCTGCCTGCTGCGCTTCCGCCCCATCATGATGACGACGCTGGCCGCCATCGCAGGAGCCCTGCCCATCGCCCTTGGCACCGGCGCCGGCGCGGAATTGCGCCAGCCGCTTGGCATTGTGGTGGCTGGTGGCCTGATCGTCTCGCAGTTCCTGACGCTGTTCATTACCCCGGTGGTCTACATCTATCTCGACCGTCTGAGCCGCAAAAAGCCGATGGCTGTCCAGACAAGCTGAGCCATCCCGCCGACGCGAGCATTGACACCGTTACAGGCCGTGCGACCCTTGATCGTCAAAATTGACATATCCCGGGGGGAATAATGAAAATCGAACTCTTGATGCTGACCTATTCCGTGGGTCTGCTGTTTGTGCTCATCCTGATCCAGGCGACATCCGGTACCCTTGTCCAGGGCCTGATGAACCTTGCCGGCCCGCGTGACAGCCTGCCGCCCAAGGGCGTGTTTCAGGCCCGCGCAGGCCGCACGGTCGACAATCACCGCGAAGGTCTGATCCTGTTTGCGCCGCTGGTGCTGGTTGCCGCCGTTTCCGGCGTCTCAAACGAGCTGACGGTGCTGGGCGCCCAGCTGTTCTTCTATTCGCGCGTGGTCCATGCCGCCGTCTATCTGGCCGGCGTGCCCGCTATCCGCCCGGCCGTCTGGGCCGTGGGCATTGTTGGCACCGCCATGATTTTCTACAGCCTGGTGACCGCCGTTGCGGCGGTTGTGCCGGCCTGATCAGCGACTGTGCGGGGCGCGCAAGTGCCCCGCGCTTCCTGCTTTCAAAGCTGCTGGCGCAAAGCGGCAATGTGTTCCGGGCCGATGCCGCAGCAGCCACCGATGATGTTTGCCCCTTCCGCCTGCCAGGCGCGGGCAAAGGCCAGATAGCCCTCCGGCGTCAGATCTTCCCGGATATCCAGCACCACCGCATTGGCCGTGGCATCCTGCTTTTGCGGCGGGAAGGCATTGGCATAAACGCCGATGCGGATATTCGCCCACAGCTGCCGCAACACATCCCCCGCCACCCGCACGGCATCAGCCATCACCTCAGGCTGGCTGCAGTTGAAGAGCACGGCCGCAGCCCCAAGGCGCACGGCGGCCGCCACCGCATCGGAAACTGACTGGCCAGACCGCAGGCGCGGATCGCCCGCCACCACCGTCTCATCGCTCAGGGTGAACGACAGCCACAAGGGCCGCCCGTCATCGCCCAGCAACGCGCGGACAAGCTCTGCCTCGGCAATGGTGCTGAGGGTCTCCGCCAGCCAGAGATCGACAAAGGGCGACAGGCCGCGGATCAGCGTTGCCAGAATGGGGCGGGCTTCCTCCGCATCAAACAGGTCGGCACGATAGGAGCCGCAGATGGGCGGCAGGGAGCCAGCCACCTGTACGGCTGACGGGGCGCCATTGGCCACCTCCCGCGCCAGACGGCCAGAGAGGCTGGCCAGCCCCTCCCCCTCTGCCGCAAAGCGTTCTGCACCCAGATGAAATGGCACCACCGCATAGCTGTTGGTGGTGATCACATTGGCGCCGGCCTGCACATAAGCGGCATGCACGGCAGAGACGAACGCCGGCCCCTCGATCAGGGCAAGCGCCGACCATTCGGGCTGGCGGAACGGGGCGCCCCTGCGCTTCAGTTCACGGCCCGTGCCGCCATCAAGCACCAGCACCTCGTCCATCGCGCGTCTCCTAGATGCGGCCTTCCTTGACCATCCAGTCGTAGCAATCCTTGACCATCACCTTGAGGGGGACAGTCTCATAGCCCAGTTCCGTTCGGGCGCGGGCAGACGGCGCCGTCATGGCCCGGCCACCCAGGCCCTCGGCCATTTCGGGGGTGAAGCTGGGCTCCTTGCCCGTGACGCTGCTGACCAGATCATTGACCCGGGCCACCAGTTTCAGCAGAGGTGCAGGCATGGCTTTTGCGGGTACGGGCTTGCCCAGCAGGCGGGCGATTTCCTGCACCAGTTCAAGGAAGGTGCCCTCAGTCCCCGCAAGGAGGTAATGCCCCCCGTTCACCCCCTTGTCGGCCGCCGCAATATGGGCGCGGACGATCTGGGTAACATGGCCAAAGCTGAGGCTGGCCGGAGGGACGCCCGGCAGGGCACCGGTCTTGACGAGGCCAAACAGCCGCGACCAGGTGCCAATGTCATAGGGGCCAAGGATGGCGCCCGGCTGCATGATCACCACTTCCAGGCCCCGGCTGATGGCAGCGCGCGCCACCTCCTGGCCCTGCCATTTGGTCAATTCATAGTTCACCCGGCTGCTGGCCGCCTTGCTGGGCGTATCCTCGGTGATCTCACCAGCGGCGCCGCCATAGGCCGAAATGGAGGAGGTGACGATCAGCCGGCGCACGCCCTTTGCGATGGCGGCCTCCACCACATTGGCGGTGCCCTCAACATTGTCGCGGGTCTGCTCGGCATTGCGCTTGCGCCACATGTTGGTGTTGCCCGCCACATGGAACAGGGTATCGACCCCCTCAGGGATCGCATTGAGCAGCGACTGCCGGTCGGTGATGGTGCCCTCGACGCGGGCCGCCTGAAAACGCTTCAGGAACTGCAGATCGGAATTGCGCCGGTGCAGCGCCGTTACCGCCCAGCCCTGCTTCACCAGTTCATCAATGAGATTGAGACCGACAAACCCCGTGCCGCCGGTAACAAATGCAGACCGCCCCATCAAACACCCCCTGCGCCAGGCCCATGGGCCAGCGAACCCCTGAAGGGGCGCAGAATAGCCGATTCTGAGGGCGGGGATATGCGGAGGCCGACAAGATCGCCAGCCCCCGCTTCACCTTGCTTGACCTCAGTTGAAGCCGAGGAACTTGATCTGCTCGTCCAGCGGCACGCGCTCGCGCTGGAAGCCATTGATCGGCGCCGCCTCGTCGCCATAGCCAATGGCAATGCCGCAGAACAGCATGATGTCGTCGCCCAGGCCCAGATGCGCCTTGATGGTGCGGCCATAGGTGCCCATGTACTCCTGCGGGCAGCTGTCCAGCCCTTCTTCACGCAGCAGCAGCATGATCGTCTGCAGCCACATGCCGACGTCCGACCACTGGGCTTCCTTCATGAACTTGGGGAAGTGGCACAGCAGCAGCACGGGCGCACCGAACGAGGTGAGGTTGGCGCGGGCAAAGGCCTCGCGCTGGTCGGTCTGCTCGCGGCTGACGCCCATCGCGCCATAAAGCGCCGCCCCCACGGCCTGCAGGCGGGGCAGATACTTTGCGTGCTGACCAGGCGCCGCCCAGTCATATTCCGCCGGATCATCGGGCTGGGCCGCCAGCAGCACATCCTGCAGCGCCTTCAGCGGCGCGCCGGTGAGCACCGTCGCCTCCCAGGGCTGGTAATTGCAGCCAGACGGCGCCATGCGCGCCCGGTCGAGCACACGCTGGATGGTTTCGAACGACACGGGCTTGTCATGATAGGCGCGCACAGAGCGGCGCGTGGCCACGGCCTTGGAGGTTTCCATAGGGTATTTCCTGCAGATGAATAGGTCGCGACGGGTAGCACGCCATGCGCAGACAGGCAAACCCTGGCCCCGATCCCCTGCCAACCCCTTCAGGCTTCCAGCTGGCGACGTACCAGTTCCTCAGCGCGGCGCGCGGGGGGCGGGCTGGGCCGCGATGTGACGTTCCTGGAATTGCTTCTGCCAGAAACCAGATCGGCCGAGAGCGCCCGCAGCCCTTCGCGCAGAGGCACCTTGGCTGATATTCCAAGAACGGCCTGAGCGGCGGTGGGATCACCAATGGAGGCCACGATATCGCCCGGGCGTTGAGGACCATGGGTAACCACAACCTCGCGCCCCATCACGTCGGTCAAGGCGTGCGCGAGGTCAAGGATGCTGGTCGGATGACCGGTGCAGACATTCAGGACCTGCGCCGAAGGTCTCGAGGCTGATCGCAGCGCCCCGAAGGCCGCACCCAAATGCGCGACAACGTCGCTGACATAGACGAAGTCTCGCACCTGCTGGCCGCTGCCATGCACCGTGATACCCGCACCGGCCGCAATACGGGCCGCAAAGATGCTGATCACCCCGGAATAGGGCGAATGGGGATCCTGCCGGGGGCCAAAGACATTAAAGAAGCGCAGCCCTATGTTGGGGACGCCATGCAACGACGCGCCGACAGCGGCATGCAACTCGCTGCCAAGTTTGTCCACGCCATAGGCCGTGCGGGGAACCGGGCGAACGCTTTCAGTAATCGGTTTTCTACCTTGGTCGCCATAGATTGCCGCCGAGGAAGCGTAAACCACTGGCAGCCCGCCCGCCTGCCGTGCTGCGTCAAGCACCGCCACGGTTCCAGCCTGATTGACCCGATTGGTCCCCAACCAGTCGATGTTTGAACGCTCGACCGAAGCGATGGCGGCCAGATGAAAAATTCCGGAAATGCCCTCGGTTGCCTCGCGAAGGAGCGCCGCATCTGCGACATCGCCCACAAGCAACTCGGCGCGCGGGTCGAGATTGGCACTCTTCCCCGTCGACAAGTCATCGAGGACGCGCACGGCATAGCCGTCGCGCAGCAAGGCGTCCACAAGATGGGAACCGATAAAGCCAGCGCCACCCGTAACCAGCAGAGATGCCATGATACGCAAACCCCTCTTCAGAGTGCGGCAGCCAGTGCTGCGTCTGCCCGGCGGCCGGCCTGCGGAACCGCGCCATGGGGCAGATAGGGAAGGAGCCCCTCTGCAGAATTCTGGCGGCCTAGCGAACCGGTTTCCTTTACGCGGATCAGATGCACCGTTTCGGGAACGACAAGATGAGGAATGCCAGCCCAGAGGGTTTCCATATTCCAGGACCAGTCCTCGATGCCAAAGCCGCGAATGCGATCAACCGGCGAATATGGAAACCGCAAATGGATATCGCGCAGCGTTAGAACGTTCGCTGACCAAGTGTTCTCAAGGAACAGGATGTCCCTATTGAAGCCTAATGCATTGCTAGAGTTGTGGAACATGTGACCCGATTGTGCTGGGCCATGCGGAATCGTACCCACTGAGTAAGGTCTAAAGTCGCTCTCAACGAAATAATACAGGGCTTGCGGATGCCAGATGGCCTCCGTAGGCGCCCCCGCCTCCGTTGCCATCCGATGCGCACATGCAAGCCAGTCCTCGCCCCAGAGGTCGTCGCCATCAAGGAACGCCAAGAATTTTCCACGCGCGCTGGCTACCCCTGCATTGCGTGCCAGGCCAAGGTCCCCAACTGAGACCTCCTGCACGGCATCAAGCCAGCCGCCACGTGCGGCGACCATGTGCCTTGTGAGGTCGTCCGGTCGGTCGAGCACTGCCTGGGTTTGAACGTTCAGCCCAGCGTTACCTGCGCGCTCGACAAGATCGCGCATGGAGGACAGCGCAGGAAGTGCGAGGGCACCCTCACGATGCATGATCACTGTGACAGTAATGTCAGGTATCTCGCTCATTTGCGTCCTATCAGGGCTGCGACGTTTTTCTTGTAGATGTCAGCACTGTGGCGGCTAAGGGCTTGCAACCGTGCAGCAGCGGCCATGGCGTCCACTTCCTCAGCCGACATGCCAGACACGCGGTCTAGGGCCGCAGAGAAACCAGCGACACTCTCTTGGGTACTTGTGCCGTGGCTGACCAGAATGACGGCGTTTTCATCGAAGGTGTCGCGCAAGCCACCAACATCGGCGAGCACCATGGGGATCGCCTGCTGGCTCATCTCCAGGACGACATTTGGCATGCCTTCAAACAGGGAGGTGAACAGGAACCCGTCATGATCGGCAAAATCGGCCTTCACCACATTCGCCAGCTGCCCACGCATGGTGATGTTGGGCAAATCAAGACCGACGCTTTGCATGTCAGCAGACAAGGGTCCAAAAACGTCGAAGTGATCAGTTGGCCGGGCCCTGGCAAGCGCTGCCAGCAACGCGGTTCCCTTGAACGGCTCGATACGCGAGACCCAGGCCCAACGCAGCGGTTTGGCGGCTGCTTTAGAGCGGGCGCGTCTTGCCGCCAACCGTGCCGTGAACACGGCGTCCTCAAGCGCGGGGAGACGTGGGGGAAGAGTGATGATTCCAGGGCCTGGAATTTCGCCATGCAGGCTGCGCAGCGTCCGGGCCATTGGCTCGTTGTCCGTTATGGCTGTGGCAAATGGCAGTGTTCGCCGGGGGAAGTAAGCTCCATAGGGCGCACCAATGGCTTTTGGTGAAATGCTGAAATAGAAGCAGGCGATACAGGCGAACTGAGAGAGGCAACGCCCAAATCGGGCCACGGCCTCCAGCCCGATAAAACTGTTGCAAATGAACAGATGCTGCGGCCGGAGAACATTCAGGAAGCGCGCAAGCGTCTCAGGTCTTTGGTAGCCGTGATTATTGCAAAACTCTCTCCAGAACATGATCTGCGCCTGCCCTATCGGGGCAAGAATGGCGAGATCACGCCAGCCCTTTGCCTCATCCTCCGTCTGATCCGTGACGAGCACGACCACCGGCCCCAGCCTGGCACTCACAAAGCAGTCAACAAGATCTGAGATGTACTTCTCCGCGCCACCTGTAACCAGATGAGGAACCACGAAAACAGCGGATGGCCCTTCCGGCGCTGCAGCCAGCACGGCATGTGGGTCGATCCCGTGGCGAACTAAGAGGTCTGTGGCATCGAATCGGCGCAAGTTCGGGATCGCATCCGCACCAGGGGCAAACACCGCTGTATCATGTCGGCCCTGTGACAGGATCTGCCGAAGGATGGATTCTGGATAGGGCAAAGCCACCCGGGCGGCGACCGGTTCGCCTTGCCACATAAACTGGCGCCAAGCAGACCCGTTCGTCACCTTTGCCTGACGCCCACGCCGCACGTCTATGCCTGGAAAAGTACGTCCTTCCCCAAGCCCGTGTTCGAACCAATGCTGCAATCCATCAAGCCTTGCCGCTGCGACATCAGGATTTGCCTTAGTGTCGGTTCGGAAAGAACTTGAGTCGCGAGAATCAGTTGTGATGAGCTTGATAGCACCGATTCGCGAGGTGCTGCATGTGGACCGCCGAGAACCGTTCCCGCTATGAGCGGCGTGGGCTGCGTTACCCAACTGATCTGACCGA
>CANCOY010000010.1 GCA_947379865.1 Acetobacteraceae bacterium
GAAATGCCAAAGGTGGCATCCAGCCATGATATGGCTTCCACCATGGCGTCCCGGCTATAGATCACGCTGATATGCTCGACGCCCGGCACAAAGGCGACCCGGCGACCTGTGCCCGCAGCGGGATCGCCATGGGTGCTGCGCTCCTGCGGGGGGGCATCGCCCAAACTAAGGCCAAGCACGCGCAGGGCCTCTTCCTTCAGCCTGCCTTCCCAGTCCCCCACGATGACCAGCAGGTTGCGCGGTTCGGTTGCCGTCACTGCGGGCGAGAACATGGAGATGGCAATGGTCGCCGCCACATCAGGGGTGCTCTCGGCAAAGCGCACGATCACGTCGGTGGCCATGGAATGGCCAAGCAAGGCCAGCCTCCCGTCACCCAGGGGGCGGGCAAAGGCGGCTATGCGGGCCGTGTCGGCCATCAGGGTGTGCGTCGCACCTTCGGGATCGGTGATATCGCCTGTAAGCGGATTCTGGTTGCCGCCGTGGCCTGAGAAATCAAAGGTCACGGCGATATAGCCGTTACGTGCCAGGGTCTGGGCAATGGGCTCCATAAGGCGCGCTGATCCGGCAAAGCCGTGCGCTACCACCACCACCGGTGCCGCCCCACCGCCTGCCTTACGATAGACGTGCGACGGGGTGCCAGCGACCATGCTGGACGTCTCCTCGACATCCCTGTTCGCGGTGTGCAGTTGCCAGAAGGCGGTGCCGATGGCTGCCAGGGCAAAGAGGGCGATGATCGCCTGGCCCAGGGGCAGGCGGCGCAGGCCACTCATGATCCGCTCAGTCCCAAGCGGCCAGACTGAATGCAGGGGCGGGGTCGAGGCCCCCATGCCGGATCACGGTCTGTCTGCACCTTCGCCTCCTCAAAGGGGAGGGCGCGCATTCATCGCCATACCGCCCCTTGCCAAAGTCTAGCAGCGCCGGGAGTGGTCTTGCCATATCTGCAGGGAGTTTGCCCTGAGGGAGACAAGGCGGGGGAATGAAGGTGGGGGAGTGAAAGCGGGGCGACCCTGCGGCCGCCCCGCGAAGCATCACTCGGCGGCGGCGCGCTGGGGGGCCGGCTTTGCCTTCGAGAAGACCATGGAATTGTCCCGGATGGAGCCAAAGCGCAGGGTCATCAGGTCGAGGAAGTAGTTCTGGTAGAGCTTCCAGGGGGCGCGGGCGCCCTGCTTGGGCATCACTGCTGCCGAGCGCTGGATATAGCCCGATGCAAGATCGAGGAACGGCTCGGCCGCATCATCCTCGTCCGTGCGGCGCGGGGTGCAATAGGCAAGGCCCTGGGCCTTCATGTGGTTGAGCAGGCGGCAGACATATTCGCAGGTGAGGTCTGCCTTCAGCGTCCACGAGGCATTGGTATAGCCAACCGCCGACGCCATGTTCGGCACATCGCTGTACATCATGCCCTTGTAGGTAACGGTCTTGCCCATGTCGACGGGCTTGCCATCAACCACCACTTCCATGCCGCCAACGGGGATCAGCTTCAGGCCGGTGGCGCTGACGATGACATCGGCCGGCAGTTCGGCGCCTGACTTCAGGCGGATGCCCGTGGCTGTGAACGTGTCGATATGGTCTGTGACCACCGACGACGTGCCGCCCTTCAGCGAGGCAAAGAGGTCGCTGTCGGGCACCAGGCAGAGGCGCTGATCCCAGGGGTTGTAGGTGGGCGTGAAGTGGGTCTTCACGTCGAAATCGGGGCCAAGCTCGTGCTTGACCATGCTCAGGATCTGGGCCTTCACCTTGGCAGGCTGTTTGCGGGCCATGTTGAAGAAGAACATGGTCATCAACACGTTCTTCCAGCGGGCCAGACTGTAGGCAAGCTTTGCCGGCAGCTTGGCGCGCAGCCAGTTGGCAACGCCGTCCTCTGCCGGGCGGGACACCACATAGGTGGGTGAGCGCTGCAGCATCGTCACATGGGCTGCCGTCTTGGCCATTTCGGGCACGATGGTCACGGCGGTGGCGCCGCTGCCAATCACCACCACGCGCTTGCCGGCGTAATCAAGATCAGCAGGCCAGAACTGCGGATGCACCAGACGGCCGCCAAAGCTTGCCATGCCCGGGAAATCGGGCTGGTAGCCCTGCGCATAGTCGTAATAGCCGCTGCACATGAACAGGAAGTTGCAGGTAAAGCTGACGCGTTCCTTGCCGGGGCCATGCTCGGCCTCAACGGTCCAGCGGGCGTCTTGCGTCGACCATGAGGCGCGGCGGACCATGTGGTTGTAGCGGATGTGGTTGTCGATGCCGTTTTCGCGCGCCGTTTCGCGCACGTACTTCAGGATCGACGGGCCATCGGCAATGGCCTTGGCCTCGCTCCACGGCTTGAAGATGTAGCCGAGGGTGTACATGTCCGAATCCGACCGGATGCCGGGATAGCGGAACAGATCCCAGGTGCCGCCAATGGCCTCGCGCCCCTCAAGGATCGCATAGGTCTGGCCCGGGCACTTTTCCTGCAGGTGAAAAGCGGCGCCAATGCCCGACAGGCCGGCGCCGACAATCAGAACGTCTACATGGGCGACGCCGGTTGCAGCGCCGTGCTTCGGGTCTGCTGTATTGGCAGCTGAAAGATCAATGGCGGCATTGCTTTGCATCGGGGTCGTCTCCGTACCATGGCCTGTTTGTGCAAGACCGCCCTGCTGGGGGCGGGCCATGCATGTTCTGATGAGCGAGGCCGTCATATCATCATAGAACTTGAAAACCCATTTTGACATTGAGCGTTGTCAGATGCAAATCCCTTCTCGGTGCGAGTGCTGGAGGCCCGGTGGCGCCAAGTGACGACACGCAGGCAAAGCCCCTGCGCCCCCTTCAGCTGCGGCTCGACCGGACGGTAAGGATCCGCATTGCGCCCGGCATGGTCCACGACGCCGGTCTTGAGCGGCGCATCGGCGAGATCTGGGCGGTTGAGAAGGCGCGGGCTGGCGAGCGCCTGTTCGATGGCGCGGCCTTTGGTCTTGTTTCGGCCGATGCGGCGGAACTTGTGCTGCGGCCCCTGCGCTATCGCGACATTGTTGCCCGGCGGCGTGACCCCAGCCTCGCCAGTCAGGGCCTGAACCTGCCACATGTCGGGGTGTCGGGTGTGCTGACGAATGGGGCAGGACTGGTGCTGGGGCGACGGGCGAGCCACGTCGCGGTCCATGGCGGGGCCTGGGAAACCGCGCCCTCCGGGGTGCTGGCCGTCCCCGACCCTGGGGCTCAGGTGCTGGAGGAACTGCGCGAGGAACTGGGGCTGGGGGCCGAGTGCGTCGCCCCACCCGAGCTGTGCGGGCTGCTGGCCACAGCTGAATCTGCTGAACTCGTCCTGCGCCTGCAGACAAGTCTGTCTACAGAGAATATTCTGGCTGCCTGGCGCGGTCATGGAACCGACGAGTATGACGCGCTTGAAATTGTTCCCGCCGATCAACTCGCGGCCTTCTGCCGGGATGGTGCGCGCCTGCTGCTGCCCGACCTCAGGGCAACCCTCGATCTGGCTGGCCTGCCGCATGGCCCCCGAGGCGCTTTGCTTTAGGATCGCGGCATCATGAGTTTCTGGTCCGACATTTTTGCAAAGCGCCAGGCCGCACCCGCCGACCCAGCTGATGCGCCGGTGGCGCGCAGGCGCCTTCCCGCCACCCTGAGGCGGGTGGCCTTGGTGATCCTGTCGGTCGGCTTGCTCGGCTTTGCCTTCGCCAGCGTTGATCTTGGTGCCGCTGCCAGGGCTGCCGTCAGCGTTGGCGCTGGTCATATTTTGCTCGCCATCGCCTTCCTGGTGATCAACCTCGTGTTGTCGAGCCTGCGTTTCCGCTCGGTGCTGGCGGGGGCGGGTCATGAACTGCCGGTATCGGCGGCGCTGCAGATCAACATCGCCTCGCAGATTGGCTCCCTGTTCGTCGTGCAACTGGTTGGCCATATCGCCAGCCGCGCCATCCTGCTCAAACCCTATGGTGTCGTGCCTTCGCGGGTGGCTGCTCTTGCCATCTATGAAAAGGTCTATTCGCTTGGCGTTTGCCTGATCTTCCTGTTTGCCGGGCTTGGCTACCTCTTTGGCTTTGGCGCCTGGGAGCGGATTGAGGCGCTGTTCGGCGGCATTTCTCCGCTGGGCATGATCGCCCTCATCCTGCTTGCTGCCCTTGCCTGCTACTGGCTGTTCCCCGTGCTGGTCCGGCTGCGGCTGATCACCCAGGTGGGCCGTGGCCAGCAGGTGTCGGACATGTTGACGGCCCTGGCGCTGACCCTTGGCACCCAGGCCTGCATGGTGGCGGCCTATGTCACAGTGTGCAGTGGCCTGCGCCCGGATGTGCCACCCCTGGCTATAGCGGCAGCGACATCGGTGGTGATGTATCTGGCGGCCATGCCCATCACCTCCGGCGGGTGGGGGATCCGCGAGGTCTCGTCAATCCACCTGCTTGGCCTGATTGGCTTTGACGCGGCCTCGGCCCTGGCCGCATCGGTGCTCACGGGCCTGCTTGGCCTTGTGGTGCTGGGCCTTGTTGCCGCTGGTGTCGGGCTGGCGGCGACGTTCCACGCCCGCCGCCAGCCCTGATCCTGTCAGCAGCGCACGCGATCAGGCCAGGTCGGGACCAAAGCGGATATTGTCCTTGGCCAGACCATCCAGGATCACCTGAATGCCGCCGACCTTGATCATCCATTCAAGGCGGTGATCGCGATATTCCCGCTTGAACAGGCCTTCCCGCACCAGCCGTGCAACATCCCCCATGCCGGGGTTGCCGGCACTCAGCATGTCGGTGATGTCCTTGACCGTCGCCACCACACTGGGCCGGTCATTGGCGCGGTCCAGCCAGGCGGCCAGCCTTGTGCCAGCCTCTGGCGCCTGGCCCAGGCCACGGGTGCCGTTCAGATAGGGCAGCACGGCGAGGTCACCCCAGCCAAAGCTCTCACCATTGAACCACTGCCGGTCACCCAGCTGCCGCTCGAGCCAGGTGAAATAGCCGTTTACCTGCTCGCGGGCGCGTGCCTCGATACGCGCGGCCAGTTCACCCTCGGCACGTTTGAAGTTTCGTACCTCGCTAAGGCCCCAGTTGATCGGCTCGTAATGGGTGTCCATCACCTCTTCGATCACCCGCACCCGGGCGCGCTCGGCAGGGGAGGCTGGCAGCAGGGGCGGCTGTGGCCAGCAGTCCTCGATGTACTCAAGGATGATGGTGGAGTCGAACAGGCGTACGTCCCCGTGGATCAGGGCTGGCACCTCAAGGCGGGGATTTGCGTCGGCAAACTCGCCGGCGGCCCCGCCCGAGCCGATACCCTGGGGCATGGGTGCCTCGAAGGCCTGGCCCTTTTCGCGCAGCGCGATTTTTACCTTCTGGGCATAGGGTGAAAACGGATGATCATAGAGCTTGAGCATGGCTGCTTCCTCTTCCTGTTTCAGGCGCTCTTTCACGCCGCCTGTTTCACTGTTATGGGCTGGCCGGTTCCAAACAGGCGGCCACGCTCGGTAATCAGAACAATTACAAGCGCAATGCTTGGGCAGATGGCAAAGCCAAGGGTCAGGGGAATGACGGTGCCATCATAATGCTGGGCAATGAAAAAGCCGATCAGGGCGCCGCCGGTGGTGGTGACGAACCCCTGGACCGATGATGCCGTGCCGGCCACATGGCCCAGCGGCTCCATGGCCATGGCATTGAAATTTGAGCCCACAAGGCCAAAGCAGCACATCATGCCCGCCTGCAGAACGGCAAACGACCAGACCGTTTCAAGCCCCAGCAAAGCGACACCGGCATGCACAATGGCAAAGCCGATATAGCCAAGCAGCGCCCCATGAGAGACGCGGCGCATCCCGATCCGCTCGACAATGCGCGAATTGACGAGGGATGACAGGGCCATCAGCGCCGCCACGCCCGCAAAGATGAAGACAAACAGGTCTGCGCTGTCCAGGGCGCCAAAGAACACCTGTTGCGCCGAGGTGACAAAGCCGAACATGGCCCCCAGCATCAGGGTTGCCGCCAGCATGTACCCGGCCGAAAGCCGTGTCGTGAGTGTCAGCCGCACCGCCTCGCCAATTGAGCGGACCGAAAGGGGGCGGCGGTCGGCCTCGTTCAGGGTTTCGCGCAGGCGCAGCAGGGCCCAGGTCCACGAGCTTGCCCCGAACAGGGCAAGGGCAAGGAAGATCCAATGCCAACTGGCCACCAGCATGATCGCTTGCCCGAGCGACGGGGCAAGGATCGGGGCAGCAAGGAAGACAAAGAAGGTGAGCGACATCACCCGTGCCATCTGCCGACCGGCATAGCAGTCGCGCACGATGGCAATCGCCAGCACCCGGGTGGAGGCCGCCGCGATGCCCTGCAGGGCGCGGATGGCAATCATCGTTTCCAGCGAATTGGCAAAGGCGGCCAGCAGCGTCAGCACGGCATAGGCGCCCAGCCCTATCAGCAGCACGGGCTTGCGGCCAAAGCGGTCTGCCAGCGGGCCATAGAACAGTTGCGCCGTGCCAAAGCCAAGCAGATAGCCCGTGATCACCCACTGGCGCTGGTTCTCGCTGGTCAGGTTCAGGGCGGCGCTTATGTCCGGCAGGGCGGGCAGCATGGCATCGATGGACAGGGCATTGGTTGCCATCAGGGCGGCCATAAGCGCTACGAACTGTACGAATCCCATGCCCGGATTGGCTGAGGGCTTGGGAATTACTTGCTGGGTCATCACGGGGTACTTTTGCCAAGCGGCCGGAAAGGGGCTCTATCCTAGGCGGCTCCGTCCCCCTTGACCATGTGCCGGCCCCTCTGTCGTCTGGTCGAGGGGCGTCAGGGCGTTTAGGATCCTTTCCCAAAAGCCGCGAAAATCTGGCTGCGACCGGGGAGAAACAGACGTGGACGCTTATGAGGACATTCTCTATGTCGAGGACAGGGGGGTTGCGACCATCACGATCAACCGTCCCGAGGTTTTCAACGCCTTCCGCGCCCAGACGGTTGAGGAACTGATACGCGCCTTCAGCCGGGCCGGCTATGACAAGTCCATCGGTGTGGTGGTGCTTACGGGTGTTGGCGACAAGGCGTTCTGCACCGGTGGCGACCAGTCGGGCTCGTCCCATGCCGGCGGTGGCTATGGTGGCCGGGGGGTCATTGGCCTGCCCATCGAGGAACTGCAATCGATCATCCGCGATATCCCCAAGCCGGTGATCGCCCGGGTGAATGGCTATGCCATCGGCGGTGGCAATGTGCTGGTCACGCTCTGCGACCTTGCCATCGCCTCGGAACGCGCCCAGCTGGGCCAGGTCGGGCCGAAGGTGGGCTCGGTTGATCCCGGCTTTGGCACGGCGCTGCTCTCCCGGGTGGTGGGGGAGAAGAAGGCGCGGGAGATCTGGTATCTCTGCCGCCGCTACACCGCCGCCGAGGCGCTGGAAATGGGTCTGGTGAACCGCGTGGTGCCCCATGATGATCTGGATGTCGAGGTCCGCCGCTGGTGCGACGACATCCTGGCCATGAGCCCCACGGCCATCGCCATCGCCAAGCGCAGCTTCAACGCCGATACCGAAAGCATCCGGGGCATTTCCGCCTTCGCCATGCAGGCCTTGCAGCTCTACTACGACACCGAGGAATCAAAGGAAGGCGGCCGGGCCTTCCGCGAGAAGCGCAAGCCCGATTTTCACCGTTATGTCGGCAAATAGGCTGGCCAGCCAAATGGCTGGACATGGCCGTTCGCCCAAGGCATTGGATTGCTACAAACAAGGAGACTTCAAATGAAGACGCGCATCACGGAAATGTTCGGGATCGAGCATCCGATCCTTCAGGGCGGCATGCATTATGTGGGCTATGCCGAAATGGCGGCGGCGGTCTCGAACGCCGGCGGCCTTGGCATCATCACGGGCCTCACCCAGGCGACACCGGGCGATCTCGCCAAGGAAATCGCCAAGTGCCACACCATGACCAAGAAGCCCTTTGGCGTGAACCTCACGTTCCTGCCGTCCTTCGCGGCCCCGCCCTATCCGGAATACATCCGCGCCATCATTGATGGCGGCGTGCGGGTGGTTGAGACGGCTGGCCGCAGCCCCGAGGCCTATATGGACGCCATGAAGGCGGCTGATATCAAGGTCATCCACAAGTGCACCTCCGTTCGCCACTCGCTGAAGGCCGAGCGCATCGGCTGTGACGCGGTCAGCGTCGATGGCTTCGAATGTGGCGGCCATCCCGGCGAAGACGATGTGCCGAACATGATCCTGCTGCCCCGCGCGGCCGAGGAACTGAAGATCCCGTTCGTCGCCTCTGGTGGCATGGCCGATGGTCGCAGCCTGGTTGCCGCCCTGGCATTGGGCGCCGAGGGCATGAACATGGGCACCCGCTTCATCGCCACCAAGGAGGCCCCGGTTCACGAGAATGTGAAGCTGGCCCTGGTTGCCGCCGATGAACTCCAGACCCGCCTCGTGATGCGCCCCCTGCGCAATACCGAGCGTGTGCTGAACAATGCCGCCGTGGAAAAGATCCTGGAGATCGAGCGCGAGAAGGGTGCTGCCACCGGGATCGAAGACATCCGCCATCTGGTTGCCGGCTCCGAGAACCGCCGCGTCCTCCAGGAAGGCGCCATGGATGCGGCAGCCTGGAGCTGTGGCATGGTCGCGGGCCTGATCCACGACATCCCCACCTGCAAGGAACTGATCGACCGCATCATGGCGGAAGCCAACACGATCATCCGCAAGCGCCTCGAGGGTTTCCTCGCGGCCTGAGTGCAGCCAAGCATCTGGTGGCGGTCCCGGGCTTCCGGGGCCGTCACCGGTTCGCGCGAGGGGGGCCTGCCATGGCACAGCCGACAACCGCAGTGCCCGCCTGGATGGGCCGCCTGACCCTGCCACTGATTGCCGCCCCCATGTTGCATGTCTCGGGGCCGGATCTGGTCATCGCCGCCTGCAACAGCGGCGTGATCGGGGCCTTTCCCACCGCCAATGCCCGCGACGTGGCCCAGTTGGACGACTGGCTTGGCCGCATGGTGCGGGAAGCGGGGCCGGATGCGGCACCCTGCTGTCCCAATCTCATCATCCGCCAGCCACGCCTGCGTGATGATCTGGCCTGCCTCGTGCGCCACCGGGTGGCCATGGTGATCACCAGCGTCGGCTCACCAGCCGACGTGGTCGGCCCGTTGCACGATATTGGCGCCCTGGTCTTCGCCGATGTGGCCACCGTGGCCCATGCGGAAAAGGCCGTGCGGGCCGGCGCCGATGGTCTGGTGCTGCTGGGTGCCGGCGCAGGCGGGCAGACCGGCTGGCTCAACCCTCTCGCCTTTGTGCGGGCTGTGCGCGCAGGGTTCGATGGTCCCATCGTGCTGGCGGGGGGCATTTCCGATGGCCAAGCCCTTTGGGCGGCGCGGGTGCTGGGCTGTGACCTTGCCTATATGGGAACCAAATTCATCGCCACGCGGGAGAGCATGGCGTCTGACGCCTATCGCGACATGCTGGTGGCCTCCGGCATGGATGATGTGCTGCTGACCAAGGCCTTTACCGGCCTGCAGACCAGCATGCTGCGCCCCTCCATCATCGACGCCGGCCTCGACCCTGACCGCCTCGACGAACAGGTAACCCCGGCCACCGCACGCGAGGCCTTTGGCGGCGGCAAGGCGGCCGAGGGCAGGCGGCGCTGGGCCGATATCTGGAGTGCGGGCCATTCCGTGTCTGGCGTTGATGCTGTGCTTTCAGTCGCCGACCTTGTCGCCCAGACCCGCCGTGAATACGACGCTGCCCGCAGCCACCTGCCAGCCTGAGGAAGACCCCCATGTCCGACGACAGCGTCCGCCCGGCCGATATCCACGCCGGCGCCACCACCGGCACCCAGACCCTCAGGGCGCTGGCCCGTTTTCCCGATCGCACGGCGTTTTCCTGGGATGGCGGCAGTCTCAGTTATGCCGGCACCTCTGACATGATCGGGCGCATGCAGCGGGTCTTCAGCCAGTCGGGCCTGGAGCGTGGCCAGCGCGTGGCCGTACTCTCGGCCAACCGGGTGGAATCCTGGTGCGCCAGCGTTGCCGCCCAGGCCCTTGGCCTTGTCACCACGGCGCTGCATGGCCTCGCCTCGCTGGAGGAACAGGCGGCCCAGGTGGAAGATGCCGAGGTTGACGCCCTGGTGGTGGATGCGTCGGGCTATGGGGCGCGGGGCGGCGATCTGGCAGCGCGCCTGTCGGGCAGGGGGCAGGTCTTTACCCTTGGCGCGGCTGACTATGGCCGCGATCTGGTGGCGGCGGCCGAGGCGGCAGGCACCCAGAGCCCGCGTGACCTGGCCCGGCCCGGCGACATGGCCATTCTCAACTACACGGGCGGCACCACGGGGAAGTCCAAGGGGGCTTTTCGGACGCATCGCCGGCTGGCGGTTGCCACCACCGCTACCCTTGCGGACTTTGAAATTCCAGATCGCGCCCGCTATCTGGCGGTAGCGCCCATCAGCCATGTGGCCGGCAGCAAGGTATTGCCCGCACTGGTGCGCGGCGGCTCCATCCACCTCATGCGGGGCTTTGATCCGGCGGCTGTGCTGGCCACCATCGCGCGGGAGCGCATCGGCATGACCCTGCTGGTGCCCACCATGATCTATGCCCTGCTGGATTGCCCGGCCCTTGGCAGCACGGACCTGTCGTCGCTGGAACTGCTGCTCTATGGCGCCTCGCCCATGTCGCCCACAAGGCTGGTGGAGGGGCTGGAACGTATTGGCCCCGTGTTCTCCCAGCTCTATGGCCAGACGGAGTGCTATCCCCTCACCGTGCTGCGGCGCGAGGATCACGATGCGGCAAGGCCCGAACTCTTTGCTGCCTGCGGCTTCCCGGTCACCACCTGCGATGTGCGCCTGCTGGATGATGATGGCAATGAGGTGGCCCAGGGCCAGCCGGGCGAGATCTGTGCCCGTGGTCCCTATGTGATGGACGGCTATCTGAAAATGCCGGAGCAGACGGCCGAAACCCTGAAACATGGCTGGCTGCATACGGGCGACATGGCCGTGGCCGACGAGCGTGGCTATCTCTATATCGTCGACCGCAAGAAGGATCTGATCGTCACCGGCGGTTTCAATGTCTATCCCCGGGGCGTGGAGGACGTGCTGACGTCCCATGCCGCCGTCGCCCAGGCAGCCGTCATCGGCGTGCCTGATCCCAAATGGGGCGAGGCGGTGATGGCCCTGGTGGTCCTCAGGCCTGGCGCCGCGGTAGATGAGGCAAGCCTGGCCCAACTGGTGCGCGACCGCCTTGGCTCGGTGCAGGCGCCCAAGCGTGTCGAATTTGTCGAGGCCCTGCCCACCACCGGCGTGGGCAAGGTCGACAAGAAGGTGCTGCGCGCCCGCTTCTGGGCTGGCCAGACACGGATGGTGGGCTAGCCAAGGCGAGCAGCCCCCCCGATTTACCAATTGCAGGCGCCCCCGGGCCTGCTACAGTTTCAGGAAATAACGAAAACCCGGGGAGAAAGCGCATGAAGACAATCTGGTTTCACATGCAGGGCTATCGCGACCTGCCCGACGATTTCCACAAGCGCTATGAAAGCGTGTGGGTGACGCCGCCAACAGACGAGCTGTGCGATCCGGCCATGGTCGCCAAATACCTGCGTTGGAACGTCGAAGAGCTGGAAGAGGCCGATGATCTTGGCTTTGATGGCCTTGGCATCAACGAGCATCACCAGAATGCCTATGGCTTTCCCGTCTCGCCCAATCTGATTGCCTCGATCCTGGCCCGTCGCCAGTCCGATGCGGCGCTGGTGGTGCTGGGCAATACCCTGCCGCTTTATAACCCGCCCATGCGCGTGGCTGAGGAGTTCGCCCTGCTGGACTGCCTGTCGGGCGGGCGGCTGGTGGCGGGTTTCCCCGTGGGCTCGCCCATGGATACGGTGGGCTGCTATGGCATTCCGCCGACCCAGGTGCGGCCGCGTTATTACGAGGCCCACGATCTGATCAAGAAGGCGTGGACCACCAAGGGCACGTTCCCCTTCAACGGCCAGTTCACCAAGCTGCGCTATGTCAACATGTGGCCAAAGCCCCTGCAGCAGCCCCATCCGCCGATCTGGCTGGCGGGCGGCGGCTCGGTCGAGACATGGAAGTTCGCGGCCGACAACAACTATACCTACAACTACCTCAGCTTTAACGGCCACGCCGCCGCCAAGGGCATGATGGATGCCTATTGGCAACAGGTGGAGCAGGCGGGCCTCGACGATAATCCCTATCGCGCCGGCTTTGCCCAGCTGGTGGTGGTCGCCGATACCGACGCCATGGCCGAGAAGCTCTATCTCAAGCACCTGCAGAACTTTTACTCGAAGTCTCTGCACATTCCGGCGCATCAGGCGGCGATTCCGGGCTTCATGACCAAGAAGAGCGTCGAGTACAACCTGCGCAAGGGCGCCAAGAGCTTCTCTGGCCTGATTGCCGATCCCTATAATGCAACCTGGAAGGACTTCACCGAGACGAACAAGATCGTCATCGGCGGCAGCCCGGAGACGGTGGCAACCCAGCTTGAGGAAGCCGCGCGCAACCTGCGCATCGGCCATCTGATGGTGATCCTGCAGATCCAGTCCATGGACCGGGAACTGACCTCCTACAACACCCGCCTCTTTGCCGACAAGGTGCTGCCGCGTCTGCGCAACATCTGGGACAAGGAAGGGTACAAGGATCATTGGTGGCCGGCTGGCGCCACGCGTAATCAGGTGGTCCAGAAGGAAGCGGCAGAATGACCGCGCCCATCACCTCCATCAAGGTTGCCGAGGAGATCTCGCCCACCGCCGTCATGATCAAGGGTGACGGCCCGCCGCTGGTCTATCTGCACGGCCTGCTGGGGCCGGAATGGGATGGCCTGCTTGACGATCTGGCAAAGAAGCGCCGGGTCCATGCGCCAGCCCATGTCGGCTCGGACGAGCCGGAAGAGCTGCGCCATGTCGACGGGATCTATGACCTTGTCCTCTATTATGACGAGGTCTTTGATCGCCTTGGGCTGGAGCAGTTCGACCTGGTGGGGCATTCGTTTGGCGGCATGGTGGCGGCAGAAATCGCTGCCGCCTATCCGGCGCGGGTGCGCAAGCTTGCCCTGATCGATCCGCTGGGCCTCTGGCGCGATGATGAGCCGGTCGAGGACTATCTGATGGTGGCGCCCGACCGGCAGGTGGGCCTGCTGCTGGGCGATCCAGCGCGGGACGATGTGAAGGCAAAACTGGCGCTGCCGGACGATCCGGAGGCGCAACTGCAAGAGATCCTCCACCGCGTTACGGTGATGGCGAGTTCCGCCCATTTCCTCTGGCCGATCCCCGAGCGCGGCCTGAAGAAACGCCTGCACCGCATCCGGGCCGAGACGCTGATCCTCTGGGGCGCCGACGACCGGTTGGTGCCGCAGGTCTATGCCCACGACTTCGCCGCCAAGATCGCAAAGTCCGAAGTGGCTATCATCCCGGGTGCGGGCCACGCGCCGCAGTTCGACCAGCGGGCCGCTGTGTCTGAAAAGCTCCTCGGCTTCCTCGCCCCTTAGGCTCCCTTTGTTAACCCATGCTGGCCATTCCGGATGGTCAGCATGGGCAGGGACCTCAGTACCCGGCTTCGGGATCTACCGGGTTCAGCATGGGCACATCGTCGCGAAAGCGCGTGATGTTATCGGTGATGATGGCCTTGAGGCGATCAAGGCCGCTGGGCCCGCCTGCCCATGAGGTATGGGCGGAAACACGCACCTTGGCGTGGGCATATAGCGGATGGCCCGCTGGCAACGGCTCGGGATCTGTAACATCAAGGGTTGCCATGGCGAGCCGCCCGGCATCAAGGGCGGCGATCAGCGCCACCTGATCCACAATCCCGCCGCGGGCGACATTGATGAAATGGGCGCCGGGCTTGAACAGGGCCAGGGTGCGCGAGTTGATCAGTTCCCGTGTTGCCTCGGTCAGCGGCGTGCCGACCACCACATGATCAGAGGCGGCAAGCAGGCTGGCAAGGCTGACATTCTCCACGCCTGCCATGCCGCTGGGACCCTGGCTGCGCTTGTTGCAGAGCACTGTCATGCCAAAGGGCAGGGCGCGTTCGGCCACCCCCCGGCAGATGGCACCAAAGCCAATCAGGCCCAGCGTCTTGCCATGCAATGTCCCCAGTGGGGCGGTCGCCCATTGGGCCGCGTCATTGATCCAGACGGCGGGAATCGCCTTTTCGAAGGCCAGCATGGCGGCCATCACGAATTCGGCCATGAAGATCGCCGTCGATCCGCTGGCGGTGGCGGCCGGCGGCTGGCCAGTGAACATCCAGCGGGGGTATTCGTCGATCCCGGCAGACAGGCACTGAATGGCTTTCAGCCCATAGGGCCAGCCATTTGGCGGGACATCAGGCATGACAGCACCACCCGCTCGCACGGGCAGGACAAGCAGGACATCAACCTCATCAGGGATCGGCAGGGGCCGGTCCTGAGACAGGCGAACCGCCTGCACGCCTTCCGGCAGGCAGGATGCGACAAGGGCGGCAAGACCATCAGGAAAATGGTGGCCAACGGTGATCTGGCGGGGTTTGGACATGCCTGAATGGATCACGCCAGGGCTTGGCTTGGCAAGTCCTGGCCCCGGCCCGATGTTCAGCCTGCCGAGGCCATTACTTCCGCACGCTTGCGCAGGTACCGCACGCCCGTGACCACGGCAATGATCGGCACAACCAGACCAGCTGCAACCAGCACAAACGAGAGCACATCAAGCCACGCCAGTGGCGCCAGCAGATAGAGCATGTCGTCGAAATCAAAGCCCCAGATGCCGGCATAGGCTTTCTGCCCCGGCGGCGACAGGCGCTCCAGCTGTTCCGAGCAATAGCCGCAGATCAGCAGGCCCACCGCAGTCCAGGCGCCCATGGCAATCGACCAGTCGGCCAGCGCCCCACCCTTGTGGGCAAAGCCTAGACCAATGGCAAGGAAGAACACGGCATTGCAGATCTCGTCCGAGTAATAGTCGAACGTGTGGCCCCAGGCCGAGGTCTTGCCACTGATGCGGGCAAGCTCCCCATCGGCCCGATCAAGAAAGGCGGACAGCAGCCAGATCCAGCCACCCGTGATGTCGCCCGAACGGGTGCCAAGGGAGAAGTACCAGCACGATGCAAGCCCGACAGCAAGGCGCACCGCCGTGAGGTGATTTGGCGTGATCGGCGTGTTCACAAGCGGGCGCACCACGATGCGGGCAAGCTTGTGGGTCCAGGACGATCCGATCATGACTGGACTGCCTTTGCCCTGCGCAACGGCGCGTCGGCAAGCTCGGCCAGCAGCTGGTTGGCTTTCTCGACGTCTTCCGGGAAATCGATCTCCGTCCAGGGCAGGCCTGAGACATCGGCAAAGCCGAACCGGTCGGGCTCCGCCTGCATGGCCAGACGGATCGCTTCTTCATATTCAAGCCCGGCGCCGCCATCAGCAATCAGGCGCTCGGCCGCTGCCAGAATCTTGCCCATTTCGGCGGGAGCAAGACGGAAGAAGCCAACGGACTCGCCGTGCCAGTCATGGGCTTCTGTCGGGCGCTTGTGAAAATCCACAATGCGACCGTCGCGGATGCACAGCTTAACGGGCTCGTCGCCCGGCTCGATGTTGCGATCCATCAAAAGGCAGTTGTCGAGCGGCGCATCGATCAGCTGCCGCATCAGGCGGGTGTCATAAATCACATCGCCATCCATCAGGATGGCCGGCGCCTCATCGGTCAGCCGCGCCCGGGCCTCCCAGAACGAGAGGATGCTGCCTTCCTGAAACCGCGGGTTGTGAATCAGGCTGACGCTGGTTTCGCCCAGACGCGCCAGTTCCTTCTCGATGGCTGACGCGTTGAAGCCGACGACCAGCCCAACGTCGTCCACTCCCGATGCCCTTAGCACCGCCAGGTGGCGCTCCAGCAGCGACATGCCGCCAAACTGCAGCAGGACTTTTGGATAATCCGCGAACGCTCCGAGACGGCGTCCCCGACCTGCCGCCAGGATCGTTGCCTTCATGACCACACCTTGATGCATCCCAATCGCAGCGATTGCGATCTCGTTGATGCGGAGTGTCATGCAATTTCAGCAAAAATGAAATGTCTTCGGCCATGCCCGCAACCGCAATCGCGCCGGGCGGGATCTGCTGGTGCTGGCACCCGTTGCCGGGTTTCAGAGGCGCCTTAGGTCGCTGTCGTTAACGATTTGTAAATTATTTGGCGACAAAGATTGCCCAAGAGAGAAGTAAAAAATGAAAACGTTTCGTAGAAACGAAAAACAAATTTTAAATTTTGACAGGTATGAACATAAATTTCTAATAACAAAAATCTAGTATTTTTCACAATATGATATTTTTAAATGTAACCTGATAGGTAAGTATTTCAATATTTCAACACTCAAAAAAATCAGAGAGAAAAATAATAGAATCGGCCAATCGGCCAGCCTCAGAAATGTCATGCCATCTGATGGCATTGCGTTTCCCGACCCTAAAACGTACCGGAGTTCCAAAACATGGCGACCATCGACCTTAATACCTTCTTCGTGGCAACCAACGGCAAGGACACCTGGTCCGGACGTCTTGCTTCACCCAATTCGGCCGGCACTGATGGACCCCTGGCGACCCTCGCCGCGGCCCAGAAGAAAATGGCAGCGGGGAGCAACAAGAAGACTTATGTGCGCGGCGGCACCTATAATGTAGCGACCACCATCTCGCTTGGCTTAGCCGACGCGGGGGTGACCTTCGAGGGCTATCCCGGCGAGACGCCGATCATTCGCGGTGGCCGAAGCATTGGCGGCTGGACCCAGGACTCGACCGGTCTCTGGTCGACGGCGGTCAGTTCTTCGACGCTGCCCGGCGGCACATTGAACGCGCTTTTCGTCGGCAATGCGCCCATGACGCGGGCGCGTTATCCCAACTATGACCCCACCCAACCCGTGAAGGGCGGCTGGCGGTTTGCCGATACGCCAAGTTCCAGCACCAACAAGTCGACGCAGTTCCGCTTTCGCTCAGGCGACCTGCCGACAAATACCGTTGCGGCCAACCTCAAGGTCCACATCTTTGACTACAGCGGCTGGAATGCCGTGGACGCAGCCGTGCAGAGCGTCGATTTCGGCACCCGTACGGTCACGTTCAAGTCAGCTCCCGGCGGTACCTTCAACACCGGCTGCCGCTATTTTGTTTATGACACGACACGCCAGCTCGACACGGCGGGCGAGTGGGCCTACGACCCGGCTGCCGGCCGTATCTCCCTGCGTGCCCCGACTACGGGTTTCGACAAGGCGCAGATGTTTGGCGGCACATCTGCGGCGGTCTTCTCGATTTATGGCACCCATAACATTACGATAAAAAACATGGTCCTGGGTGATACCACGAGCGCCGGCCGTGGCATAACCATCAACAACTCAACTGCCATAACCCTCTCTGGAAACGTGATCCGCAATGTCGACGAGGCCGTGCGGGTGATGGGCAGTTCCAGCAATATCAATGTCTTTGGCAATCAGCTTTCGTCAGCTGGCTCTTATGGGGTTCGTGTTGATCCAAGTGCGGGCCGGATGGTCATCAATTCCAACTGGTTCCGTGATGTTGGTGGCCGCATGGGCAGTGGCTCTGCCGTCTGGATGATGGGCAGTTCCAACAACAGTGTCAGCCACAACCGTTTTGAACGCATTGCAAAATTTGCCATCGCAGGCGGCTCAACCCTCGGGACAACCGCGTCCTACAACAATGTTGTCGAGTACAATCAGATTGTGCAGGCCAACATGCAGCCATCTGATGGTGGCGCCATCATGTTCTCTGGCGTGAAGGGTGAACTGTCGAACTCCGTGATCCGGTACAACGATATCACCGGAACCTCGGCGGCCGGCACCACCATTGCCTATAACAACAAGGTCAATACCGCCTTCTTTGACGTCAGCATGCTGGAAAGCTATGCGGTTTATCTGGATGATTATGCCAGCGGTTACATCATTGAAGGCAATGTTGCACATAACAACGTCAATGGTGTGATTGTCCATGGCGGCCGCAACAACACCATCCGCAGCAACATCTTTGCCAACAACCAGGGCGATGCCTTTGTTGCCGGCGAAAAAGTCTGGCTGAACCTTGCCCTGCCTGCGGCGCGGAACAATGCCTTTGTCTCCAACATTGTCTACATGGGGGCGACGGCAAATCGCGCTATCAACCTTGAGGGGTCGCGCCTGATGATTTCGGCGACCAAGAACCTTTATGGGGGTGCGGCGGGAACCTCGTCCCAGGCGTTCCATGCCTGGCCCAAGCTCATGAGCACGGGGATTGCCGGCAGTCTGACAAACTGGAAGGCAGCCGGGTTGGACTCGGGGGCACTGCAGGCTGACCCCAAGTTCACCAATATCGCGGCGGGGGACTTCACCCTTCAGTCCGGGTCACCGGCGCCGTCGCTTGGCTATACCGCCATTCCTGTCAGCCAGATCGGTATCCTCTCGACCGCGCGGACCTCTGCAACTTTTGCGGCGGCCTACTGAGCGCAGCATAAACCCTGCCCCGCGTCAGCATTTTGCTGGCGCGGGGTGCCTTTACGAGTCCGCATTCCCCTCGTTATGATTTTTTTCACAACAGGCACCGGCAGTGTGCCTGAAAACAAGGGCAGGGGAGGGTGGATCTGGCTGATGCGCGGGGCGCATCGCATAGGGGGCGCGTGCAGAAATGGCGGCTAAGAAATTTCACCTTGGATGGTTCACCAACTTCACGGCTGACGAATGGAACACGCCATTTGGTAATGGCGGCATGCCCTGGGATGGCAAGTTCTTCGTTGAAATGGCACAGACTCTGGACCGTGCCTGTTTTGATTTCATCATGCTCGAGGACAAGCTGGCGGTTTCAGACGCCTATGGCGGCACGACCGAGGTCTATCTCAAGCACGCCCATGGCATGGTGCCCAAGCACGATCCCGTCCCGCTTACGGTGATGATGGGCGCTGCCACCACTGGCATCGGCGTTGTCGCCACCATGTCCACCCTGTCCTATCCCCCCTTCATGCTGGCCCGCCTGTCGAGCACCGTGGACCATCTGGTGGGGGGCCGCTTTGGCTGGAACATTGTCACCAGCGCCGAAGATGGCGCCGCCCGCAACTTCAGCCTCGACAAATTACCCCCGCGCGAACAGCGCTATGAGGTGGCCCACGAATACATGGATGTCGTCCTGCAGCTCTGGGATTCCTGGGAGCCGGGGGTGGTGATCCGGGATCGCGAGACCGGCACCTATGGCGACTTCACCAAGGTGAAACCCATCAATTTCGAGGGCCAGTACTTCAAGGTGCGCGGCCCCCTCAACACCATGCGCCCGCTTCAGGGCAGGCCCGCCCTGTTGCAGGCTGGCGGCTCTCCCAAGGGGCGTGACTTTGCCTCCCGCTATGCCGATGCCGTGATCGCCGTGGCGCCCGGGCCTGCGGCCATGAAGGCCTTCCGCGAAGATATCCGCGCCCGGGCCGCCGCCCACGGCCGCAATCCGGACGATGTGAAGGTCATGTATCTGGTGGCGCCATGCCTTGCCGAGACGGTGGAAGAGGCCAGGGCCAAGCATGCCCGCATGCTCGGCTCCGACAGTTTTATCGAGCAGAACCTCGCCATGATTTCGGCCATCACGGACATCGATTTCAAGAAACATTCCCTCGACACCCCTTTGGCCGAGCGGCTTACGACCAATGGTGAGCAGGGCACCCTTGATTCGTTCCAGCAGTGGGGCAGCAACAAGACGCTGCGCCAGCTGGTGGTAGATGCCTCTGGCGGCATCGTTTCCTCTGTCGAACTGATCGGCACGCCAGAGACCGTGGCCGAGCGCATGGGTGAGGTAATGGCTGAGGTGGGGGGCGATGGTTTCCTCATCACCACGCCGAACCTTTCGGTCAACCGGCGTACCATTATTGAGGTGGCGGATGGGCTGGTGCCGGCGCTGCAGCGCCGTGGCCTGGTGCGCACGGCCTATGCCCATAGCTCGCTGAACGAGAACCTCAGGGAGTTCTAGAAGGTCTGCCCCCAACAGGGCAAAGCTGGCGCATGGCGGCAACGCCGTGCGCCGCTGGCCCCGTGCCATCAGTTTTGTTGCAGACGGTTGGAAAGGGTGTTTTTGTAAGGCCAAGAGCGGGCCCACCCTTGTGAGGTCGGCCAGAAATCAAAAAAATATTGGGAGGCAGCTATGGCTGACGGCACCGTTCTCGAAATCCCGGCGATGGTGGGTATCGCAGACCCGCCCAAGCGGGTGGCCCAGGCGGCAACCAAGGCCTGGCCGGCGGGCACCCGGATCATTTCGGCCGACAGCCACTGGCTGGAAGGTGATCTGTGGATCGACCGTTTCCCGCCCCATCTGCGCGACAAGGCCCCGCGCATGCAGTTCATCGATGGCGGCTGGGTGCTGACCGTCAACGGCAAGTCCATGTTCCCGGCGGAACAGAACCCGGTGCTATGCGAGTCGCTGGAATGCGTGCCCGGCATGACCAATGTCGCGGCCCGCATGAAGGATCTCGATATCGAGGGGGTGGAGAAGGAACTGCTGTTCCCCCAACGCCTGTTCGGCCTCAACATGTCGGGCGACATTGATTATCGCGAGCACATCTACAGCGCCTACAACCAGTACATGTCAGAGGTCTGTGCCCAGGCGCCTGACCGGCTCTATTTCGCGGCGATCCCCAATTTCTGGGACATGTCGGCCGCCCGCGCCTCGGTTGAGGAATGCAAGCGGCTGGGGGCGCGTGCCCTGCTGATCCCCATCAACCCGCGCAAGGACCTCGACGGCAACCAGATCTTCTACAACGACCCCAAGCTTGATCCCTTCTGGTCGGCGGTGGCCGATTCCGGTCTGCCATTGTGCTTTCACATTGGCGAAAATCTGCCGGTGGGCCTGCCTGGCGCCACGGGCACCTTTGTGCTGATCCAGATGCAGGGATTTCGCCCGATCTGGGGTGCGCTCACCTTCGGCGGCGTGTTTGACCGCCACCCGGGCCTCAAGGTTGTGTTTGTGGAGGCGGGGCTCAGCTGGGTGCCGGGCGCGCTGCACGACGCCGACATGATCTACAGCTCGTTCTCCATCACGGTTGAGCCAAAGCTGGCCCATCCGCCCAGCTGGTACTGGCACAACCACTGCTATGCCACCTTCATGACCGACCCGGTGGGTCTGGAAATGCTGCACCGGGTGGGGCCCGGCCGGGCCATGTGGACGTCGGACTATCCGCACCAGGAAAGCACCTTCGGCTACACGCGCAGCGCCATTCAGGCGGTGTTCGACAAGACCGACGTGGAAACCGCCCAGCGCATCCTGGGCAAGACGGCGCTTGAACTGTTCCGCATGGAATGATGCCGCCGCCGCCGGGGCCTGGCTTCTTGCCAGTCCCGGCGGCTTGGCGTGCGCCTCGCCCCGGGCTAGGAAAGGGGCATGGCACTTCATCTCCTAAAACTCTGCGTCGGGGCCGTCTCCATAGCTGATCTCGAGGCCTGGATCGAAGGCTGCCGGGCTGATGCCGCCCGTCTGAAGCGGCCGTACGAGCAGATCCACACTACCCTGCGGGCGCCAAAGCGGGCTGACGAGATTCTCGACGGCGGCGGCTCGCTCTATTGGGTGATCAAGGGGCAGATTTCCTGCCGCCAGCGCCTCGCCGATTTCCGCATGGTCCGCCATGACGATGGCATCGAGCGGTGCCAGCTTGTGCTGGAGGAAGGCGTGCACCCCGTGGTGCCGCGCCCCTGCCGGCCCTTTCAGGGCTGGCGCTATCTGGAAGCCAAGGATGCCCCGGCCGACCTTGACGCCGGCTCCGCCGAAATTGCCGATATGCCGGAAGAAATGCGCCGTGAACTGCTTGAACTCGGCCTGATCTGAAGCCACCTGCAACAGAGCGGTGAGGGCCAGCACAAAACCTGCTAGTCTTTGCCCAAGAATAACCCCGCGCGGTCGCCGGCCGGCGCACACGCACGCGAGAGGCCCAAATGCCCACATATCGTTCCCGCACCACCACCCACGGCCGCAACCAGGCCGGAGCCCGCGGCCTTTGGCGCGCCACTGGCATGACCGATGCCGATTTCGACAAGCCGATCATCGCGGTGGTGAATTCGTTCACCCAGTTCGTGCCCGGCCATGTCCATCTCAAGGACCTGGGCCAGCTGGTGGCGCGCGAGATCGAAAAGGCGGGTGGCGTTGCCAAGGAATTCAACACGATCGCCGTGGACGACGGCATCGCCATGGGCCACGACGGCATGCTTTACAGCCTGCCCTCGCGCGACCTGATCGCCGACAGCGTCGAGTACATGGTCAACGCCCATTGCGCCGACGCCATGGTCTGCATCTCCAACTGCGACAAGATCACCCCGGGCATGCTGATGGCCGCCCTGCGCCTGAACGTGCCAGTGGTCTTTGTCTCTGGCGGCCCCATGGAAGCCGGCAAGGCCACGGTCAAGGGCAAGGAAGTGGCCCTCGACCTGGTGGACGCCATGGTCGCCGCTGCCGACAGCACGATGACCGACGAGGAAAGCCTGGTGATTGAACGGTCGGCCTGCCCGACCTGCGGCTCGTGTTCCGGCATGTTCACCGCCAATTCCATGAATTGTCTGGTTGAGGCCCTGGGCCTTGGCCTGCCGGGCAATGGCTCCATCCTGGCGACCCACGCCGATCGCAAGCGCCTGTTCATGGAGGCGGGGCATCTGATTGTCGATATCACCCGTCGCCACTATGAACAGGACGACATGAGCGTGCTGCCCCGCAACATCGCCAATTTCGCGGCCTTTGAGAACGCCATCACCCTCGATATCGCCATGGGCGGCTCCACCAACACCGTTTTGCATCTGCTGGCGGCGGCCTTCGAGGCGGGTGTTGATTTCACCATGCGTGACATCGACCGCATGTCGCGCAAGGTGCCCGTGCTCTGCAAGGTGGCCCCCTCGGTGCCTGACGTGCACATGGAAGACGTCCACCGGGCCGGCGGCATCATGGCCATCCTCGGTGAACTCGACCGTGGCGGCCTGCTGCACACCAACATGCCGACCGTTCACAGCGCCACCATGGCAGAGGCATTGGCGCGTTGGGATGTCA
Organism: Acetobacteraceae bacterium; assembly: GCA_947379865.1. Taxonomy (GTDB): domain Bacteria; phylum Pseudomonadota; class Alphaproteobacteria; order Zavarziniales; family Zavarziniaceae; genus CANCOY01. The sequence goes on from CANCOY010000010.1 coordinate 22,867, forward strand.
TGCGTACCCAGAGCGAGACCGTGCGCACCATGTACAAGGCAGCCCCCGGCGGTGTACCTACCCAGGTTGCCTTCAGCCAGGAAAAGCGCTTCGAGGAACTCGATCTCGACCGCAAGGGCGGCGTCATCCGCAGTGTGGAGAACGCCTTCTCCAAGGACGGCGGCCTCGCGGTGCTTTACGGAAACCTCGCCGAGGAAGGCTGCATCGTGAAGACGGCGGGTGTGGATGAAAGCATCCTCGTCTTCGCAGGCCGCGCCCGCGTGTTCGAGAGCCAGGACGCCTCGGTAGAGGCCATCCTTGCCGACAAGATCGAGCCGGGCGACGTGGTGGTGATCCGCTATGAAGGCCCGCGCGGTGGCCCCGGCATGCAGGAAATGCTCTATCCCACCAGCTATCTGAAGTCGAAATTCCTCGGCAAGCTGTGTGCGCTGATCACCGATGGCCGCTTCTCGGGTGGCACATCGGGCCTGTCCATCGGCCATGTCTCGCCCGAGGCAGAGGAAGGCGGCACCATCGGCCTTGTGGAGGAGGGCGATCGGATCGAGATCAACATCCCGACCCGCTCCATCCACCTCGCCGTGCCCGACGCCGAACTGGCCCGCCGCCGTGCCGCCATGGATGCCAAGGGTGCAGCCGGCTGGCAGCCCCTGGAGGCCCGGCCCCGCCGCATCTCACCGGCGCTGCAGGCCTATGCGGCCATGGCAACCAGTGCAGCGCGCGGCGCCGTGCGCGACGTCAGCCTGCTGAAGCGCGGCTGATACTTCTTATTGCTGCTGCTGCGCTGCCTTGGCGGCGCGGCGGTGGCGATGCAGGATCACCTCGGTATAGCCATTGGGCTGTGCCCGCCCCTCGAAGATCAGGGCACGCGCTGCTTTGATGGCCTCGCCATCAAGGGCGGGGGTCATGGGCACATAGGCGCGGTCGCCAGCGTTCTGGCTGTCCACGACCGCTGCCATGCGGGCAATGGTGGCCTCGACCTCTGCCGCCGTCACAACCCCATGGGCCAGCCAGTTGGCAATGTGCTGGCTTGAGATGCGCAGGGTTGCACGATCCTCCATCAGGCCGACGCCGTGAATGTCGGGCACCTTGGAACAGCCGACACCCTGATCCACCCAGCGCACGACATAGCCCAGAATCCCCTGCACATTGTTATCCACCTCGGCCCGCACGTCTTCCGGGCTCCAGTTGGAGGCGGCAATCGGCAGGGTGAGGAGGTCGGTGAGGGGGGCCCGGGGACGGCTGCGAATCGCGGTCTGCCTCGCGCCCACGTCGACGGCATGATAGTGCAGGGCATGCAGGGTAGCGGCGGTGGGTGAGGGCACCCAGGCGGTGCTGGCGCCGGCCATGGGGTGGCCGATCTTCTGGGCGAGCATGTCGGCCATGCGATCGGGGGCTGCCCACATGCCCTTGCCGATCTGCGCCCGCCCGGGCAGGCCGCAGGCAAGGCCCACGTCCACGTTCTGGTCCTCATAGGCCTTCAGCCAGGGCGTTGCCTTCATATCATTCTTGCGCACCATGGGGCCGGCCTCGAAGGCCGTGTGGATCTCGTCCCCCGTGCGGTCAAGGAAGCCCGTGTTGATGAACACCACACGCTCCTGCGCGGCGAGAATGCAGTGGCCAAGGTTCAGGCTGGTGCGCCGTTCCTCGTCCATGATCCCCATCTTCAGGGTGAGGGGGGGCAGGCCAACCAGCGCCTCCACCCGTGCAAAGAGTTCGTTGGCAAAGGCCACTTCCTCTGGCCCGTGCATCTTTGGCTTCACGATATAGACAGAGCCATGGCGGCCGTTGCGCGGCGCATGCGGCAGGCTGGCCGCACGGCGTGCCACCAGGGCGGTGATCACCAGGTCAAGAAAGGTCTCGGGGATTGGCCCGCCCTGGGGCGTGCGCACCGCATCGGTGAACATGTGATGCCCCACATTGCGCACCAGCATCACGCTGCGGCCCGGCAGCACAAGGGCGGCCCCCGTTGCAGAGATGAACTGGCGGTCTGCGGCAAGGGCGCGGCGCATGGCCTTGCCGTCCTTGTCCACATGGGCCGAGAGCGACCCCTCCATCAGGCCCAGCCAGTTGGCATAGACACCGGTCTTGTCGGCAGCATCGACGGCGGCGACGCTGTCCTCCATGTCCATGATGGTGGTGAGCGCTGATTCAAGGATGATGTCGGCCATATGGGCCTTGTCATCGCGGCCAACCGGATGGCTTGCATCGATCACGATCTCGATGTGAAGGCCATGGTTGCACAGCAGCACCGAGGCGGGCGCTGCGGCATCGCCCCTATGGCCCGCAAACTGGGCTGGTGAGGCGAGGCCCACGGTGTTGCCGCCTGCCAACTCGACCACCAACTGGCCATTGGCCACCCGATATCCCAGGGCATCGCCATGGCTGGCACCGGCCAGCGGCACGCTCTCATCAAGAAAGGCGCGGCCCCGGGCAATCACCAGGGCGCCCCGGAGGGGGTCATAGCCGGGTGCCCGCTCACCCGGAATGGCGTCGGTCCCATAGAGCGAATCATAGAGGCTGCCCCAGCGCGCATTGGCGGCATTGAGGGCATAACGCGCGTTCGAGACCGGCACCACCAGCTGGGGTCCGGCCAAGGTCGCGATCTCGGGATCCACACCGCTGGTGCTGATCACGCCGGCGGGTGCCTCGGGCAGCAGGTAACCGATTTCCAGCAGGAATTGCTCAACCTCTGCCGGGGTTGGCACGGCAGGGCGACGGGCGACAAGGAAGGCATCAATCCTGGCCTGCAGGTCATCCCGCCGGGCCAGCAGGCTTGCGTTCCGGGGGGCCAGTTCGGCGACCAGCGCGGCAAAGCCTGGCCAGAAGGACTCGCTCTCAGGTCCTCCATCGCCCAGCAAACGCTCTTCAACAAAGGTGAAAAGGTCGCCATCGACGATCAGACTGGCAAAAGCATTCATGTCCTGGGCCATGGGTTCGACTCGGTCCTTTGGTGGGGATCAGGGTTGAAGGTGCCACGGCAGCCTCAGGCATGCAGCCCTTCAGCCCTTCAGCCCTTCAGCCACCTCAGCAGACCCTCGTTCTCTTCCCGGGGGTAGGTGTGGGAAAGATCGGCAATCTCACGGTATTGCACCGTGGCGCCTGCCTCTGCGAAGGCATCACGTGCGGCGCGCGCCATGTCGACGGCAAACATCCAGTCGAGCGCCCCATGGATCATGGTGATGGGTGTCTGGCGCAACCGGCCTGTGTCCAGGAAACCCAGCAGCATGGGGTGGAAGCTGGCGGCCACGGGGGCCAGATGGGTAAAGGGGGCGCCTTCGCGCAGGCCGGCGAGATAGGTGAAGGTCCCCCCGTCGCTCATGCCCGTCAGCAACAGCCGGCTCTTATCCACCGGCCAAAGGCTGCCGACGTCTTCCAGAATCGCCAGCAGACGGTCGCCATCGATCTCGGGTTCCATCAGTGACCAGGTGCTGCCCTGAGATGTAGGGCAGACCAGTATGGCACCATGGGAGCGCGCATCGGCCAACCACGACCACAGGAAGTCCCGCCCATGGCCGCTGCCGCCATGGAGCGCCATGACCAGCGGCATGGGCAGGCTTTCATCAAGATACTCCGGCACATAGACCGAATAGCCGCCCCGCTCTTGCCGGCCGTTGCCCATATGCCTGAGGCCCACGTTCTCGCGCCGGCCATCCGCCGCGTTCACGCGGCCAAGCAGTTGGGCGTCCTTGCGGTGGGGAGGGGCCAGGAAATAGGCGCTCACTGGCGGCAGGACGGTGCAGAGCCCATAGAGAGCTTCATTCGCCCGCGCGATGTGGCGCAGGGCACGGTAGGCGATGAACACCCCGTCCGGGCTGGCCGGGGCGGCGATCAACTCGTCATAGGCACGCAGGGTGGCGGTGGCGGCTTCGTTGAGCAGAGTTCCAATGCTGGCCGCAGCGGCGGGCAGTGGAGTGGCAGAGAAGGACGCGGTGGCCAGCCGCAGCGGCGGTGCCCGGTCGGCGACAGCTTCAACGAGTTGGGCCAGATGGGGCGGGTGAAGATTGCGCCCGACAAAGACAAGCGTCTCAAGACCGGTCAGAAGGGGTCCCAGCAGGGCGCCGATGGCTGCCAGAATGGCCTGTCTCTCTGTGTCCATGCCATCCGCCCCGCTTGATTGATTTCAGCGGCGAGCATAAGCGGCGCATGTGGGGGAGCCTAGCCTCGTCTTGCCAAGCCGTGCTTCACTGAAGGCTGGTAAATCCACAGATGAGATCCAGACATGAGCACGACAATGGCCTTTCCGCGCACCACCGATGAGGCCTATGCCTATATCAACCAGGTTGCGACACCCACGGTTCATGACTTCAAGGTCATGGTCATGCTCGAGGCGGCAGGCCAGGCCCTGTACGAGGGCCTTGCTGCCGATGCCACCAACGAGAACGTGCGCCAGCTCCTGTCCAACAATGCCATCGAGGAACTGGGCCATGCCGAGCGCCTGATCGAGGTCATTCGCCGGGTTTCCGGTGAAACCTTCGCCGCCCCGGCGCGCGCGGACAATCCCTATGTGCCGGCACCGGGCAGCGTGCCGCTCAGCCGTGGTTTCCTGGGTGGCGTGGTCACCGGGGAACTCCAGGGTGAGGCCCTCTATGAAGCCTGGGCCGCACTTCAGCCCGACGCCGAGGTGGCCCGCTTGCTGCGCCTCAACGGCCGGGAAGAGCGGACCCACAGTGAACGCGCCCAGCAGGCCCTGGATCTGCTGCCGGCCTGATTGAAACGGCCCGGGCCTTTGTCTGGGCGTATGGCACGGGTTACTGACGATTTGTCTGACATTTCGTCAGTAATTCTGCTTTTGCTGCCTTTGCTGCCGCGTTGCAACAATAGATGCGGCAATGCAACAAAAAAATCCGCCGATTTTACCGGCGACCATCAAGTAAAGGGTTCGGATGTGTCCTTTCTCATGTCATGATGGGGAGGATGCCGACCTGTGAACGGGAAGGCGTCAGGGGAGAAATCAGGCGGCGGCAACGGGCATATCCCCCGGGCGGCCCCTGTGATGAACGATAACCGAATGGTCCCAGACCATCGCGAGGGGGCAGGATAGATGCAACGCGTTGAAGATATAATTTTTGGAGCCCGCGCCTACATTCTGGCGGTGCTGCTGCTTGTCACCATTGGGATGCTGTACTTTGCGACGCAGCTGCGCATGGATGCCGGCTTTGAAAAGATGCTGCCCCTTGGTCATCCCTATATCGATACCTACAAGGACATCGAAAAGAAGGACGATCGCTTCCTTGGTGCCAACCGGGTAATCGTCGTGGTGTCCCTCGACTGCGAAAACGGCGCGCCGAAGGAAACCAATTGCCAGGACACCGGCGCCAAGCATGGCGACATCTACACGCCTGACTTCCTCGCCCTCCTGAAAAAGGTAACGGACGAAGTCTTCTACATCCCCGGCATCGCCCGTGGCAGCGTGACCTCGGTCTGGACCCCGAACACCCGCTTCTTCACCATTGAGGAAGACGGCGTTTCGTCCCACGACGTGATCCCCGCCACCTTCCGCATTGCACCCACCGATGACGAGGCCTCCATCAAGGTGAAGATGGACATGGTCCGCATCAATGCGGTGAAGGCCAATCTGGTTGGCAAGCTGGTGGCCAAGGATTTCCGCTCGGCCATGATTGCGGCCGACCTGCAGGAGTTCGACCCCTCCACCGGCAAGAAGACCGACTATATCGACGTGGCGCACCGGCTTGAGACCCTGGTCCGGGCCAAGTACCTCAGCGACAAGGTCGACATCAAGGTCATCGGTTTCTCCAAGCTGATCGGCGACATTGCCGATGGCGCCAAGTCGGTTGTGGGCTTCTTCATCGTCGCCTTTATCCTGACCGTGCTGATGCTGTACCTGTATTGCCGGTCGTGGATCCTGACATGGGTTACGGTGTCGTCTTCGCTGTGCTCACTGACCTGGCAATTCGGCATCCTGCACCTCATCGGTTTCGGCCTTGATCCGCTGGCCGTGCTGGTGCCCTTCCTCGTCTTTGCCATCGGCGTTTCCCACGGTGTGCAGCAGTGCAACATGGCGGGTGCTGAAATTGCGGCGGGCAAGACCAAGGAACAGGCCGCCCGCAACACCTTCACCTTCCTGCTGATCCCGGGCGTGGTGGCGCTGTCCACCTGTCTGGCCGGCTTTGCCACGCTCTACATCATCAACATCCGCATGATCCAGGAACTGGCGATCACGGCGTCCATCGGTGTGGCGCTGAAGATCATCTCCAACCTGATCATGCTGCCGCTGCTGATCTCTTATGTGGCACCGACCAGTGCCTATGCGGTGCGCGTGCAGAAGTCGATGGCCAGCCGCGAACGCTATTGGCCGATGCTGGCGCGCATCGCCCTGCCGCGGAATGCCTTTATCCTGATCGCCGTTTGCATTGGCATCGGCGGGCTGTCGATGTTCATGTCACACGGCGTCAAGGCCCTGGTGCCCTATGCCAAGCCCAATCCCGTTGGTGTGGTAGAGACGCTCACCACCAATCTGTCGCGTGGCCTCCAGATCGGTGACGTCTATGCAGGCGCCGCCGAACTGCGGATGAACAGCCGCTACAACAAGGACATTCTCTATATCGCCGACCACTTCAACCTCGGCCTCAACATCCTGACCGTGATCATCGAGGCACCTGATGGCGCCTGCGTTGATTACAAGGTCATGGGATTGCTCGACCGCTTCCAGTGGAAAATGGCCAATGTCGAGGGGGTTCGCTCTTCGGTTGGCCTGCCTGTCATGGCCAAGAAGATCTCGGTCCTCTGGCGTGAAGGTAACCTCAAGTGGCATGGGCTTCCCCGCCGTTCGGAAGTCATTGCCCAGGCAACCAGCCAGATCGATCAGGACTCCGGCCTGCTGAATTCCAAATGCACGCTGCTGCCCCTGAACATCTACACAACCGATACCATGGCGGCCACGGTCAGCCGGATTGTGGCGGCGGTGAAGGACTTCAGGTCGCAGCCAGAGAATCAGATCGAGGGCATTTCGATCCGTCTGGCTACGGGCAATGTCGGCATTACAGCGGCCACGAACGAGGCGGTTGCGGCGGCGGAAATTCCGATGCTGCTCTACGTCTATGCCGTGGTCATGGGCCTTGTGCTGCTGACTTATCGTGAATGGCGCGGGTCTGTGTGCTGCGTGCTGCCACTCATCCTTGCCACCATGATCGGCAACGCGGTGCTGACGGTGGCCGGCATTGGTCTGAAGATCTCGACCCTGCCGGTGCTGGCGATCGCCGTGGGTATCGGCGTCGACTATGGCATCTATGGCTACAACCGCATCCAGCGCTATATGGCGGCGGGCCGTAATCCTCATGCGGCCTATCTCCAGGCCCTGAACGATGTGGGTTCGGCCACCATGTTCACGGGCTTCACCCTGTCCGTCGGCGTGCTGACCTGGGGCTTCTCTGCGCTTCAGTTCCAGGCCGACATGGGGCTGCTGCTCAGCTTCATGTTCATGATCAACATGGTCGGCGCCGTCACGCTGCTGCCCGCGCTGATCGCTGCCATCGAGTACATCGCTCCGCGCAAGATTACCGAGTTCGCGCCGGAGCCCACCTCGATCCACGGCCACTGATCCCGCCGCAGATCCAGACAGCCGGGTTTGGCTGAAACAGGGGGCCGGTCACCGCAGGGTGGCCGGCCCCTTCGTCATTCAGAGGCCATGGTCCATGCAACAGGGGCGGCTTGATCTCACAGGCCTCAGGCCCGACCCTAGCGATCGGGAAAAGCGGGGAGGAGCATTCCATGAAGATTGAAGGCAAGATTGTCGTCGTCACCGGCGGCGCGGATGGCATTGGCCGTGGCCTGTGCGACCGCTTCCACCAGGAGAAGGCCAAGGCCATCGTGGTGGTGGACATTGACGGTGCAAAGGCGGCCGAAGTCGCGCGCGCCGTTGGCGGAATTTCCTTCCAGGCGGACGTCTCCAAGGAGGCCGACATCATCCGTGTGGTTGAGGAAACCGAAGCCCAGGTTGGCCCCATCGACCTGTTTGTTTCCAACGCCGGCATCGGGGCGCCGGGCGAATCCTTTCACAGCGTGGGCTCGGCGTCGAATGACGTCTGGCAGCATGTGTGGGAAGTGAACCTGATGGCCCATGTCTATGCGGCCCGGGCCCTGCTGCCGCGCATGATTGCCCGGGGCGGCGGATACTTCCTGAACACGGCGTCTGCCGCTGGCCTGCTGACGCAGGTTGGCAGTGCGGTCTATTCGGTGACCAAGCATGCCGCTGTCGCCTTTGCGGAAAGCCTCGCGATCACCCACCGTGACGAGGGCATTCGCGTCTCGGTACTCTGTCCGCAGGCGGTTGATACGCCATTGCTGCGCCTGGCTGGCGAAGGCACCCAGAATGTGGACGGCGTCTTGAGCCCGGCTGAGGTGGCGGCCTGCGTGGTCGAGGCGCTGGACCGGGAAACCTTCCTGGTTCTGCCCCACCCTCAGGTGCTGGGCTATATGCAGAACAAGACCGGCAACTATGACCGCTGGATCGGTGGCATGGTGAAACTGCGTCGGCGCTACGATCAGGGCTGAAAATGCTCCGCATGCGGGATGACCTGACCTTTTGTCCGGTGGGCATCCCGCATGCAATTTGCTAGTAATGATGTGTCGCTATCTTGGGTTTGGTTGTCGCGGGAGACATCATGGGCGCCGTCGTGGCCAGCAACCTGGGTGGTCGAGCCGCGGGCCTTCCGTCGGCTGACGGCTGGCAGGCGTTCACAGCCTGGGCCGAGGCTGAGGGCCTGATCGAGGCGCTTGGTCTTGAACGTGCCCGGCGGGTTGCCGCTGAAACGTCACAAAGCCTGTCGGGTGCCCTGACGCAGCTTGGCCTGGTCTCTGAACTGGGGCTTGCTGAAGGGCTTGCCCGTTTTCTGCGGTTGTCGGTTGCGACCGCTGGCAGTTACCCGGCAGCCCCCGTCCTGCCGGATCGCCTGCATGCCCGCTTTTTGCGCCGCGCCCGGGTTGTGCCACTGTCCGCAGATACCCATGGGCTGACCGTAGCGACGGCTGACCCCCTGGATCCGTTCCTGGTTCAGTCCCTTAGCCTTGCCACCGGACGTGCCGTCGCACTGCAGGTGGCAGTCCCCATCGAGCTTGAGGCAGCCCTTGACCGGCTCTATCCCGAGGGCATGTCCACCGAGGCGGCGGAGGCAGGCCTGCCCGAGGCCGAACTCTCTGGCGACGATACCGAACGGCTCAAGGATCTGGCCAGTGAGGCGCCGGTCATTCGCCTCGTCAACCAGTTGCTTTCGCGGGCGGTAGAGACCCGCGCCTCCGATATTCACATTGAACCGTTCGAGGATCAGCTGCGCATCCGCTACCGCTATGATGGCGTGCTGCATGAGGTGGAGCAGGCCGCTGCCCGCCTTGCCCCGGCGGTCATTTCGCGCATCAAGATCATGGCGCGTCTCGACATTGCCGAGCGCCGCCTGCCCCAGTATGGCCGCATCAAGCTGGCGGTGCGCGGCCAGGAGGTTGATTTTCGTGTTTCGACCTTGCCCTCGCTTCACGGCGAGACGGTGGTCCTGCGCGTACTGGACCGCAATGCGGTGGAATTTGACTATGCCAGCCTGGGCCTGCCCGCCGACGTGACGACGCGGCTGGAAGCCCTGCTGGAACTGCCAAATGGCATGGTCCTTGTGACCGGGCCAACGGGCAGCGGCAAGACGACAACGCTTTATACGGGTCTGCGGCAACTGAACTCGGTGACGCGCAACATCGTCACCGTCGAGGACCCCATTGAATACCAGTTGGCCGGAATCAATCAGATCCAGGTCAAGCCGCAGATTGGCCTGACCTTTGCCAACCTTCTGCGGTCCATCCTGCGTCAGGACCCTGATGTCATCATGATCGGCGAGATCCGCGACGGGGAGACGGCGCAGATCGCCGTTCAGGCCTCGCTGACCGGCCATCTGATGCTCTCCACCCTGCACACCAATACGGCGGCGGCGGCGGTTACCCGCCTGCGCGACATGGGGTTGGAGGACTATCTGATCTCCGCAGTGCTGCGCGGTGTTCTGGCCCAGCGTCTGGTGCGACGGTTGTGCGAACGCTGCCGGACCCATGAGCCCATGCCTGCCGAACTGATCAGGCGCTTTGGTGTTGATATGCGACCGGCTGCAGAACATGGCGGCGCGTTGCGCCTCTATCGGGCGGTGGGCTGTTCCCACTGTCGCAACACGGGCTACCGAGGCCGGGAAGCCATTACCGAGCTTCTGGTCCCGGATGAGGCCATACGCCAGCTGATCATTGCGCGGACCGATCACCAGCGGATCGAGCGGGCGGCGGTTGCCGCCGGCATGCGCACCATGTGGCAGGCTGGGCTCGACGCCGCCCTTGCCGGCCGAACCACCATCGAGGAAGTGATGCGAGGCATCCAGGCCGAGGACTAGAGGCGTGCCGCGTTTTGATTATGTCGCCATTGATCCAACCGGCGCCGTGCGCCGGGGTTCGATGGATGCCGCCGACGAGGCAAGCCTGATCGCGCGCCTCCAGCGGGATGGTCATGTGCCCATGCGCACATCGCCGGCGGAAGTGCGCGGGCGCCTTGCCACCCTGCTGACCCGCGACATTGGTGGCGGGGGGCTTGGCCATCAGGACCGCACCGACCTCACCCGCGAACTCGCCACCCTGCTTGCAGCCGGGCAGGACCTTGACCGGGCCCTGCGTTTCGTTGCCGAGACCTCCACCTCGCGGCGGCGGCGAACGGTGATTGAGCGGGTCCGCGAACGGCTGCGAAGCGGCAGCTCGCTGGCAGCCGCACTTGCGGCGGAGCCGGGCAGCTTTCCGCGCCTCTACATCGGCCTTGTCCGCGCCGGTGAGGCTGGTGGCAACCTTGGGGAGACGCTGGAGCGGCTGGCCCGTCTGCTTGAGCGCCAGCGCAGCCTGTCACTCACCATCCGGTCGGCCCTGGTCTATCCGACCATTCTGGTGATTGCGGGCCTTGGCTCCATCATCTTTCTGGTCGGCACGGTTCTGCCCCAGTTCGTGCCCATGTTCGCCCAGAGCGGGGTGCCGATCCCCACCGCAACCCGCGTGCTCCTCGCCTTGGGTGATGCGGTCCGCCATGGCGCTCCGTGGGCGCTGCTGGCACTTCCCTTTGTGATCCTCGGCGCGCGGCAGGCCCTGGCCCGACCACGGGTTCGCCGGCTTGCCGATGCCGCCGTGCTTCGCCTGCCACTGCTTGGGCCTTTGCTGCGAGAGGGGCTGGCGGCAGGTTTTGCCCGCACCTTTGGGACCCTGCTAGGCAATGGCGTGCCGCTGATCGGGGCGCTGGCGATTGCCCAGGAAACCCTTGGCAATGTGGTGGCGGTGGAGGCGGTGCGCCGGGCCAGTGACAGTGCGCGGGATGGCGCTGGTGTTGCCCGCGCACTTGAGGCGGCCGGCGTGTTTCCGCCGCGCCTTGTCCTGTTGCTGCGCCTTGGCGAGGAAACGGCCCGTCTGGCCGAGACAGCCATTCAGGCGGCAGACATTCACGAGGAGCGCCTGGGGGCGATGATCCAGCGCCTGATGGCCGTGATGGTGCCAGCCATCACCCTGATCATGGGGCTGGCGGTGGCCGGCATTGTGGCCTCCTTGCTTACAGCCATGCTGAGCATCAATGACCTCGCGCTCTGAAGCCGGCTTCACGCTGGTGGAGATCCTGGTGGTTCTGGCCATCATCGGCCTGGCGCTGGGTCTGATTGCGGTGCGCGGGTCGCCGGGTAATCGGACATTGGCCCTTGAGGCGGCCGCCACAGGGATTGCCGAGGACCTGCGCCAGGCCCGGGGGCAGGCGGTATATGGCAATGCCCCCGTGCGCCTGATGATCGATCTGGAACGGCGAACCTGGGGGCTGGCCAATGCGCCGCGCCATACGCTGCCACCAGAGGTTGCGGTTGAGTTCCTGACCATTGCCAGCGCCGTGGTCGGCAAGGGCGTGGCGGGTGTCGAGTTTGCCCCGGATGGCAGTTCGACGGGCGGCACCATTACCCTGCGCGACGGGGCAAGGGTGGTGCGCATCACCATTGATTGGTTGACCGGCCGGGTCAGGATTGCCCATGAGGCATGATCGTGGCTTTACGCTGCTTGAAGTGCTGATTGCCTTCTCGATTGCGGCGGCGGCGATCCTGGTCATCATGCGGGCGAATGTCGCCGGAATAGACTCAGCCCGCACGGCAGCCCGCTATGAGGAGGCGATCGCCCGTGCCCGCTCCCATCTGGCCAATACCGGGATTGCCGCCCCGCTGATCCCCGGGACCTCGTCGGGTGATGATGGCGGTGGCTACCGATGGCAGATCGATGTAACGCCCATCGGCTCAACAGGCATGCCGCCTACTGGCATTGGTCCGCCCCAGAGCGTCACCCTTTATGAGATTGCGGTTCATGTGGGCTGGCGTGATACCGGCCGACAGCGCGAAGTGCTCTTGCGGACCCGCCGTCTCTCCAAGCCTGAGGTTGCGAGATGAGGGCGCGCGGGGGGCGATCTGCCGGCTTCACCCTGGTGGAGGTTCTGGTGGCCCTTGTCATCCTGTCCATGCTGATGCTCGGGCTGGTGGCGGCGGTGCGGTTCAGCATGGATGCCTGGCGTCGCCAGTCCCAGGCCCTGGCCGAGGCGGGGCGGGTCGAGGCGGTTGACCATGCCTTGCGGGGCATTGTCTCGGATGCCTTTGGCGGCTTTGCCGGCGACGGTCGGATTGTCACATTTGACGGCTTGCTGCCTCTGGCGGTGCCGGAGCATTTGCGGCGGGCGCACATTGTCATCTCGGCTGACAGTTCCGGACACCTGGTGCTCCAGTGGACTGCCCGGCTGCCACCCGCCTCGGGAGGGCAGCCTGCCGAGGGAAAGATCAATCTGCTTGATGGCGTTTCCGGCCTGTCCATTGCCTACTGGGTTATCGGCGATAGTGCCGGTGCCAATCAGGGATGGCGTGACCGTGTGGAAGACGGGTCTTTGCCCCGCCTGCTGCGCCTGCGTATTCTGTTCGAACGACCGCCGCCACAGCCGTGGCCAGACATGATTTTCGCCCCCCGGGTTGCGGAACATTCAGAATAGGGAAAAAAATGGCGATGTCTGGCTTATCGCTAAAACTTGGTGTTTCTTCCAAAGTCCCCGCAGGGAACTGATCATGCTTCGTGTGTTCACGGAATGGTGGTGCCGGGAGATTGTTACTCTTCTAAACCTATCGCCCGCCGTTGCAGCGCCGGGGGTGGGGGATGATCTTTTTGTGGAAATGCTGCAGGTGGAAACCGGGCAAAGCCCGGCGGTGCGACTGACGCGTGGACGTGGTGCCAGCCTTGGCATTGCGGGGGACTTCACGCTTGACCCTGCGGGCCTTGACCGGCTTGCGCGCATGACGGCTGCAGCCAAGCGACCCCAGCGCGGCCTGCTGCGGCCGCCGCCGGGCAGTGTGCTGCGCAAGGACCTCAACCTGCCACTTGCGGCCGAGGCTGAATTGCGCCGGGTCATCAGCTATGAGATGGACCGTGAAACCCCCTTTGCTGCCGATGAGGTCTATTGGAATGCGGTGGTTGCGGAGCGCGACCGCACCCATGGCCGTCTCCATGTCAGCCTCAGCCTGGTTCCCCGCGTGCTGGTGGACGGAGTTATTGTGCCCCTGAGGGCTGTGGGCCTGGAAATTGCCGGCATAGCCGCTGCCACAGGCGCTGACCAGGCGGGTGTGATTGACTTGCCCCGCAGTGAGGGTGTGAGAAAGCAGCAAAGGCAGCGCTGGATGATCCGGGGTGGGGTGGTTGCCGCAGGGCTTGTCCTGCTGCTCACGCTGCCCTTCGTTGTCCAGATGCTTGCCATGGCCAGGGTCGAGGCGCGCATTGCCGCCATGGAACCGCAATTTGCCGAAGCCCAGGCGCGCACCGATGGGCGCCCCCATGGCCCCGTTGCCCAGGAACTGGCCCGTGTTGGCGATGCACTTGCCATTCTGGCAACTGTAACGGCGGCAATTCCGGACCACAGTTATCTGACAGATTTCAGCCTGAAGGCCCGCCGGTTGACCCTGATCGGCCATTCGACCGCCGCAACCGATCTGCTTGCCGCCGTTGCCGGTCACCCGGGGCTTCGTAACGCCGCCTTCGCCGCACCGGTTACCCGCGAGGCTGGCAGCGGCGTCGAGAGTTTCACCATCAGCCTTGAGGCGGCGCCATGAGCCTGTCGCCGTCAAGCCGTGATCCTGGGGGCGCCCGGCCGTCCAGCCTGCCCACGGGACGGCGTGGCCAGGCGTTGGCGCTTGCGCTGCTGGCGGTCGGCCTTGGCATTGTGTGGCTGCTTGTCGGGCAGCCGCTGGTTGAGCTTCACGCCGAACAGGGCGCCCGGCTTGCCAGTCGCCTGGCTTTGGCTGCGCGCATGGAAGAGCGTATTGCAGAGGTGCCGCCGGATGGCCCTGACGCGACCGGGGCCAATGCAATTGCATCCTATCCCGCCGGCCTCATTGAAGCCGAGAGTGATGCTCTGGGTGCCGCCCTGTTGCAGGATCTTGTGACGACGGCAGCATCGGATGCGGGGCTTGCCCTCTCCAGCGTTGAGACCCTGCCGGCTGAGGATGCGGGCGCTTTGCGAAAAATTGGCCTACGGTTGAATCTTGAGGGGCCCTATGATGCGTTGATCACAATGATCGGCAGTCTTCGCCAGGGCTCTTTGGCCCTCGTTCTTGACGATCTTGAAATCCACGGTGGTACCGGCACTGCCGAGGGCATTGGCAAGGACAGCACCCTAAGCGAAGGGCAGGCGATGCGGGCCAGTTTCACCATTCGTGGCTTTCGTACCCCGCCGCCCGCGGCCGAAGCCCCCGGCATGACGGGTTCGCCCTCATGATGGCCCGGGCGCGCCGGCACATTGGGTTTGCGCTGGGCCTTGCCCTGCTGCCCTGCTGCAGCCTTTGCGCGCCGGCGTTTGCCGAGCCTGCAACCGATGTTGAAACGGCGCGGGCAAGGCCCTTGTTCACGCCATCGCGCAAGCCTGCCGTATCGCCCGAGATTCCGGGCATTCCCGCAGGGGATGTGCCGCGTCTTTCGGGCATTATTTTTGGCCCCGATTTGCGCCGTGCGATTTTCGAGAGCGAGGGGGGCAAGCCGCTCTCGCTTGCCGAAGGCGACCAGGTCGGTGCCTATACCGTTCACCAGATCGAAGCCACCCGTGTCATCCTGTCCGGTCCCTCAGGTTTGCAGGCGGCCCTGCTGCAGGGCACAGCAGGCCCCGGCGGCTCAGACCCCACAGGTGGCATGCGTCCGCCTCCGCCCACCCAGATGCCGGGCAATCCCTTCCCGATGGCGCCCCCCTGAGATGCGTCCCGCGCGAGATATCATGAAAAAGACCCTTCTCATCACAACACTCGTGATCGCGCTTTCTGGCTGTGTGCAAAAGCCTTTGCCCCAGCCAGCCCCCTTGCCCGAAGCGCGCGGTGGGCCAGCCTTGCCACACAGCAGTGGCCCGATCGTGGCATCGCCGCGCTCGGGAGAGGAGCGCACGTCCCTTGGGCAGGCGACCTCAGCCAGCATCCCCGCCTCAGCCGCAGCCTCGCCAGAGGCTACGCCCATGACCCTGAATTTTGCAGACGCCGATATCCGGCAGATTGCAGCCACGATTCTGGGTGATGGGCTGAAGGTTACCTACACCATCGATCCTTCGGTTCATGGAACGGCGACGATCCGCTCAGAGAGGGCGCTGCCGCCGGCCGAACTGTTATCTGCCCTGCAGTCGCTGCTCGCCCAGAACGGCGCAACCCTTGTGGTTCGTGATGGGCTTTACCGGGTTACGGTGGCGACAGAGGCGGGCTCAGGCCCCGTCGTCAATCGGGATGACATGGGATCGGGTACCGCTGTTGTTACATTGACCTATGCCTCCGCCCGTGATCTCGCCAAGGTGCTTGAACCTTTTGTTGGCGTTGGCGCCAAGGTTGTGGCCGACCCCGGTCGCAATGTGCTGCTTGTCAGTGGCGAGCCCACGGCCCGTGCCGGCCTTCTCGATCTCGTGGCCACCTTTGACACCGACATGTTGCGCAACCAGTCCTTTGCGGTGCTGCCGGTTGCCAATGGCGATGCCACAACAGCGGCTGGCAACCTTGCCCAGGCCATGGGTGCCGCTGGTGAAGGCCCCCTGGCCGGTGTGGTGCGTATCATTGCCCTGAAGCGTGCCAATGCGGTCATGGTGGTGGCCCCGCAGGCCCATTTCATCGAAGACGCCAAGCGGATATTTGCGGTCGCCGACTTTGCCGGCGCGGTGACGGGCCGGATCTGGCATGTCTATTTCGTGCAGAATGGCGACGTGATGGACCTTGAGCGGATGCTTCGCCGGGCGTTCATGGGTGAGGGGGCCGGTGGTGCCAGTGCCCAGGGTGGGACGGCGCCCGGTCTTGAGCCAGCCCTGATCTCGGGAAGCCCCTTTGGCGGCTCGGGCTCGGGAGGGGGACTTGGATCAGGCGGATCATCAGGCTCGCCCAGCCCCTCTCCGGGTGGTCTTGGCAGCGAGAAAGGCATGCCTGGCGGCATGCCGGGTG
The DNA here is from genome assembly GCA_947379865.1 of Acetobacteraceae bacterium. Taxonomy (GTDB): domain Bacteria; phylum Pseudomonadota; class Alphaproteobacteria; order Zavarziniales; family Zavarziniaceae; genus CANCOY01. The sequence goes on from CANCOY010000010.1 coordinate 39,333, forward strand.
GCCCTGAGGCCGGCAATGCCTTGCCCGAGCCGCCAACCGCACTTTCCGGCGGGTCTGAACCGCAGGGCGGTGGGGGTGGCCAGGAAGAGGGCATCAGGGTCATCGGCAACCGCAACAACAGCATCCTGCTGATCTACAGCAACCCGCGCGAGCAGGAGATGGTTGAGGCCATGCTGCGCAAGATCGATATCCTGCCCCAGCAGGTGCGCATCGACGCCACCATCGCCGAGGTAACACTCAACGATAATCTCAAATACGGAACCCAGTTCTTCTTCCAGAACGGCGGCATTGCCTCGACACTCTCCACCGCAACCGCTGGATCCATTGCAGGTGCCTTCCCGGGCTTTGTGCTGTCGCGCGCCCTTGGCTCAGCCCGCTTTGCCCTGAGTGCGCTGCAGGACGTCACCAATGTGCGCGTGCTGTCCTCGCCGCAGATTGTGGCTGTCGACAATCAGCCGGCTTTCCTGCAGGTCGGTGATACGGTGCCCTATGTCACCCAGACGTCGGTTTCCACCCAGAACCCCGATGCCCCGATCGTCAGCAGTATCCAGTACCGGGATACTGGCGTAATTCTTCAGGTAACGCCCCGGGTCAACAGTGGTGGCCTGGTGTCGATGGATATCTCGCAGGAAGTCAGCGATGTGGTGGCGACCAATACCTCAGGTATCGATTCACCAACCTTTCCCCAGCGCCGCATCAAGAGCCGCGTTGTGGTGGAAGACGGCCAGACCATCGGCATGGCGGGCCTGATCCGCGACACCAACTCGGAGGGCAATGCCGGGTTTCCGGTTCTCAAGGACATTCCGGTGCTTGGCAGCCTCTTTGGCACCCAGAAAAACGTCCGTGCGCGGACTGAATTGCTGGTCATGATCACCCCCCATATCATCCATGACCAGCGCGATGCCCGCGCCCTGACCGAAGACCTTCGCCAGACCCTGCGGGGGCCGGCACTCGTGCCAACAACCCTGAACAATCTCAGGGCAACGGGCAGATCCAATCCCAATGCGGCCGTGGGCGCCCCCACATCTGCACCCTGATCCGGCGGCGATGACAACAAGGGATCGCACACTGAGGGACCCAGACCTGGCGCAGCGGGGCTTTGCCCTGCTGGTGGTTCTGTGGACCCTGACCCTGCTGTCGTTGATTGGCGTGGTGATCGGCGCAAGTGGGCGGAGCGAGGCGCGCATTGCCCGTAATCTGGTCGATGCGGCCGAGGCCGAGGCGGCTGTGGACGGCGCCGTTCAGGAGGCGGGATTCCGTCTGCTGCGCCAGGGTGAAGGAGGCTGGCGCGCTGATGGTGAGGCCCATCTCGTGACCATTGGCAATCGCACGGTTGAGGTGCGGATCGAGGATGGGGCAGACAGGCTTAACCCCAACACGGCGCCGGCCGCTGCGCTGCAAGCCCTGTTGCGCTCGGTTGGTGTGTCACCGGGTCAGGCCATGCAATTGGCACAGGCCGTGGTGGATTGGCGGGGTGGCGAGGGCGCGCAGCCGAGGGCCATGGCCGCCGCGCGTTATCTTGATCTTGGCCTTCCCTATGGCCCGCCCCAGGCGCCAATGTCGGATATTGGCGAGATCGCGCTGGTTGCCGGCATGACCCCGGAAATTGCGGCTGCCCTTTTACCCCACCTCAGTCTGGCCAAAGAAAGCCCGGGGATGGCGCGGACCGGCCCTGCGGTTCAGCAACCATTTGGCGGCCTGCCGCCTGCCATCGGCATGGCAGCGCAGACGGGGGGGAAGGCCGGCCGGGCTGGCCCGGGTGTCTATGTCATCCGGGCGGCCACCGTGGGATTGCCGGCCCTTAACCGTCGCGCGACGGTTCAACTCGGCTGTGGCGTTGGCGCCCTGACCTGCCTGCGCATTGCCGAATGGGCGCGGATCCCCTGACGTCGGCCAGCGCCCTCAGGGATTTATGATCGGTGTCGCATTGGCCCGACCCTCGGCGCCCAGAGAGAACACGTCGAACGAATGGCCCGGGCGGCTGCTGGGGGAGCGGTACTGGAAGGGCTTGCCCCAGGGATCAAGGGGCACACTGCCGTCCTTGAGATAGGGCCCGCGCCAGTTTGCAGCGCCGGGGGGCGCCGTGATCAGGGCCTGCAGTCCCTGTTCTGTTGCCGGATAGGTGCCCATGTCGAGGCGATAGAATTCAAGAACATCAGCGATCTGGCTGACCGACTGGGAGGCGATCTTTTCTTTCGCATTGCCGAACAAGGTCATTACGCGCGGCGCAACAAGCGCCATCAGAAGTCCGAGGATCGCAATAACAACCAGCAACTCAAGCAATGTGAAGCCGGCCTGTCGGCGTTTTTTCACTGAATTATTTGAGGGAAAAACCGCTATTTGTTCGCAATGAGACATTGGGTTACCTGATGGGTGTCGGTAATGCCGGGGTTCGGCGCAACTCAGCCTATGCCGAGGATATTAATAGAACGTTAGGCATAAGAAATAAATGCGCCGCCGCCCGCGCTTGCCAATCGTCTGGTGCATGATAAGGAGACTACGACCGCCCGATGAAGGCGGCTGACAGGGAGGCACAGATGGCAGACAGGATTCCCACGCTAAGCCGGTCCGTGAAGGGCCGTGTGGCCGTGATCACCGGTGCGGCAAGCGGCATGGGGCGCGCAACGGCGCTTCTTTTCGCTTCTGAAGGTGCCGAGGTGGCGCTGACCGACATCAACGAGGCGGGCCTTGCAGCCGTGGTGGACGAGGTGCGGGCGGCGGGCGGTATCGCCCATGGCTGGACCCTCGACGCCCTTGATGGCGCCGCCATCCGGCGGGTGGTGGACGAGATTGCGGCGCATTTCGGCCGCCTCGACATTCTGGTCAACAATGCTGGCTTCGGTGCCTTCATGGCGCTGGATGATGACCGCTATGACGCGGTCTGGGACCGCGCGCTTACCGGCCTGCTGACAGCCCATCAGCGGATGGTGCGGGCGGCGCTGCCGTATCTTCGCAAGTCGGATGCCGCCCGCATCGTCAATGTGGCGTCGACCGAAGGTCTGGGTGCGACGCCCATGGACAGCCCCTATGTGGCAGCCAAAACGGGCGTCATCGGCCTTACCCGCGGTCTGGCGGTCGACCTTGGGCCAGAGGGGATCACCGTGAACTGCATCTGCCCCGGGCCGATCAGCACAAGCCTGACCGCCTCCATCTCTGACGAGCACAAGACCATCTTTGCCAAGCGCCGCACCGCCCTGCGCCGCTATGGCAACCCGGAAGAGGTGGCGCACATCACCCTCAGCGTCTGCCTGCCAGCGGCCTCCTATCTTACCGGGGCGATCATTCCCGTGGATGGTGGCCTTACCGTTCGCAACGCCTGAAGGCGTGGTTTCAGGGGCTGTTGGAGGGCCAATGGCGGGGCAGGGGACGTGCCTCGCCAACCTTCAGCAGCCAGGCCCGGTCTGGCCCCAGGCCGCGCTCCTCTGCGGCCTTGCGAAAGCGCTCGGCCGGTTCCAGCACGGGTTCGTCGGTCAGCACGATGGTGCCCCAGTGCATGCCAAGCGTTACATGCGCCCCCACATCCCGGCCAATGTCCAGGCCCTCTTCCGGGTTGGCGTGCACCGGCCGCATCATCGTCTGCGGGTCATAGGCACCGATGCCCACCACGGCGAGGTCAAAGGGGCCGTGTGTCATGCCGATGGCGCGGAATACCGGGCCATGGCCCGTATCGCCCGAAAAATAGACATGGGCGCCCGGCCCCGACCCATCCCCAGGCAGCGGCCCGCGAAAGGCAAATGAGGCCCAAAGGGTCCGGTTGCGGTCCCGCGCGCCCCGGCCAGAGAAATGAATGGCCGGCAGAGCCGTGACTTCGACGCCGCCGATGGTCGTATGATCGGACCAGTCCAGTTCATGCACCCTCGAAAAACCACGCTTGGCAAAGAATTGTCCCAGGCGAAGCGGGCAGACGATGTCGATGTCATGGCGGCGCTCAGCCAGTTCGCCCAGGGTCCATTCACACAGATGGTCGTAATGGTCGTGGCTGAGCACGATGGCGTCGAAATGGGGCAGGCGCCGGGGATGGATTGCGGCCGCAACATAGCGGCGCGGGCCGATGTTGCGCGGGCCGGCGACCAGGCCAAGATAAGGGTCAGTCAGAAAGGTGACGCCTGCAATCCGGATCAGGAAACTGGCATGGCCAAGCCACAGGATCCCGTCGTGGCCCTCAAGTGCGGCCCATTGCGCCAGCGCCTCGCTCTCACCAAGCGAGTGGTCCGGCGGCAGCATGATCGGGCGGCGGTTCTTGGTGATCTGGCGGGCAAAGAATGCCGCCGCTTCCTTCAGACCTACCTGGCGCACGGGGCTGCCCGGAGGGTTGGCAAAGCGGCCATCGGGCAGATGGTGTGCAGGGTGGCCCTTGCCGGGCCGATCGGGCGCATTCATTCCTTGCACATAGGGCGTTGGCAGGCTGGCGGCAAGACCGTTCTGCTACATGGCCCGCCGCATCTCTGCCCATGCCTTGGCAAGGGATTCCCGGTGGGCGGGGGCTGCAATGGCAATCAGGGCCTCGGCGCGGGCGTCGAGGTCCAGATGGCGAATGCGCGCAACGCCATGTTCCGTCACCACCACATCAAGATCGGTGCGGCTGAGAGAGACGCTGGGCGAGGCAAGGCGGGGCACGATGCGCGTAATGGCGCCGGCCTTTGCGGTGGACTGCAGGCCGATGATGGCCATGCCGCGGGGCGAGCGCATGGCGGCCCTGGCGAAATCGGGCGCCCCACCCACACCGCTCACCATGCGCGTGCCCTGCCATTCGATATTGGCCTGTCCCAGCAGATCGACCTCCAGGGCCGAATTGATGGCATGGAATTTTTCGACGCCCAGCAGCGAGGCGGTGCCGTGGGTGATGTTGGCATCAGCGAATTCCGCCAGATCGTGCTCCACGGCAAAGGCAAGCAGGCCAGCCGTGCCATAGGCGACACCCGTGATGTGCCGGCCACCGGGCGCCAGCGCGCCAGCTTCCGCCATGTCGCGATAGGCGTCCGAGATCATCCCGCCCCGGATGACGAGATTGCGGTGGTGGATAAGCTTGCGTGGCACGGCACCCGGCGCGCCACCAATACCGGTCTGGATGGCGGCGCCATCGGGGATCAATTCGGCGATCAGATCGGCAATGCGATGGACATCAGGCCCCACCTCGGGATCGCTGCCAAGGATGATCGGCGCCGGGGCTTCCACCACCACATCAAAGGCCGACAGTGGCATGCTGGGGCTGCGGCGAGGGCGGGGCAGATTGGGGTTGATCATGGCAATGGCACGCCGCGCTGCCGGCACCACGATGGGTGCAAAATCTGGCGCCGTGCCAAAGCTGACCATGCCCTGGGCATCTGGCGGTGTAACCTGAACAATAGCAACATCCAGTGCCGCCGGCCCCGCCAGCCAGGCCGCGATCTGGCTGTAGCACAGCGGCAGATGACGCACCCGCCCGGCCGCAAAGGAGTCCTTCAGGACGGCGGGCATCATGAAGGTCGTCAGCCGCGAGGTGGGGTCGAGGGCGGCATAATCGAAATCACTCATGCCCGGCACCAGGCACGAAACGAAGTGGACGCTACGCGTGCGCCCGGGATCACGGGTCAGCAGCTCGCGCAGCGCCAGTGGCTCGGCCACCGTGCCGGAGACATAGACGTTGAGGCCCGGCTGGAGCGCGTCCAGCAGGCGGGTGGGATCGGTGGAGGTCATGCGCGTTCGAAGATTGCCGCCACGCCCTGGCCGCCGCCAACGCACATAGTCTCCAGGCCGTAACGGCCGCCGCGCCGCTTCAACTCATGCAGCAGGGTGGCAAGGATGCGCACGCCCGTGGCCCCGATGGGATGGCCCAGCGAAATGCCCGAGCCGTTCACGTTCAGCTTGTCCCGCTCGTCCCAGTGCCAGCCCTTGAGTACGCCCAGCACCTGGGCGGCAAAGGCCTCGTTCAACTCGACCAGATCGATGTCGTTCCAGCCAAGGCCGGTGCGCTTGAACAGGCGCTCCACCGCTGGCACCGGGCCAAGGCCCATGGTGCCGGGATGGCAGCCCGCCGCCGCCCAGCCCACCATGAAACCCATGGGATCAAGGCTCAGCGAGGCCAGCTTGTCTTCGGCCACCACAAGGCAGGCGGCGGCGGCATCGTTCTGCTGGCTGGAATTGCCGGCGGTCACCACCCCACCCTTGATGATGGGCCGCAGCGCCGCCATGGACTCAAGTGTTACGTCGGTGCGGATGCCCTCGTCGCTGGCAAAGCGCAGGGGATCGCCCTTTTTCTGGGGGATGGAGATTTCCACCAGTTCCTCGGCAAAGCGGCCGGCCTGCCAGGCGGCGGCGGCGCGGCGATGGCTTTCAACCGCATAGGCGTCGGAGTCTTCGCGGCTGATGGCGCAATCGCGGGCGACGTTTTCCGCCGTCTCGATCATGCCAGAGATAACGCCAAAGCGTTCCACCGGCTGGGAGCGTTCACGGCCGCGTTCCAGCCGGTCGTAGAGGGTTACAGAACCAGCCCGGGCGCCCCCGCGCATGGAGGTGGTGTAGTACTCGACATTGCTCATGCTCTCGACGCCGCCGGCGATCACCACATCGGCAGCGCCGGTCTGGATCATCATGGCGGCATTGGCGATGGCCTGCAGGCCGCCACCACAGCGCCGGTCCACCTGCACGCCCGGCACCTCGATGGGCAGGCCTGCCGCAAGGGCCGCCCAGCGGCCAATGCACGGTGCCTCGCCATTGGCATAGCTCTGGGCAAAGACCACGTCGTCGATCAGCGCCGGATCAATGCCGCTGCGCTTGACCACCGCGTCCGTTACAGCGGCGGCAAGGCGCTCGGCCGGAATGGACTGCAGACTGCCCTGGAACTTGCCCACACCAGTGCGGACGGGGGTGACGATGGCGGCACGCCGCATGGGGAGGAACCTTTCGCTCAGACATCTATGATTGTTGTTTCGATTGAAAATTTTATGCCATGTTATGGCAAATCCGTTTTGCATCCTAGTCGGTGCTTATTGTGCCTACTTCAGGGTCCTTGGCGAAAAAATGCTGCTCAGAGGACCGAGCAGCAGGGGACAGAGGAAAGACTTCGGTGTCAAAAAGTGCCAACTTTCAATCGATGGCGAGCCATATTGAGGCAAAGAGCCGTCTCCTTTTTTTGAGGCTGTGAGAGAGCGGTTCTAAAATGGGACGTCGATCTAATGCCCTTTGGAGAAGGTCACTGTGAATATTTCTCACTATTGTTGCTTTGATATGCCGCCAATTGTTGTCATATAAGAGGGCATTAAAAGACCACCAATAGCCCCAAACGCTAATGATAATGTTAGAGTCAAAATGATATATCCAATATATTTACTTTCTAGATTTTTAATTTTTAAAATAAATATAGACATTGTAGTGCAGTATATTGCTGCTAAGACTTGACCTACGAAAACGCTATTTTGCAAATTTTTTGGAAGTGAATACAGAATAAGTATTAGAATTGTCATTCCAATCATGAAATGCAAAAAATAGAACAAAAATGCGCTTTTCACTGATTTTTTATTTTCGAATCCAAATAAAAATTCCATGATTTTTCCGCCTTGCACTCTCATGGCTTGGGATTTTTGGCTCAAGCGAAAGTCGGCGTCCGAAGAAGGCTGCGACCATTCGACACCTCTTAATGGTAGCATAAAGCCTTTTTTTGACAACAAAGAATCGTCATCGTTTGCCCTCTCCTTCGGTAACGTACTGTAATGACCTTTCGCTCAGAAGGATTTGGGCATGCCCAACACGTGGGTGCCGACGTGGCTCAGGATCAGATTGGTGGAGATGGGGGCCACCTGATAGAGGCGGGTTTCGCGGAACTTGCGTTCGATATCGTATTCCTCGGCAAAGCCGAAGCCGCCGTGGGTCTGGATGCAGGTGTCGGCCGCAAACCACGAGGCTTCGGAGGCCAGCATCTTGGACATATTGGCTTCCGAGCCGCAGGGCAGGCCGGCATCGAACAGGGCGGCAGCCTTGTCCACCATCAGGGCGGCGGCCGAGACCTGGACATAAGCGCGCGCAATGGGGAATTGCACGCCCTGGTTCTCGCCAATGGCGCGGCCAAAGACAGAGCGGTCGCGGGCATAGGCGCTGGCGCGGTCGATGAAGAAGCGCCCGTCGCCAATGCACTCTGCGGCAATCAGCACGCGTTCGGCATTCATGCCGTCGATGATGTACTTGAAGCCCTGGCCTTCCTTGCCGATCAGGTTCTCCACGGGCACCTTCATGTCGTCAAAGAACAGTTCGGTGGTGGCGTGGTTCAGCATGGTGCGGATCGGCCTGATGGTAAGGCCGTTGCCCTTGGCCTCGTTCATTTCGACGATCAGCACCGACATGCCGTCGGTCGGCTTGGCCGCATCCTCGCGGGCGGTGGTGCGGCACAACAGGACCATAAGGTCTGAATGCTCGGCCCGCGAAATCCACACCTTCTGGCCGTTGACCACATAATGATCGCCCTCGCGCCTGGCGAAGGTGCGCAGGCGGGTGGTGTCGGTGCCGCTGGTGGGCTCCGTCACGCCAAAGGCCTGCAGCCGCAGCTCACCCTTGGCAATCGCGGGCAGGTACTTTGCCTTCTGTTCCGGGCTGCCATGCCGCAGGATGGTGCCCATGGTGTACATCTGGGCATGGCAGGCGCCGCCATTGCAGCCAGAGCGATGGATCTCTTCCAGAATGGCCGTTGCCGCACCCAGGCCAAGGCCAGAGCCGCCATATTCTTCCGGGATCAGGACCGAGAGAAAACCCTCGCGCGTCAGCGCCTGAACGAATTCGGTGGGATAGGCGCGTTCGCGGTCCAGCGCCTGCCAATAGGGGCCGGGAAACTCGGCGCAGAGCCGGCGGACCGACTCACGGATCTCTGGGAAGCTTTCGCTCTGGGCCTCTGTCACGGCGGTCATCCTCTTTCACATGGGCGCAGATTGCCGCCAGACGCCGGCATTCGCCAGCCTCCGGCGGCCGTTTTGCGCGGGATCCGCCGGGATCAGATGACCTCGCCGGCAAAGACCTCGTTCGTGGTGTCGAGGGCGACAAGGTTTGGCCGGGCGAGCGGCAGGAAGCGGCTGCGCAGGCTTGCCTGGGTCCAGCCCCTTGCATCGTGGATGGTGTGGGTGGGGCGGGGCTGGTTCATGACGCTGATTTCATTGCCGCGCACGGCAAAAACCTGGCCGCTGACCTCGCGGGCATCGTCGGCCAGCAGGAAGGTGGCAAGGGGCGCGATCTTGGCAGCCGTCATTTCCTTCACGGTCTCGCGGAATTCGTCGGTGTCGCAACCGGGGATGGAGGCAACCATCCGTGTATAGGCAAAGGGCGCAATGCAGTTGGAGCGCACACCAGCCCGTGCCAGATCAAGCGCGAGCGAGCGCGACAGGCCCACAATGCCCAGTTTGGCCGCTGCGTAATTGGCCTGGCCCACATTGCCCACCAGACCAGAGGTTGAGGTGATGTGCACAAAAGATCCGCCATTGCCCTGCTCGCGGAAGATCTGGGCGGCGGTGCGGCTGATGTTGAAGGCGCCGTAAAGGTGGACCTTCATGACCGCATCAAAGTCGTTGTAGGACATCTTCCAGACCATACGGTCGCGCAGGATGCCGGCATTGTTCACCACGCCGTCCAGCCGCCCAAAGGCCTCGACCGCGCCGCGCACGATGGCCTCGGCCGGGCCGGGCTCCGAGACGTCGCGGGT